>JADZEF010000120.1 GCA_020850695.1 Planctomycetaceae bacterium | reverse complement strand
GTCGGGCTGCTTCTTCTGTGATGGATCCTTTGCGGGGACACCTTCAAAGTAGCGGTCGGCGAATTCGAGGATGACGCCGGTCAGCTCGTCGCGACGCCCGGCGGAAAGAAGCCGCTCGGCTTCGACACGGTAGAGTTCGGCCGCCGCGCGGTAGTCGCGCTGTCGCGAAAGGATGTCGGCCCGGCCGAAGCGGGATCGTGCGGCCCACACGCTTTTCGCGTGTTCCTTTTCCAGCGTGTTGAATGTGGCGGTCGCGTCGTCGTAGTTGGCCAGCTCGGTCTGGGCTCGTCCTTTCAGGTAGAGAAGATAGTCGGGCACCGTCGCCGTGCCGGTCTTCAGCTCGGCGTCGATCCGCTTCACGGCCTCGGCGAAGTTGCGCGACTGGAGGGAGTCGTGGATGGTCGCGGGGATCCGCGGGAGCGACGTGATGACGGGGACAGGCACCTTGCCGTCGGGCTTCTCGCCGGGCTTCGCCTCCGCCGTGCCGGGGTCGGCCTTCGCGGCCTCCTGCGAGTGGCCCGGCGTGACGAACGTCAGCACAAGAGCCAGCGAGGAGAGGGTCGCGAGGATTGGCTGCGTGAAGAGAGCGCGAAAGGTGCGAGACATGCGAGCTGTTCCTTCAGGGTGTGAGCTCCGCCGGATCGAACGAACCGCGGCGCATCGAACCGTTCGAGTATGACGCGGGGACGCCGGAAAGGGTTGCACGCGTTCCGTTGAATTTGCATTCCCGTAAACAACGGACCGCTCCGTGACGCAACGCCATTGCGAGTAATGGCTTACGGTTCATGGTGTAGGGCGGCCTCGAACATCCGCGGGCACGGCATTCACAGAAATGTGGAAAAACCGCGTGCGGCTGCGTTCTTTGGATGATCAGGATTCGTCGAAACGACGGCAGAATGGCGAGAAGAACTGCGATGCACGATCGCCTCGGGGCGGGAGCTTCTCTACGCGAGTTCTCTGAAGAAACCACGGTTTCGCACGGGCAGGAGTGCCCGTGCTACGATTCCGCGGCGCGACCGCTCTTCCGCCGAATATCCTGCTTCACCTTCTGATAAGCGACGCGCTTCATGGGCCAGGACGCATCGCAGCGAAATCCTTAAGACCGGACTCCGTCTGTGGCCAACCTTCTCCGCACCACGTCGCGTCGAGCCTTCACGCTCATCGAGCTGCTGGTCGTCATTGCCATCATTGCCATTCTGGTGGCGCTGCTGCTGCCGGCGGTCCAGCAGGCCCGCGAGGCGGCGCGGCAGACGGCCTGTCGAAACAACCTGAAGCAGCTGGGCATCGCATTCCACAATTATCACGACCAGCACCGCATTCTTCCGCCGTCGAGCACCAGTGACGTCGACAGCGGGGTGTGGGTCAGCAGCCCGCAACGCTTTCATCTGCACGGCTGGGCCAGCCTCATCCTGCCGGCCGTGGACGGGGCGAACATCTTCAACCGCATCAACTACAACGTCTCGGCGTTTGATGCGTCGAACCTGCCCATGGCGACGATCGTGCTGCCGGTTTATCGCTGCCCGTCGTTCTCGGGGCCCGATCACAGCACCGATCCGCTTTACACGCAGTTCGGGCAGTACGCGCTGCGGAACTACGTCGGAATGGGGGCGACCGACATCGGGCGGCTGTGGAAGGATCCCGACGGCGTGTTCTATTACCGCAGCCGCACTCGCTTCTCCGATATCAGCGACGGGCTGTCGAACACGATCTTCACCGCCGAGACGCGCGATACGGGGGCGGCGGTGTGGATCGATGGAAGTGCGGCGGCGATTGCGTCCCGGCGTTACGATGCGGGGAACCCGCCGAGCTATGCGGGGCCGGAGATTTCGATTAACTATTACCCGTACTATCTGACGGATCGGGACGGGAGCGGCAACAAGGCATTTGATTCGCTCGACTGCGTGTGGGGGCCGTCGAGCTTTCATCCGGGGGGAGCGTTCCACCTGCTCGGAGACGGCTCCGTGCGGTTCCTGTCGCAGCACATCAATGCCGACCTGTATCAGGCGCTGAGCTCGCGGGCGGGGGGCGAAGTCGCCAACGAGTGACCTCGGACTTCCCGCCGACGTTCGTGAAGCCGACGCTCGCTGGTTCCGCGCGATCGTCCTTGCCCAATCCCTCCGTCTCTGCATCCCTCAAGCTTTCCCTTTCTCTGTCCTCATCACCATGAACGGGCGCGAAATCCTGCTTGGCGTCACGGGCGGCATTGCCGCTTATAAATCGGCCGACCTCGCGAGCAAGCTCGTGCAGGCGGGGGCGCGGTTGACTGTCGTGATGACCGAAGCGGCCGGGCAGTTCATTGGAGCGACGACGTTCGAAGCGCTGACCGGACGGCCGGTCTATCGCGAACTCTTCTCGCCGAAGGAACATTTCCTCGGCGAGCATATCGGGCTGGCGCGGCGGGCCGAGCTGATGGTCGTCGCTCCCGCCTCGGCCGACTTTCTCGCGAAGATGGCCCACGGACTGGCGGACGATCTCCTGTCGACGCTGGCGCTGGCCGTCACCTGTCCGATTCTCGTCGCACCCGCCATGAACACCGAGATGTGGCGGAAGTCGCCGGTGCAGCGGAACGTCATGCAGCTGGAGGCCGACGGGATCGACGTCATCGGCCCCGGGGCCGGATGGCTCAGCTGCGGTCAGGTCGGTGCGGGTCGCATGGCCGAGCCCGCCGAGATCCTTGCGCGGATCGAGGTGAAGCTGGCTTCACAGGCGTAGGCGTCCGCTCGATGTGATTCACGCGAGCGTCGCTGCGGGTCGCGGTGCGGCGGATGTAATTTGCCCGCACATGTTCGCCGCGGCAGGAACCGTACCGCCTCGGGTTGAATCACCTCTGGCGCATCAAGACCTCTGCCAGACGTCACCTGTTCCACGCGGGCGTGATGGCTGCTTTTTCGGGCTTCTGTGCTACGATCTGGCCCGCAATCCTCTCCGTCACTCCGCGCCGTCGAGAACCTTATGTCGATCCGTGAAAACCGAGTTGTGCAGACGTTGCGTACCGGGGGGACGGTGCTGTCGAGTTCGGTTCGGCTTCCCGAGGCGGGGTTGTGCGAGATTCTGGGCTACGCGGGGTTCGACTTCGTGCTGCTCGACTGCGAACACGGGGCGGTCGATCCTTCGACGCTCGACCGCATGGTGCAGTCGTGCTTCGCGGGGGGAACGGTTCCCGTGGTGCGGATGCTTCGCCCGCGCGATCCCGAGGCGGTGATGCTGGCCCTCGATCTGGGCGTCCAGGGAATTCTGATCCCTCATTGCCGCACCGCCGACGACGCGCGGGCGCTGCGCCAGGCCGCGCTCTATCCGCCGGCGGGCAACCGCGGTTTCGGTCCGGGGCGAGGAACGCGCTGGGGACGTGTGCCGACGGCGGAGTATTTCCGCGGCATCAACGACACGATCTTTCTGTTTGCGTTGATCGAAGATCCCGAGGCGATCGATCAGATTGATGAGATTGCGGGAGCGGGACTCGACTGTCTGTGGGTGGGCACGGGAGACCTGGCGCTGGCCTACGGCGTGCCGGGAGAGCGGAAGCACCCGCGGGTGATGCAGGCGGCCCAGAAGATTCTCGACGCCTGCAAGCGTCACAACATCGCGGCCGGCTGGCCGGCGTCCGATGCCGACGATGCGAAATGGGCTATGGCGCAGGGCTACCGCGCGATCGGATACGGGGGCGCCGAGAGCTACATCATGCAGCAGTCGCGGCAGTTTCTCGGAGCGCTCGGGCGGACGTAGTTCGGTCTCGCAACTTCAGAACATCAATACGAGGCCCCGGAAACGACGGATGGGACGGAGTCGCATTGAAAGCGGCTCAACGTCAATCGTTCCTGCCGTGAAATCCGTAGGCTCCGTCGTTTCCGTGGCCCCTGAGCCAGCGCGTCCACGCGGGCTCGCGACCTGGCACCATCCATTCCGGATTGCACCCCCGCTGCCATTGCGAACAGCACCCGCTCCGGGTGAAGTACGCATCATGGCCCGGCGGGTGATCCGACGCGTGCCGCACCGCAACTTCAGGCCGCCGTTCCCCGGGGAGCCGTCCATGAGCCGGATGTGGGTCAGTGCGCTGGTGCTTTGCGGGAGTTGTCTGATGGCGGCCCCTCTCTCGAATGTTGCGGCCGCCGCGGATCCGACGCCCGTCATCATCGCTCCGAAATACAGGCACCGCATCGAACGCAACGTCCGGATCCCGACGCGCGACGGCACGCTCCTCTCCGCCGATCTCATCCGTCCTGACGGTCTCGACACGAAAGACGCGAAGTTCCCGATCCTTGTCGAATACCTTCCCTACCGCAAAGACGATGTCTCGCGCGGCGTGCACGACGGGCATATCTACCTCGCCGAGCGTGGGTTCATCGGCGTGCGGCTCGACGTGCGGGGCACCGGCGGCTCGCAGGGGATCAACACCGACGAGTACATGGCGGTCGAGCAGACCGACGGCTACGACGCGGTCGAGTGGCTGGCCAGGCAGCCGTATTCCAACGGCCGGGTCGGGATGTTCGGATCGTCGTATGGCGGGTTCACGGCGGTGCAGGTCGCCATGCATCGTCCCCCTCACCTCAAGGCGATCGCGCCGATGTACGCGACCGACGACCGCTACACCGACGACTGCCATTACACCCCCGGCGGGTCGATGCGGATGTACTACGACGTCGGCACCTACGGCGGAAACATGGTGGCGATGAACGCCATTCCGCCGCTGCCCGAGCATTGTGCAGGGACCTGGGCCGAGTTGTGGAAGACGCGGCTGGAGAAGAACGAGCCATACCTCTTGAAGTGGATGCATCATCAGACCGACGGCGAATACTGGCGCGGGGCGTCGTTGCGGCCGGGGTACGACCGCATCGAGTGCCCCGTCTTCCAGATTGCGGGTTGGCGGGACGGCTACGTGAACAGCATGCTCCGCCAGCACGAGAACCTGAAGGTCCCGCGGAAGCTGCTGATCGGCCCGTGGGTCCACAGCCGGCCGAACACCTCGGTGCCCGGTCCGCGGATCGATCACTGGAACGAGATGGCCCGCTTCTTCGCCCACTGGCTGCGGGACGAGGATACGGGCTTCATGAAAGAGCCGTCGGTGACGGTCTACATGCAGGAGTACGCGACGCCGAAGCGGACGCTCGACATCACGCCGGGTTCGTGGCGGAACGAGAAGGATTTTCCCGCGGCGGGGACGGTGCTTAAGACCTACTTTCTTCACGATCGGCGCGGGCTGGCAGACAGTCCGGACGTCCCGCTTTTCACGCGTGCCGACGGCAAGCCGATTCCGGACAACGTCGATCAGTACGACTATCGTCCCGGCGTCGGCACGAAGAACCTCTTCTGGTCTGCCGGCGGCATCACGGCGTATCTCCCTGAAGACCAGCGCGAGGACGAAGCGTACGCCCTCAACTACACGACGCGCCCCTTCGATGCGCCGGTCCGCATCCTGGGCTGGCCGAAGGTGCGGATCCATGCGGAGTCGTCGGCGAAGGTCGTGACGTTCGTGGCCAAGCTGTGCGACGTCGCTCCCGACGGAACGTCAGCCCTCATCGTGGATGGCTCGCTCAACGGGACGCGCCGCGAGTCGCTGACCGATCCGAAGCCGATGGAGCCGGGGAAGATTTACGACCTGAGCATCCCGATGACGCCGACGGGCTGGGTGATCGCCCCTGGGCATCGCCTTCGGTTGTCGCTTTCCAGCTCGGATTTTCCGAATCTCTGGCCGACTCCCGAGCCAGCCCGCATCAAGATCCATCACGGCGACAAATACCGGTCGTCCGTCACGATCCCCACCGTCCCCGAACCCGCGCTGCCGCCCCCCGCGTTCCTGCCGCCGCCGTCGCTCACGTCACTGGTGAAGGGCTACGGCGAGCCGCCAACGCAGCAGGTGCTGCACGATCAGCTGACGAGTACGATCACGGTTCTCAACCGGCGGGCGGGACGCACTGTGCTGGAAGACAACCTTGGCACGCTCCACAGCGAGAGCACCTTCCGCTGTGTCGCCAACACGCTGAACCCCGCGCAGTCGAGCATCGTCGGCACGCATACGTTCAAGGTCGAGCGCGAGGACGGAGTCTATGTCATCGTGGGCGAAAGCAGCATTCGCGCCGATGCGACGACGTTCCATATCGTCGTCAACCTGACCGTGACGCGGAATGGGCAGCCATTTTTCCAGAAGCAATGGACGGCGGACGAGCCGCGACGGCTCTTGTAGCGGCCCCCGTGCACCGCCGGAGGTTGAGCCGTCGCGACAATGCGGACGGAAGCCTGGTCGGATTCGACAGCGTCGAATGTGCGTTCTTTTTGACGAGGAGCGTGAAGGCTACCTTTTTTGAGGCGGGTTGGCCCGCGTCGTATCGAAGAGGGGAATGCGGCCGTCCACTCCGACCGTCCAGACATCGGCGCCGAGAGGCAAGACCCCGATGTCGGGGGCTCCCGGGTCGCTCGTTCGCATCGGGTCGGGCCATTCGTCGGGCAGCGCCTGCCCCGCATCGACGGCCGGGCTTTCCTTCTGCAATCGCAGGTCGACGGGTGCGGAGGGGTCGGTCGTCAGCCGGACGAACTTCGGATCGATGACGCGGTCGTTCGTCGTCCAGCCCGGTTCGTAGAACTGCTTGCTCGAAGCGAACAACGGCGAGCCGCGGAACTTGGCGAACGGGTCTCCCTTCAGATCAGGACCGTCCTCGATGCCCCACAGGATGTTGCCCCCCTCGCGGAGCGGGGCGGCGTCCTTGATTCCCGCTAAGCCCACCCCCGGGTACGGCCCCGACTGCACGAAGATGTTGTTGAAGACGTCGCGCTCGGACTTGAGGAGACCCGCCGCGCCGAGGCCGAACAGGAAGTAGTCTCGGAAGACCGGCGTCTCACGAAGGAACGTGTTGTGATATACCCGCATCACCGGGTAGATGGGGCTGCCGTGGTCGCTGACGACGTGTCCTTCCTGTCCCAGGAAGGCACCGCTCGGATCGGACTTGGCCGGCGGGGAGGTGTAGGTGCCGCCGCGCAGGTCGATGATGTTGCGGAAGACGAAGGCCCCCGACATCGGGGCGTGGTCGAGGGGCGATTCGTCTTTCTCGATTTCGTGCTGCGTGAAGGGAATGAGGCAGCGGCCGATGCGGTTGTGATGGACGAACATCGTGTGCGAGCGGAGCTTCGGGCCGAGTTCGAGGCCGTCGTCGTTGAAGTTGTCGACGAGGTTGTGATGGAACTGCAGGTTCTTGACGTACCGCAGGAACGCGAAGTCGTGGTCATCGGTGAACTCGCAGTGGGCGAACTCGATATTCTCGTTCCCCGGCTGCCCGTTCTGAAGGATGATCTGGTAGGACGCGGTGCCGCGATACTTCATGTGGCCGCGCGACGTCCAGGGCGCGGCGAGCCCGCGAAAGGCGGACTGCGTGACCCGGATATTCTTCGACGCGTTGACCAGCAGACCGGGAAAGCCGCCGTAGACGGTGAGGTGATCGAGGTCGATGTTCTCGGATCCGTAGACATGGATCATCGGGCTGCCGGTGGCTCCGCGGAGCACGAGGCCTTCGATGCGGACGTGCCGGATGCCGCTGATGCGGAATACGTCGTCCCCGAAGCCTGCGGCGATGACCAGCGGGAGTTTCCGCGGGTCGGTTTCGCCGCGATAGGCCCGGTCGCCCAGCCCCTCGAGTTTGTGATGTGCGAGGCGGACATGAATGCGGCCGGTCTCGCGGTTGAACCACAATCCGGGACCGCCGTAGAGGCCGGTCTCTTTCATTTCCTTCTTTCCGCCGATCCACAGCTCGTTGGACGCCTTGAGGTCGATGGCGAGACGATAGCCATGGAGCGGGATCATCGAATCGGCGAAGTTACCGAGTGCGAGGGGGCGTTCGTCCTCGATGCCCCACATCGGCTCCCAGGCGGCGGGGAGGAACTGGTGCGGTACTTTGCGGTCGTCGGCCTGCGAGTAGGTCTTTGTCGAGACGTATTCACCGTCCGCGCCCCCTTCGAGAGGCTGCCAGCTGGCGGCGGGATTCTCGACGAATTCGCGGAGTCCGCCGTCGATGATGGCCAGCTCGCCGGGATACGGGGCGATGGTGATGGGGGAGTCTTCCGTCCCCGAGCGGACGACGACCGGCTTTTCGTAATACGTCCCGCCGCGGAGATAGAGGGTGTCGCCGGGTTTCAATCGGCGCAGCGCGTGGGCGAGCGTCTTCCAGGGATTCTTCTCGGTCCCCGCGCTCGAGTCATCGCCGCGGCTGGCGTCGACGTATAGCTTCGGACCGGCCGCAAGCGCGCGCTTCACCGGTTGGGGGAGCGGCCGCAGGGGTGCGTGTGTCTGGACGTCGGCTGCGTTCACGCCGCCGCAAACGCTGTTCACACACAGGACAAGCGCAAGAACGGTCAACGAACGAGAGAACGCCATGGACGAGTCTCCGGAAATAATAAGCGGCTCCGGCGATGAGCACATCGATTCGAAAACCGGTTTCCGGACGTGGAGTGACCGGCTACTTCTTACTTTGTCGTTGACAGTTCCTTCACGGATTCGCCGCCGAGTCCAGCCCGTCGCCATGGGCGACCCAGTCGGGGCGGAATCGGGCCAGTCGCAACGACTCATAGGCCGACTTCTCTCCCGCCTCGTACAGGCAGAGGATTTCACCGTTCGGAAGAGCCGCCAGGCTGGAATAGGCCGACGGCCCGTCGTTGAGGACTCGCGACTTCGGCCAGGTCCGGCCGGCGTCGAAGCTGATCCGGACCGTCATCCGCACCCTCGCCCCGCTCGGCTTGCCGTCCTTTGGCTCGGGCGGGTGCGGATTGCTGAAGAAGACGAGGTAGTCCTCGTTTGTCCTGGTCGCCTTGTTCAGCCAGGGCACCCGCAGCAGGCTCCCTTCGCATTTGGGACAGGGCAACTGCTTCTCCTGGGCGATCACCGTCCAGGTTTCGCCGCCGTCGGCGCTGGAGGCGATGCCGCGGTATCCCTCGAAGTTCCCCTGCATCCGCGTGTTGACCAGGAGCGAGCCGTTCGATCGCTGGATCACCTGGCATTCGTTTCCGCCCGCCTGAATCGGCTGGCTGATCCGCCAGGTCTTTCCCGCGTCGTCGCTGAACATCATGTGCGAGTTCCACTCTGCGTTCTTCGCCGAGAGGTTTCGCTTGTGGTCGCACGGGACGACCAACCGCCCCGCGTGCGGTCCGTGATCGAGTTGAATGCCGATGCCTGGGCCGGTGGCGGCCCAGTCCCAATCGGGTCCCATGACCGACTTGCTGATGTTCTCGGGCTTCGACCAGGTCAGGCCGTCATCGGTGCTGGAGGTGAGGAGGACGGCCTTGTTGTCGCGGGTGAAGGGGAGCCAGATGGTGCCGGATTTGCGGTCGACCACCGGGCAGGGATTGCCGATGGTGACGAGGGCGTCGCCCCCTTCTTCGTGGACGATTCGCTGGTCGGACCAGGTGTGCCCGCCGTCGGTGCTGCGTTTCATGACGAGGTCGACGTCGCCGTGGTCGCCGCGTCCCGTCTTGCGGCCTTCGCAGAAGGCGAGGACCGTCCCCTTCGCCGTGACCAGGAGGGACGGGATGCGGTAGGTGTGGTAGCCGTCCTTGCCGCTGGTCCAGAGGGTCGATTGTGCGAGGGCCGGTTTGGATGCGGATTCGTCTTTTGGGGAAGACGCGGCGTCCTGGCCTAGGGCTTGAGGGAACCTGGCGGACGCGGCGAGCGTCCATACCAGCAGGAGTGCGGCACGGGCGGGAAGGCAGGACGTCCGGGACATGACGACTCCACTTCGAGGGGAGTTTTCGAGGTTTCTCAAACCCCCGGGGTGCGGGACGCGTATCTGAGGGGGCGGCCTGTCTCAATCATGGGATGGAACCACAAGGCATTCGATGCGTCTGGACTGTACACCTCGGGGGTCGTAATTGCGACGCTTGCGCGGGATGTTGCGGCGAGGAAGCCATCCGCGACTCCTTCGTTCGCTGTCGGTCGGAGAGAGCGAACGATCGACGGTTTTCGGCGGGAGATTTTCGAGGGCGTGTCGGATTCTCCCGTCGTGGCGGGATTTGAAAGCTAGTGTTGACACAACGCCACATCCGGTGTCACGCGACGCATTCGTACGCCGCCGCCGTTGCTGTCGATTTCTATAGGTTCTATAATTCGCTCGAATTCACTGGGGAGCGAAAGTCGTGCAAGCGGTGGCTGTCTCGCCGAAACTTCTGGTCTTCGGGCCGGTCAACGAAGAGACCGGGCCCCTGGTCGAGCGACTGGCTCACGACTACGAAGTCGTCCAGCCGGAATCGTTCGAAGAGGGGGTGAAAGCCCTCCAAAGCGGGTCGATCTCCGGGCTGCTCCTGTTCGGCCAGAATGTTTCCTCGGCTGGCCTGCTCCTCGATGCGGGGGGGCTGCTGGAGCACCTGCCCGACGGCGTCGTCCTTCTCGATGCGGACCTCAAGATCCTCTGGTGTAACGCCCGCTTCCGACTTCAGACCTCACAGGCGGGAGTCAGCCGGCCCGAAGCCCGCAGCGAACCGAAAGCCGAAACCCTTCGCCCGCCGCAGTTCCTTCGCAGCGACACTGCCGCGATCACTGGCAGCGGCGAAGGCCTTCAAGGTTCCACGTTCTTCCAGGCGTTCGGAACGCCGGAAATCCTCGGCCCCGACTTCTGTCCCTTCAACACGGCCCTTGGCTCGGGCGAATCGGCCCGCAGCACCCTCCGCGTCGGCGACCGCTTCTACTACGAGGTTCAGGCGAAACCGGTTTTCCAAGGGGATGCACTTCCCGGCTTCCTGGTCGTCATCGTCCGCGACGTTTCGGCGGAGGTTTTGCAGCGTCAGAAGATGAGCGCGATCTACCAGGCCGGCGTCGACCTCGGGGATCTCTCGACACAAGAGATCCTCGAGCTCGGAGTCGACCAGCGGATCCAGCTCCTCAAGTCGAAGATCCTGCACTACACGCAAGACCTGCTCGAATTCGACACCGTCGAAATCCGCCTGCTCGACAAGCGGACGAAGCGGCTTGAACCGCTCCTCGCATCCGGCATGCGGCCCGAAGCGGAAACCCGCAGCCTCTACGCCGAGCCGCAGGGGAACGGCGTGACGGGCTTCGTCGCCGCCACCCGCAAGAGCTACCTCTGCGAAGACACCGAGAGCGATCCACTGTACCTGCCCGGCGCTCCCGGGGCCCGCAGCTCACTCACCGTGCCGCTCATCCTGCACGACGAAGTCTTCGGAACGTTCAACGTCGAGAGTCCACGGCCGGGGGCGTTCAGCGAGAACGACCTTCAGTTCCTCGAGCTCTTCTGCCGCGAAGTGGCGGTGGCCCTCAATACGCTCGAGCTGCTCGTCGCCGAGAAGATGACGACGGCGAACGAAAGCACCGACCGCATCCTGCGGGAGGTCGCCCGCCCCGTCGACCAAATTCTCAACGACTCGGCGTGGATTCTCGAGAAGTACATCGGGATGGATCCTGAGCTGTGCGAGCGGCTCCAGCACATTCTGAAGCACACCCGCGACATCAAGCAGGTGATTCAGAAGGTGGGGGACACCATCGCTCCCAAGGCCGCCGTCCTGCCGCCGCGTCCCGAGCGTCCGAAGCTGAAAGGAAAGCGGATCCTGGTCGCCGACAGCGACGACGCCGTGCGGCATGCGGCGCACGAGATCCTCGGCAAGTACGGCTGCGACGTCGAGACGGCCCATCACGGTCAGGAAGCCTTCCTGATGGCCCGCACGTTCCATTACGACGTGGTGATCGCCGACATCCGCCTCCCCGATATGACGGGCTTCGAGTGCTACCGCCGCCTGCAGGAAATCGACCCGCACCTCTGCGTGATCCTGATGACGGGCTTCGGCTATGACCCGGACCACAGCATCGTGAAGTCGCGCGAGCTGGGGTTGAAGTCGGTCCTCTACAAGCCGTTCCGGCTGGATCAGCTGTTGAACGAAGTCGAGAAGTGCGTCACGTCGCCGGCCGATCGGGCGAAAGAGAAGTGAGGTCGACGTTGCGGCCGCGCTGACCGGCGCGAAGTCGGCACAGCGAAAACCGTTTTGATGGGCGTGCGTCCGAAGCCGGGTCTGGTATCATTCGGCCCCCCTTGTTGGGTCGACGCAAACCACCGAACCTGCCTGAATCCGGACACGTCTTCGTCGCATGCCGTCCGTTTCGTCGCCTTCGCCCGAAGCCGAGTATGAGCGCCGCCTCGCCGAGCGGCGCGGCTTGGCCGACGCGCTTCAGCGGAAGAGCGACGCCATTTCGACGACCCGCGGAGTTGTGTTCCTGGTCGCGGCCGCAATCGCCCTCGCCGCCTACAACATCGAGGGAGTCTCCTTCGCCTGGCTCGCTGTTCCCGGCATCGCATTCGTCGGGCTGGTGATTGCCCATGATTTCATCGAGCGCCGCAAGAGCCTCGCCGCGCGGGCGGTGAAGCACTACGAGTGGGGACTCGATCGCCTGCGCGACGCCTGGGTTGGACGCGGGAGCGACGGGGCCCGCTATATTGTCCCCGATCATCCCTATGTCGCGGACCTCGATATCTTCGGCCGCGGTTCGCTCTATCAGCTGATGTGCCGCGCCCGCACACGCCTTGGAGAAGACACGCTCGCCCGGTGGTTGTCGGTGGCGGCCGAAGTGTCTGCGGTCCGCGAACGGCAGCAGGCCGTGGAAGAACTCCGGCCGCAACTCGACCTCCGCGAGCGACTGGCTCTACTGACGGCCGATCGAGGGGAAGATCTCGACCAGGGTCGGTTGCTTTCGTGGGCCCAGGCAGCACCGCAACCCCTGGCACCCGGGATTCGAATCGCGGCCGTTGGACTTGCGGTGATGGCTGTGGCGTCGCTCTGGTCGTGGCTCAGCGGGAAGGCCACGCTGGCCCCACTGATCGCGGTCGTGCTGGTCGAAGTCGCCTTCCTCTTCTCGTTGGGAAAGCGGATTCGGGCCTCGGCGACTGCGGCCGATGAAGCGGACTCGGGACTGAAGATCCTCGCTCGGGTGCTCCACGTCATCGAAAGTCAGACGTTCCATTCGCCGCTGCTTCAGGCCCAGGCCCGCAAGCTGGAGACCGAAGGCCGCCCCCCGTCGCGATGGATCGCCCGCCTGCATCAACGAATTCATTTCCTCCAATCGAGCCTGCAGAACCAGGCGTTCGCTCCGATTGCGCTACTGCTCTGCCTTCCGGTCCATTTCACACATGCGATTGAAGTGTGGCGGCTGCATGCGGGGCCGCACATTGCCGACTGGCTGCAGTCGGTGGGCGAGTTCGAAGCGCTGTCGTCTCTTGCGGGCTACGCCTGGGAGCGGCCGGCCGACCGCTTCCCCGAGCTGACGGAGTCTGGCCCGCAGTTCGTGGCCGACGAAATCGCCCATCCGCTGCTCCCGGAAACCACTGCGGTGCGGAACAGCGTCTCGCTCGGCAACGGCCGTCAACTGCTGCTGGTGAGCGGGTCGAACATGTCGGGCAAGAGCACGTTGCTGCGGACGGTCGGGATCAACGTCGTGCTGGCTCTGGCGGGCGCGCCGGTGCGGGCACGGCGTCTGACGGTGTCGCCGCTGCAGGTGGGAACCGAAATGCGCGTCAGCGACTCGCTGCAGCAGGGGCAGTCGCTGTTCTATGCCGTCATCCGACGCTTGAAGCAGGTGGTCGACCGGTCGCGTCAGTCGCCGCCGCTCTTGTTCCTGCTCGACGAGATTCTGCAGGGGACGAACTCGCACGACCGCCGGCATGGCGCCGAAGGGGTGATCCGCACGCTGGTGGAGGCGGGAGCGATCGGTCTGGTGACCACGCACGACCTGGCGCTGACCGAGATCGTCTCGTCGTTTGGTTCGCGGGCCGAGAACATCCACTTCGAAGATCGGCTGGAAGACGGCCGCATGACGTTCGACTACCGCATTCGCCCGGGAGTCGTTCAACGAAGCAACGCCCTCGAACTGATGCGGATGATGGGACTGGCCGGACCGCCGGAAGCGAAGTAGCAGGCGACTTGAAGGCTTCGCAGGGGCCGAACCGGGATGGGGGATTCTCGCTCGGCGTAAAAACGTGCCGTGCGGCAAACCTTCTGGTCAGCGTTCGGATGCGAATGCGGACGTCCTTTCGCGGAAGCGAACGGCGACCATGGGCGAAACCGCGGCGGGGATCGGCTATGTTGTCCGGCGTCGACGCGGGCCACGTCGCTTTCCAATGGCACCGCTTCCTGGATGCTTTCCCCGCAACTTCCTTCAATCGAGGATCTCATGCGGCACTGTGCTTCGCTCGTTTCGATGGCCTTGCTTCTGACCGTCCTCGCCGGAAGGGGGAGTGCACGCGGAGAAGAATCCGCCCGCAAGCCGTTTCAGCCGATGGATGTGTTTCAGCTCGAGTACGCGTCGGATCCGCAGATTTCGCCAGACGGGAAGACGGTGGTCTATGTGAGGAACTTCATGGACGTCATGAAGGATCGCAAGCGGTCAAACCTGTGGAGTATTCGGACGGATGGGACCGAGCATCGGCCGTTGACGAGCGGCACGCGGAACGACAGTTCGCCGCGCTGGTCGCCGGATGGGACGCGGCTGGTTTATCTCGCGAATGACGGGACGAACTCGGAGGTCGTCTGCCGGTGGATGGACTCGGGGCAGACGGCGCGGCTGGTGCAGAATGCGAGCGAGCCGGGGGACTTCAGCTGGTCGCCCGACGGGAAGCACATTGCTTTCACGATGTTCGTTCCCTCGGAGAAAAAGCCGTATGCGGAGCTTCCGGCGAAGCCGACCGGGGCGGAGTGGGCTGAGCTGCCGAAGGTCATTCAGTCGACGCTGTATCGAGCGGATGGCAAGGGATACCTGAAGGACGGATACCATCACATCTTTGTCGTTCCGGCCGAGGGTGGGACGCCGACGCCGCTGACCGACGGGCCGTACCATCACCATGGCCCGCTGGCGTGGTTTCCCGATTCGAAGTCGCTGGTCTTCTCGGCCAACCGCAACGTGGACTGGGAGAAGCAGCCCGAGGAATCTGAGCTGTATGAGGTCACGGTCGCGGACAGGAAGATCGCGCCGCTGACGGACCGCAAAGGGCCGGACTATGCTCCCGCAATCTCTTCGAAGGGGGAGATTGCGTGGCTTGGTTATGACCACAAGCAATTGAGCCATCAGGTGTCGAAGCTGCACCTGATGAGTCGTGACTCGCGGAAGCCGCGAGTGCTGATCGGTGATCTCGAACGGAACTCGACTCCTGCGTGGAATGCGAAGGGGGATACGATCTATCTCGAGTACGACAAGGAAGGGACAACGGTTGTGGCGTCAGTCTCGCCGAAAGGGGATGCGCGGCAGATTGCGGCGGGGGTCGGCGGCGTGACGATTGGACGACCTTATTCGAGCGGGACGTTTTCGGTGTCAGGCGAAGGGGTGGTGGCCTTCACGTCGACGACGCCCGATCGGCCGGCGGATGTTTCGGTGGTGGTCGATTCGGGCGAGCCGCGGCAATTGACGCACCTCAATGAGGATCTGTTCGGTCAGCGGGCGCTCGCTTCGACCGAGGAATTCTGGTTCGAGTCGTCGTTCGACAAGCAGCGGATTCAGGCGTGGCTTGTGACTCCGCCGGGGTTCGACGCGACGAAGAAGTATCCGCTGCTCCTTGAAATCCACGGCGGCCCCTTCGCCAACTACGGATCCCGCTTCTCCGCCGAAATCCAGCTCTATGCGGCGGCCGGGTACGTCGTGCTGTATGTCAATCCGCGCGGCAGCACGGGATATGGAGAGAAGTTCGCGAACCTCATCCATCACGATTATCCCGGGCACGACTTCGACGACCTGATGTCGGGGGTCGATGCGGTGATCAAGCGGGGATTCATCGATGAGGAGAACCAGTTCGTCACGGGGGGGAGCGGCGGAGGCATCCTGACGGCGTGGATTGTCGGGCATACCGATCGCTTCCGGGCGGCGGTGTCGCAGAAGCCGGTGATCAACTGGCACAGCTTCGTCCTGACGACCGACAACTACCCGTTCTTTGCGGACGTGTGGTTCCCCGGCACGCCGTGGGAGGCGCTGGAGAACTATCAGAAGCGGTCGCCGCTGACGTACGTCGACAAAGTGAAGACGCCGACGATGCTGATGACGGGCGAGCAGGATTACCGCACGCCGATCTCGGAGGCCGAGCAGTTTTTCCAGGCGCTGAAATTGCGGGGCGTCGATACGGCCCTGGTTCGCATTCCCGATGCCTCGCACGATACCGTCGCGCGGCCGAGCCGCATCATCGTGCAGACGTCTTACATCGTGAAATGGTTCGAGACGTATCGGAAGAAGGCGGACCGCAAGTAAACGAAGTCGAGCACGTTCCTTTTGAAGTTGCGTATGACTTCGCAGCGCCAGTCTTGCATGATTCGAGGACCTGCGGTGTCGTCCGCTTCTTTACGCCGAAGGCGTTGTACTCCGAAGCCCAGAGTCGCGAGGTTTGGCGAGCGCACCCTGGGTCAGGCCGCCATCAGTCTCCGTACCCCAACGGGGTTCGACAATCGACGCGGAGTGTACAACCCCGTTGGGGTTGGCATCCATGTGACATGCAACCCAGGGTGCGCTCACTTCGTTCGCGACCCTGGGCTTCGGAGTACAACGCCTTCGGCGTAAAGACGGAGCGATACGTCGTCGCGACCGTCGAACCCGCGTCTTGTCGCATCGAGCAGACTTAAAGGTCGAACGCTCTGCACGATGACCCATCGACCGTCGGTCACTGGCTGAAAACTATGTGCGACCGCAGGCGAATGACCGCGCACGAAGCGTCGTTGACGTCGTCTCAGGCTTGAACGTCCACCAGTGGTAGATGCAGTAGCCGATGGCGGCGAGGTGCAGGGCGACGATCAGCCAGAACATCATCCGGAACGACGTCTTCTGCGTCTTGTGGCGGAACCATTGCTGGGCGAGGTACGCGCCGGGCCAGCCGCCGAGGAACGACGAGCCGTGCAGGACACGCTCGGGGATGCGGCGGGCTTCCTTGATGGCGCGGCGCTTGTCGAGGGCGTAGAGGGCGAGGGCAACGAAACTCGCGAGGGTCGTGATCCAGGCGTAGGTGAGGACCGTCCAGGGGATCGCTGTTTCGGGGCGCATCCATCGGACGGCGATGATCGCGATCGAGCCGAGCAGCCATGCGATGCACAGCAGCCCGAACCACCGCCGGAGCGTGTCGGCGGTGCGGCCGATGCGCGAATCTTTCATGGGTGCTCCCGGTGCCGCCTTGAATACCCGCCAATGGCATTGGCGGCTTTACAGCACGCCGTCGATGAGGTCGCCGTGGTCGAGGACGCTGACGGGGCGGCCTTGCAGGTCGCGGACGCGGGTTTCGGGGTCGATGCCGATGGCGTGGTAGATCGTCGCTGCGATGTCGGCGGGGCCGTAGCCGCGGGTCGTCACGTAGGCGGCCTCCTTGTCGGTCGCGCCGATCACCTGGCCGACGTTCGAGCCGCCGCCGGTGAAGAAGATCGAGCCCGCAGCGCCCCAGTGGTCGCGGCCTCCTTCCTTGTTGATCTTCGGCGTGCGGCCGAACTCGGTGAGGAACACGACGAGCGTGCTGTCCAGGAGGCCCCGCTGGTCGAGGTCGGCGATGAGACCGGCGAAGGCCTTGTCCATGCCGGCGAGGTGGTAGCCGCGCTTGGCCATGTCGCAGATGTGCGGGAAATTCTGGCTGGGGGCGTTGTGGTTGTCCCAGAAATTGCCGTAATCGTTGTCGTAGCCGTAGTCGACCATGACGAAGCGGGCTCCCGCTTCGACGAGGCGGCGGGCGAGGAGGCAGCGGCCGCCGAGTTTGGTGCGGCCGTAGGCGTCGCGGGTGGCGTCGGACTCTTTGCGGACGTCGAAGGCGCCGCGGACCTGCGGGGAGAGGAGCAAGTTGAAAGCGCTGTCGTACTGGCCGTCCATCGCCCTGAGACGCAGGGCGTCTTCGGCGACGCGGGCCGAGTGCTCGAGAGACTCGCGGAGACGCGAGCGGCGGTCGAGGCGGCCGAGCGTGAGTTCGCCGGGCGAGGAGAGTTCCTGGGGGTTGAGGTCTTCGTCGACGATGGGCGAGGGATTGTATTCCTTCTTGCCGACGGTGAAGTCGGGCTGGGCGGGCTGGCCGCCAACGCAGAAGGGAGCGTGCTGGTTTCCAAGCCATCCGCCGACGAACAGGGCGTAGGGAGGCGGGCCGGGGCGGGTGCAGCCCGGCACCGCGATATATCCCGGCAGGCCGTTTCGCGGGCCGTAGAGGTGCGAGATAACCGAGCCGATGTTGGGTTCGCTGAAGAGCTGCTGGGGGTTGACCTTGCGGCCGGAGAGGGTGTAGACCTGACTCAGCAGGTGGTCATTGCTGTCGTGCGAGAAGCTGCGGACGAGGGCCAGCTTGTGGGCCAGCTTCGCGAGGTTGGGCATGACCTCGGTGAAGTGGACGCCGGGGAGCGTGGTGTCGATGGGGTCGAGCGTGCCGCGGATCTGCTCGGGGGCTTCGGGCTTGGGGTCGAACGAATCGATGTGGGTGACGCCGCCCCCCATCCAAAGGTAGATGACTGACTTGGCCCGGCCTTCGGTCGGAATGATGGGCTCGGCCTGACCGCGGGACGCCGGCAGGAGGCTGGCGGCGATGGTGAGCGAGCCGACGCGGAGGGCGTCGCGGCGATTGAGCAGCCCGCACATCCCTTCACGGATGAGGCGGCTATTGCTGGAGTTCGGGTCGATCATGGAAGTCCCGTTCGCCGTGGGAAGGACATCCGGCGGAGCCGGCTATGGGAGGATCGTCGGGTGGGCTGGAACCAGCATACCAGAAGCGTGGGTCGATGCGAGAGCGCGTGAGGAGGATGGGGGGATGGGGCGAGGGGGAGATGGGGCGAAAGGAGTCAACGCCTACCTGGGTCCAAAGCGACGGTCAGATTGATGGGATCGCCGTCGAGAGTTGCGTCAATGAGATTCATCCAGAAGGGTTCAAGTTCCTCGGGTGGGATCACGTCCTGCTGGAGAAGGTTGTCGCGTAGTCGAATTGTCGCCGCCGGACTGCCTCCGGTTCGCTCGCTCCACTCTAGGAAGTGGGCGAGGGTTGTGTAGAAGTTGCGAAGGTTCGTGTTCAGCAGGTAGATCGGAGTGGGTAGATCAAGGTCGATGACGACAAGTCGGCCGCTGGACTCCTCGACGCAGATCCATCCACCTCCCTGCAGATATTCCTGATCGGCGAGATGCCAGAACCGCGACCACTCGCGGGGCATCTCGCCGAGACCACGGAAGCCGCGATGAAGATCTCGATTCCAGATCGTCGATAGCGGCGTGACAGTGCCGCTGAACGTGAGCGTGATGTCGTTGTAGCACGCGATGGTGACCGTGCGTGGAAGGCCGAACTCCATCAGCAAGTTCCGGCAGTCGTCAGGAATCGACGGTGGTGGCTCAGGCATCGCAACAGGGCGCAGACTTCCCGGCCAACGACTCAGAAACTCAGATGGCGAGCAGGTGTGCATCTCTTACAGAACCTATCGCAGATTCCGTTGCGAACCGGTGGCGATGACGCTGCGGGAGATTTCCTGCCAGTGGGTGATGTCGATGAGGTAGGGGCCGTGGGGGCGGTCGAAGCCGCCGTAGTCGCGAACGTATTTCTGCAGGCGGCCGACCTTCTGATCGACCGAAAGCTCTCCGGGATGGCTGCTGCCGGGGGGGCGGCCCCAGACGATGCGCGAACCGGCCGTGGTGATCACTTCGAGGCCGACATCGTCGATGCTCGGCTTCGCCGCACGGATTCGCGGGACGCGGATGGCGGCGAAGTCGAAGCGTCGCCAGGCGGGTTCGCCTTCGTGCTTGTTTTCGAGCAGGACCGAGGCGAGGCGGGCTGCCCCGATGACGTTGAGGTCGCCCCATTCGGTGCCGGCGGGGCCTTGCGGGCGGGTGGTGACGTTGAGGATCCGCGGGAAGCGGACCGCCTCGGCGGGGGCGAGGTCGGCAGGCGGGAGCAGGATGCCGTTGCGGTCGACGGGGTAGAGGCCGTCGGTCACTTCGACGACCGCCACCGGCTGCCGGTAGGTCAGCTCGACCTTGAGGCCGTTGGTGCGGGTCTTCTCGACGCGGACGACTTGCGCCACCCAGGGGTGCTTGCGGAAGGCGTCCGCGGTCTTGTTGACGAGCTGGTCGTCGAGCAGCGAAACGTCGCGCGGAAATCCGGCGTCCTTCATCGCGATCGGGACGAAGTCGGCGGGGAGCCAGCGCGGCGGGGGTGTGACTTCGATCGCGTCGAGCTTCAGGCGGTACTCGGCCCGCTCGTTGAGATCGGGGAGAGCCCGCCAGGCGCGCGGTCCGAAGACGACGATCGTGACGAAGAACGCGGCGGCGGCGAGTGTGCGGGGATGGAAGAAGGCCCGCCACGCCGGAGGGGGAGGCGGCGGAGCCGGCTCGGGATCGGACGCGGGAGGGGGTGGTGGCGGAGCGGTTTTCTTCACGGCCATAGAGGAAGTGAGCTCGTAGGCGACATGACCGACTTTGCGGTTCGGACCACATGCATCAATGCGCGCACGCGAGCCACAAGAGGGCAGCTTGCAGCTACGAGTTTCATCGGCATGCGTGCGGCGAAGTTGTCGCGAATCGCGCAAGGTGCGGGTCGAATCGAATGGAATGGTTTGCGAACCGTCCCACGCCTAATCACGCGACGGAGTCGCGTGCCACACTGAGAAATTGGACGCCTATTCCACGTCGGGTCGTCCTTGCTTGCGCTTCGGCCTCCTGCAAGGCGTTACGCGAGGATTTCCTTCACTACGTTGCCGTGCACGTCGGTCAGGCGGTAGTCGCGGCCCTGGAAGCGGTACGTCAGCTTCGTGTGGTCGAAGCCGAGCTGGTGCAGGATGGTCGCCTGCAGGTCGTGGACGTGGACTTTGTTGTGGGCGACCGAGAACGCCAGCTCGTCCGACTCGCCGTACATCGTCCCCCCCTTGATGCCGCCACCGGCCAGCCAGAGGCTGTATACGTCCGGGTAGTGGTCGCGGCCGAGGAGGTTGCCCCCCGAGGTGCGGCCTTCGCGGAAGGGGGTGCGGCCGAACTCGCCGCTGCAGATGATGAGCGTGTCGTGCAGCATGCCCCGCTGCTTGAGGTCCTTGATGAGGGCCGCGATCGGGCGGTCCATGGTGCGGCACTTGTTGGTGAGGCCGTCGCGGATGTCGGTGTCGGCCCCCGTGGCGTGGAAGTCCCAGCCCCAGTCGAAGAGCTGCACGTACCGGACGCCCTGCTCGACCAGCCGCCGGGCCAGCAGACAGTTGTTGGCGAAGCTCGCCGCCCCCGGCTGAGCGCCGTAATCTTCGAGCGTCTGCTTCGTCTCCTTGGTGATGTCCATCACCTCGGGGACGGAGGTCTGCATGCGGAAGGCGAGCTCGTACTGGGCGATGCGGGTGAGAGTCTCGGGATGGCCGAGTTCCTGGGCCTGCAACTCGTTGAGGTCGCGGAGGGCCTCGAGCGTGTCGCGGCGCGTGCCGCGGTCCATACCCGCGGGGTCGGACGCGTAGAGGACGGGGTCCCCCTTCGAGCGGCACTGCACGCCCTGGAAAACCGACGGCAGGAACCCGCTGCCGAAGCTGTTCTTCCCGCCGTTCGGCTGAACGCCGCTCGAAATGAGGACGACGAAGCCAGGGAGGTTCTCGTTCTCCGAGCCAAGTCCGTAGGTGGTCCAAGCCCCGAGCGACGGGCGGCCCGAGCGGGCCGAACCGGTGTAGAGGAGCAACTCGGCCGGAGCGTGGTTGAACTGCTCGGTGAACATCGAGCGGATCACGCACATTTCATCGGCCACCCCCTGCAGGTGCGGGATGGCATCGGAGAGCCACACGCCCCCCTTTCCGCACTGCGTGAACTTCCGCGGAGTACCGAGGAGCTTCGGCGTACCGGTGGTGAAGGCGAACCGCTTCCCCTTGATGAACGAATCGGGGGCGGGCTGCCCGTCGAGCCGCACCAGCTCGGGCTTGTAGTCGTAGAGATCGAGGTGCGGGGGGGAGCCGGTGAGGTGCAGATAGATCACCCGCTTCGCCTTCGCCTCGAAGTGCGGCTTGCGCGGAGCGAGCGGATTGACGACGTTCTCGATGGACGATCCCGCAGCTTCCGGCGCGGCGGTGGCTCCGTCGTTGAGGAGCGACGAGAGGGCCATCGCCCCGAGGCCGACGCCGGCGTTCTTGAGGAACGTGCGGCGGGTGTTGAAGAGGCGCTGCTGGAGGAAGTCGTTCATAGAGTCGCTTCTGAGAATCACGAGGGTGATTTTGGTGTCGGAAGGGACGGTTCCCTTGCGTTATACTTCGGAAGGCACTGGAACTGTCATGTCGAAGCGGAATAGTGGCCAATGGCGCGCACAATAAACGAATCGCAGTCCAAAAGCCGGATCAGTGTGAGCATCCCCAAAGGCGTCATGGCACGCCTCGAAGAAGCCGCTGCACTCCGGGGCGTGAGCGTGGCTGTTTTTCTGGCTGAGGCTGCATCGAGAGAGGCAGATGCGGTCATTGAAAAAGAACGTGTCATTCAATTGAGCCGGGAAGATGCCGAGTTGATCGCCTCGTTGAACGAGAATCCTCCCCCCCCGAATGCCAATCTCCGGAAGGCGGCTCGAAAACACAAGAGGCTGATTCGTGGCTGAGCTTGTCCCGCTCGACAAGCTTCATGAGCGGGACCGGTTCGATTGCGGTTCTCCAGAGTTGAACTCGTTCATCCGCTCGACGGCGCGGCAACATCAGGATAAGGGGTTGTCGCGGACTTCCGTGCTGGTGAATCTGGAAGCCGATGATCCGCATCGCATTCTCGGGTATTTCTCACTGACGGCGTATCAGGCCGCATCCGAAGATTTACCCGATTCTCTCCGCCGGAAACTTCCTCGAACGATCCCGGCGATCCTCCTGGGACGCCTCGCCGTCGATCAGGCGTTTCAGTCACAGGGCTACGGCGGCTCGCTCCTCGTCGAAGCCATGCGCCGGGTGGCACAGACGGCTTCGCTTGTCGGAGTCGCAGGCTTGTTTGTCGATGCCAAAGATGAGCGAGCCGCACAGTTCTACTCTCACTTCGGGTTCGTCGCGCTGCGGTCCAATCCGCTGAAGTTATATCTGCCCATCGGGACATTGATTTCATTCGTCGAGTCAGACGCTTCAAGCTGAGGCACTTTTCACCGCTTCATCAACGCCTCGTCGAGGTTGAGCAGCACGTTGCTGATGACCGTCCATGCGGCGAGTTCCGGCTCTTTGCCTTTCAGGGTCTCGAGGGGTGGGCCGAGGGGGTCGGTCGACATTCTTTTCGCCTGCTCCAAATCCTTCTGGAACTTGGCGAGGGACTTTTCGTAGAGAGCGACGATCCGCGACCGCTCGGCGTCGTGCGGGGGGCGGGCGAGGACGCGGCGGAAGGCGTAGACCGCCTGGTCAGTCGATGTGCTCCCCCCTTCGAGGAGGATGTGTCGGGCGAGGGCCTGGGCGGCTTCGATGTAGACCGGGTCGTTGAGCGTGACGAGGGCTTGCAGCGGGGTATTGGTGCGGACGCGGCGGACCGTGCAGACCTCGCGGTTGGGAGCGTCGAAGGCGGCCATCGACGGGTAGGGGTTGGAGCGACGCCACGTGGTGTAGAGACCGCGACGGTACTTGTCTTCGCCGGCGCTGGTCTGCCAGTCGATCCCGCTGCCGAAGGCGGCGGACAGGCCCATCGAGGGTTGCGGGGGCTTCACCGGGGGGCCGTAGAGTTTGGCGCTGAGGAGCCCGCTGACGGCGAGGGCCTGGTCGCGGACCATCTCGGCGGAGAGACGGAACCGCGGTCCCCGCGCGAGCAGGCGATTGTCGGGGTCGCGCTGGTCGAGGTCGGGCGTGACCTTGGACGACTGCCTATAGGCGGCCGACGTGACGAGCGTCTTGAGGAACGCCTTCATGTCCCACTTCGCACGGACGAGTTCGGTCGCCAGCCAGTCGAGGAGTTCGGGATGGACGGGAAGGTCTCCCTGAGTGCCGAACTCTTCGCTCGTCGAGACGATGCCAATGCCGAAGAGTTGCTCCCAGTAGCGGTTGGCGATGACGCGGGCGGTGAGCGGGTTGTTCTCGTCGACCAGCCACTTCGCCAGGGTGAGACGGTTCATCGGCTGGTCGGCAGGCGGCGCGGGGAAGACGGCGGGGAGGCCTTCCTTCACTTCATTGCCTAGATCGAGGAAGTTGCCGCGGTGCTGAATCTTCGTGACCCGCCGCATGTTGTCCTTCAGTTCGCGGAAGATCGGGACGGTCGTCGGCTTGAGATCGGAGAGCTGCTTCGTGACCGTCGCGTGCTTCTGGCGCGTGGCGGCGAGCTCGGGGGCGATGGAGAGATAGTGCTGTGTGATGGAGTCCTGCTGTTGCGGGGTCCGCTTGTCGGCGGGCGTGCGGAGGGCTTCGACGACGGCGAAAGGGGTCCGGCTCCATTCTGCGGCGCGGGCGTCGTCGGTCAGCGAGATGCGGAACTTGCCCAGCGTGTGGTTCGCCATCTGGGCGGCATGTTCCAGCGTCACACGGAGGGTGGCTCCGGCGGGGACTTCAACGGGAGCGTTGGAGATGAGAGTGAGGGAGTGCGGCTGGTTGAGCGCGCCACCGATGGCCCAGCCCTTCTGCTTCGGGTTCGCGTTGTTGAGGACGTTCGTCGCTTCATAGCCGGACTGGGCGAAGTCGGCCGCGACGGCGGCGAACGTCACGCCGCGGGCGCCGGTCAGCGAGAATTCGCGGCTCGGCTTCGGTGAGTCGGCGATCGTCTCCTGCCACACGGGCTCGCGGAGCGTGTTGAGGAGCGTCACCTTCCAGTTGGCGAGGCGGTCGGCGGTGGTGGCGTCGGTGCGGTTCCAGACGACGATGCGGTCGATCGCCGCTTCGTCCTTCAGGTCGACCTCCCACCAAGGGTTGTCGCCGGCGGCGGTGTGCGCGACGGAGTGCTGGGCGTAGTCGCCGTTCGTGTTCCCGTCGTTGGCCCGTTTGGCGTCCCCACCGTAGTCGGTGCTGACCTGCGAGGCGTCTCCCTTGAGGGCCAGGTTGTCGGCCCCGCGGAAGACCTGGACTTCGGCGAGGTGCAGGAACTTCCCCGCCCCCGTGTTCTCGACGCGAACGTAGCGTCCCTTCGGACCGGCCGCACCCGTCGGCGGAACGATGTTCGCCGTCACCTTCGTCAGGATGAAGTTGCCGCCGGCGTGGCCCGAGCCGCCTCCGGGCAGCGAGGCATCGGGAATCGCCTCAACCCGCAACGCCCGCAGCGACGTCGCGCCGGGTTGCAGGTCGATCGTGTAGGTGTCGTTCTTCGCGCCGGCCGCGACCTTCACCGCGGCATCGTCGGCGATTTCCGCCGCACTCCCCGATTCGGTCTTCACGGCCGCCGGTTTCGGACTCTTCCACGCGAGGTTCCGCGGAAACGCCGCATCCCACTTGCTCTGGGCGGCCTGGATCTCGGGGGTGACGGTCTTCAGCGCCTTGTCGAGATTGGCCAAGTCGGCCTGCCACTCCTCGCGCTGCTTCTTCTGCGAGTCGGTGTAGAGCGAGAAGAGAGGAGACTCGTCGCCGCGGTCGGCGTCCTCAGTGTTGTTGAAGAGGGCGAAGACGCGGAAGAACTCTTCCTGCGAGATCGGGTCGTACTTGTGGTTGTGACACTGAGCGCAGGCAATGGTCGTTCCCATCCAGACGGCGAACGTCGTGTTGACGCGGTCGACGATGGCGACGTTGCGGAACTCTTCGTCGTTGGTGCCGCCTTCGTTGTTCGTGAGCGTGTTGCGGTGGAAGGCCGTGGCGATGAGCTGGTCGTCGGTCGGGTTCGGCAGCAGGTCGCCGGCGATCTGCTCGATGGTGAACTGGTCGAAGGGCTTGTTGGCGTTGAGCGAACGGATGACGTAATCGCGGAACAGCCAGATGGTGCGGGCGGGGTCGTCGGCATATCCGGCCGAGTCGGCGTAGCGGGCCAGGTCGAGCCACATGTGGGCCCAGTGTTCGCCGTAGGCGTCCTTCGCGAGCAGGCGGTCGACGAGCTTTTCGTAGGCGTCCGGGGATTTATCCGCGACGAACTCATCGACTTCCTTGAGCGTCGGCGGGAGGCCGGTCAGGTCGAGCGAGAGGCGGCGGATGAGGGCGTAGCGGTCGGCCTCGGGTTGCGGCTTGAGGCCTTCCTTTTCGAGCCGGGCGAGAAGGAAGCGGTCGATGTCGTTGCGGGGCCAGGCGGCGTCTTTCGGCGTCGGCACCGCGGACCGCACGGGCTTCACGTAGGCCCAGTGCTGCGAATACTTCGCTCCCTGCTTGATCCATTCGGTGAGGATCTGCACCTCTTTCGGAGTGAGCCGCTTGCCCGAGCCCTTTGGCGGCATCGCCGATTCATCCTCAGCCGTCACACGTTTCAGCAGTTCGCTTTGCTCGGGCTTGCCGGGGACGATCGCCGCATAGCCGCCCAAATCGACCGTCGCCCCGTCGGCCGTATCGAGCCGCAACCCGTCGGTTCCCCCCTTGCGTTCAGCCGGGTCGAAGCCGTGGCATTTGAAGCAGGCGTTCGAGAGGATCGGCTTGACGTCGCGATTGAAGTCGAGCGGAGCGGCGGGGGCGGAGGACGTCAGAAGAGCGACGCCGGCGCAGAACGCGACAGCGGGGAGCGGCCAGAGACGAGGACGCATCGCGGAACCTCGAACGAGAGCGGCGGGGTTTCGGCGGGAGATCGGGCGGTGAAATCAACAGTCATCAGTATATCGGGTAGCGGTCGAAATCCGCACCTGGAAACCTGGGACCTCTTCACTGCACGCGAAAGGCGAGTTGTACCACGGAGACACGGAGACACTGAGAAAGCCACGAAGGTAAGTCACCTTTTGCCAGCGAAGGCGGGCGAGCCCTACCGCACGCGAGAACTCAAGAAATCCCTGCGTCGGTCGGCAAAGCTCACTCCTTGATTTCTCCGTGTCTCCGTGTCTCCGTGTCTCCGTGTCTGTTCCGAAAATAGGCGTCACGCCCCCAAGCCATGCACAGGTGATGCCGTTTTCATCATTGAGAGTGCGGCGAAGCCGCATTCTCGACTCCGTGGTGAAATATGGATCAGAATTCGCCTTTGCCAAGGTCTAACAGCGAAGTGAAACCGTCTCTTGTTCGAAATTCGCGTCCAGGCCAGCTCCCGCTATGATCACCGTGCCTCGACGGAAGGCGGCGGTCCATTTCCTGAACATCCCGCCGTTCGTTACTCGCTGGAACTCTCAGACCCATGCCCGAGCCGACCGCGCTCTCCCGCGATGACCTCGCGACGAAGTATCTCGAAGAGCTTCCCTATGCGCCCTACCCGGTGCAGGAGGAAGCGTTGCTGACGTGGTTTTCGACCGATGAAGGAGTGCTGGTCTGCGCGCCGACCGGGACCGGAAAGACGCTTATCGCCGAGGCGGCGCTGTTCGAGGCGCTGCATACCCGCAAGCCCGCTTACTACACCACGCCCCTCATCGCGCTGACCGATCAGAAGTTTCAGGAGATGCAGGCGGCGGCGATGCGGTGGGGGTTTTCGGCCGATGACGTGGGGCTGGTGACGGGGAACCGGTCGGTCAACCCGAAGGCGATTGTGCGGGTGGTGGTGGCCGAGATTCTGCTCAACCGGCTGCTGCATCCCGACGCGTTTGATTTCAACGACGTCTCGGCCGTGGTGATGGACGAGTTCCACAGCTTCGCCGACCCCGAGCGGGGCATCGTGTGGGAATTGTCGCTGGGGATGCTGCCGAAGCACGTCCGGCTGATGCTGCTGTCGGCGACGGTGGGGAACGCCCTCGACTTCGTGCTGTGGCTCAACCGCTGCCACAACCGCAACCTCGAACTTGTGCAGAGCACCGAGCGGAAGATTCCGCTGGAGTACATCTGGGTCGGCGATGAACTGCTGAATGAGCATCTGGAGAAGATGGCCGACGGAGATGACGCGACGCGCAAGACGCCGGCTCTCGTCTTCTGCTTCAACCGTGATGAGTGCTGGGACGTCGCCGAGCAGATGAAGGGAAAGAGTCTGTTGGCGTCGGGGCAGCAGAAACGGCTGGCGGATGAACTGGCGAAGCTCGACCTGTCGAAGGGGGCGGGGCCGAGGCTGAAGACGATCCTGCAGCGCGGCGTCGGCGTGCATCATGCGGGGATCCTGCCGCGATACCGACGGGTGGTCGAGGAGTTGTTCCAGAAGAAGCTGCTGTCGATTTGCGTCTGTACCGAGACGCTGGCCGCCGGGATCAACCTGCCGGCGCGGTCGGTCGTGCTCACCACGCTGATGAAGGGTCCGCCGGGAAAGAAGAAGTTGATCGATCCGAGCTCGGCCCATCAGATGTTCGGCCGCGCGGGCCGCCCGCAGTTCGACACCGAGGGCTTCGTGTACGCCCTCGCCCACGAAGACGACGTGAAGATCCTGCGGTGGAAAGAAAAGTACGACCAGATCCCCGAGGACACCCGCGACCCGCAACTGCTGGCGGCGAAAAAGAAGCTGAAGAAGTCGGCCCCGACGCGGCGGTCGACCGAGCAGTACTGGAACGAGGAGCAATATCGCAAGCTCATCGCCTCGCCGCCGGGCAAGCTGGCGAGCAAAGGGCTCTTCCCTTTCCGGCTGCTGGCGTACCTGCTGACGCTGTCGCCCGAGGTCGAGCGAATCCGCGCCGCGGTGAGCCGCCGCCTCACCGACTCGAAGGCGCTCGTCGCCGGGCAGAAGCAGCTCAACCGGATGTTGATGACCTTGTGGGCCGGCGGATACGTGAAGCTCGACCCCGAGCCCCCTCCGCCCCCCGCACCGGCCGGTTCGGCGGAAGCCGCCGCACAGCCCGAGGCTCCGCAACAGGCTCTCAGCCCGTTCGCCAAGGCGATGCTTCAGGCCCGCGAGGAAAACCTGGCAAAGAAGCCGGCGAAGACAGGATCTGAGAATGATCCCGGCCGTCGTCACGAAGAACTCGACGACGGTCCCGAGGACACGTATCAACCGGTCTACGCTCACCCGACGCCCGACCTTGCGCGGCTGCTTGTGTTCCGCAGCATCAACCCGGTCTACGGCGACTTCCTCGTAAAGCAACTCGGCATCGCCGACCGGAACGAGATCATCCAGGCCTTCGAAAGCGTCCTCGAAATCCCCGGATCGGTGGCGCCGATGGTCCGTGTGCCGCGGATCGAAGAACTCCCCCCCGGACCGCTCGCCATCGTCAAGCTCGACCAGGAGCTTCTCTCACGCGGGCTGTGTACTCCGGACCAACTACGACCCTATCAGGAATCCGACGGCGACCCGCGCGATCAGCCTTTCAAGCTGAAACTGGGCGAGAAGCTGAAGCTGCTGTTCGACTCGGAGTTTCCCGGTGTCGGCGACATCCGTGTGACGTCCGTGTGGGCAGCCGGGGAACTGCTGCATCAGGGAGGCGACTTCAATCGCTACGTCACTTCCGGAGGGATGGCCAAGCAGGAAGGAGTATTATTCCGGCACTTCCTGCGGCTGATCCTGTTGTGCGGAGAGTTCTCGCGGACATCGCCGCCCGACCGCGACGCAGCGGAGTGGCGTGCCGAGCTCCGCGAGATCGCCGACGCCCTCACGCAAAGCTGCCGCGCCGTCGACCCCGACAGCACCGACAAAATGATCGAGAACCTGAAGGAACAGGCGGACGTGACGGTCGAGGCTTAAGAGTAGCCCTCAGGCTCCGCCTGAGGTTAAGCCGGGCGCGCGGAACTGATGGAGTTGTTGGTTGGGTTACTTCGGCACTACGGAGTTCTTCGGAAGAGGTTTTCTGCCGGATCGCTCTCTTCGATTGTGAGCTTTGCCACCGACGGCTTAACCTCATGCGGAGCATGAGGACTACTTTCGCTTCATGCGTGAAGCTGACGTTTGATGGGTTTCCACGGAATGGTCGTGGTTCGAACATGAGCCGCAGGACCGTGCGTGACAGAGTCGGGTGGGCACTGCCCACAATCTTCGATCGATGGCCGCGCGATTGGTGGGCGGTGCCCACCCTACAGGAAGCTGACGTGCAGATTGTCGCCTTGGGAAATCCCGACAGCTGGTACTGCCGCGACCTGGAGCGGGCCGCTTCGGCACGCGGGCATAGCTGCGTACGGGGGGATTTCCCGGCGTTGCTTGCCGGAGTCGGACCGATCGGACGACGGCAGCGTGGTGATGATGGCGGCTCGGCCGAGCCACTGCTGCGTTCCGGGGAGATCGACCTGCGGCGGGCCGATGCGGTCATCGTGCGAACGATGCCGCCCGGGTCGCTCGAACAAGTCGTGTTCCGGATGGATGCCCTCGCACGACTTGAAGTCGCAGGAGTCTGCGTTCTTAACTCGCCGCGGTCGCTCGAGTGCGCGGTCGACAAGTACCTGACGACCGCTCGGCTCGCCGCGGCCGGTCTGCCGGTCCCAGCGACGATGGTGTGCGAGGGATCCGAAGCGGCGCTGGAGGCCTTCGAGCGACTCGGCGGAGACGTCGTCGTCAAGCCGCTGTTCGGTGCGGAAGGCCGCGGCATCCTGCGCGTGAGCGATCCCGATCTCGCGCTGCGGACGTTCCGCACGCTCGAACGGATTGATGCAGTGCTCTACCTGCAGGAATACATCGATCACGCGGGGTTCGATGTGCGGGTGCTGGTCCTCGATGGGAAGGTTGTCGGCGGGATGCAGCGGCACGGGGAGGGGGACTTCCGGACGAATGTCTCGCGCAGCGGCCGGGCGGAACCGCACGTCGTGACGGACGAAGAGGCGGAGTGGTCGTTGCGGGCCGCGGCGGTGACCGGAGCGCGCGTGGCGGGGATCGATCTGCTGACCGATCGGGCGGGGCAGCGATATGTGATCGAAGTCAATGCGGTGCCGGGCTGGAAGGCGTTCTCGCGGGTGACCGGGATTGACGTCGCCGACCGCGTCATTGCGGCGGTTGAGAGGGGCGTCCGTTGACAGGCCGTCCAATTCACTGAAGAAGGCAGCCATGTGGAGGCTTTGAGAGCGTCCCGGGGAGCGTCGCACCGTTTCTGCTGGGGTTCACTTCGTTCGATCCCCACCACCCTTTATCGTTCGCCAGCGCCTCGCCTTGGCCAAGAATGTCGGTCGACATCAAGCGTTCCGGGCCTTCGCAAAGCCTCAGACCAAGCCACCCGACTGACTCTGAGGCGGGGTGAAGTGCCGATGCGCGTTACCGCAGGGCTTTCCGCAGTCCGGCCTTCCCGGGCCGGATGAAATCCGACGCCCGGCCTTGGAAGTCCGGGCGACGACGCGGAAGACTCGAAGGTAACGCGCCATAAACTCCGATCACCGCACGGTCACAAAATCGTTGTGGCTGTAGAGCACGTGCACGAGGTTTTCGCGGGCCCGCTGGTAGGGCTTGGGCGAAGGCGCCGTCGTGCCGCCCCCTCCGGCCGCAAACGTCGGCTGCGGGCCCGTGGGCGTCGCCAGGCCGGCCTCGAGGAACCGCACGCAGGCTGCGCGTTCCTCATCCGTCGGCTGGCGCGTGAGAATTGACTCGAACGCCGCCGTCAGAAATGCGTTGCGGGCGTCGGCATCGTCGCGGTCGGCCGTCGGTTCCGAGAGCTTCCGGGCCAGCAGCCGGGCGCTGTCGAGGGCCAGCCCGCTGTTCATGAGGGCGAGGGCTTGCTGCGGGACGACGCTCTCCTTGCGGCGATAGCATTCGTTCGGATTCGCGATGTCGAAGAGTTCGAGGAACTTGGATTTGTCATTCGGCGTGTTGCGGAAGTAGACGCTGCGGCGGAGGTTGGTCTGCGTTTCGCCCTCGGGAATTTCCGCGCCGCCGCGCGTGCGATCGAGCCGGCCGGCGGTGGCGAGGACGCTGTCGCGAACCGCCTCGGCTTCGATGCGATGAAAGTTCATCCGCCACAGAAAGCGGTTGGTCGGATCCGATGCCGCACTCTTGTCCGCGGTGGAGGATCCGTCGGCCGGCGGAGCGTCCATCGATGAGCTCTGGCGATAGGTTGCGGAGAGGACCATCAATCGATGGAGATGTTTCATCCGCCAGGCCGCACCGGTCTTGCCTGGCTCGGATCCTTCGACCAGCTCGCACGCCAGCCAGTCGAGCAGCGCGGGATGAGAGGGGCGATCGCCATTCAGGCCGAAGTTTGCGACGCTGGGAACGATCGCCTGGCCGAAGTGACGCAACCAGATGTGATTGACGGCCACGCGTGCGGTGCGGGGATTGTCCGGACTGGCGATCCACTTCGCCAGCGCGAGGCGCCGGCCGGTGCTCGTCTGTGGGAACTGTTCGCCGAGGGGTGTGTACTTGCCGTCCGGGTTGTCGCGCGCCTTCTCGGCGGCGGCGAGCGCGGTGCGGGCTTCTGCCAGCTTCTTTTCGGCATCCGCCAAGGCAGGGGACGGAGCGCCGGGAAGCTCAGCGAGCGCGGCATCGCTTCCCCAGCCGTCGAGCGTCCGCACGATCTGCACCAGGGTTTGCTCGGCCTTGAGGAGCGTTTCGCGGGCATTCAGCACGCCGATCTGCTTTTCCGCACGGCATGCCTCGAGACCGAGGCGCGTCGCCGTCTCCGCAGGCTGACCGGAGTGCTTCGCCCGTTCGGCCGCAATCTGAGCGACATGGAAAGAGCGTTCCGCCTCGGCCTGTGCGATCCGATGCCGGGCCAGTTCCACCCCGCATGCGGCGGTGTACGCTTCGCGGCGAAGGTCGTCGAGCGTCGGCGAGAGTTCGCGGACGTCGACTTCGAGGAACTCGGCCGTGCCCGCATGAGCCCACAAGGCGAATTTCCCCGCGCGGCGCTCGACCGGCATCACGTAGTCGAGCTTCTTCACGCCGTTGACGAGGATGGTCAACTGCTGTCCGCGGGCGGTGACGTCGATCACGATCTCTTCGCCCACCTTCAGCGGCGTCTGCACGATTCCCGCTTGCGGGTATTCCTGTTTGCCCCCCTTGCGATGGAAGGCCTGGACGGTCGGTGCGTTGTCGTTGACGCTGGTGTAGACGTCCTGCGAATCGCCGCCGCCGTTCTGATCGAAGCTGAACCCGACGCTGCGGTAAGTCCCCTCTTTGAGCGTGATGTATCGCACCCGGGCCTGAAAATCGCGCGGGTGGTCGACCTTCGACACGATGGTCGCGAAGCTGCCGGGGGTCCGCATGCAGAGCCGGCCGTTCTCCCAGGTCCAGTTGCCGCTCGAAATCGTCCAGAGGTCCTTGTTCTGCTTCGCGAAATCATCGTGCAGCGCCGGTTTGACCGTATTGGCTGGAGAAGCCTCGCCCCGGGCGATGCGGGTTTCGAGATCACGGACCGTCGCTTCCGCCGTGACCACGGCTGCCTGGGCCTTGTCGACGTTGGCTTTCGCATTCGTCACGGCGGCGTCGGCCAAGGCGAGCAGGGTCTCGGTCCGCGTTGGACTGAGGGCGGGATAGTACGCCTCGACCGGAAGTTGGACTGGAGTGACGGCGACGGCGGCCGACTCGGGCATGACGCGGGCCAGCGCCACGGGAGCGCCCGGCGTCATCGGCCGCTTCTCGTCGGGATAGCGGTTGTCGCCGCGCTGGAAGACAAACGTCTTGACGTCGAGCGTCTTGTCGTAAACGCGGGCGACCCCCTCTTTCAATACCGGTCCGAGGGTCGCGTCTTTTTCCGTGGCCAGGTTGGCGGTGAGGGCGTCGGTGCGGACGTCGTGCGGCTCGAAGAACGCGCGGAACCGGTAGTAATCCTCTTGAGTGATCGGGTCGACTTTGTGGTCGTGGCAGCGGCTGCACTTCATCGTCAGTCCGAGGAAGGCCTGGCTCGTCTGCTCGATGGTCTCGAACATCCAGACGTTGCGGTCGAACTTGTACCAGTTGCGGCCGAGGAATCCGGTGGCGCGGAGGACGTTGGGATCGGCCGGGGCGAGTTCGTCCCCTGCCAGCATTTCGGTCACCATGCGGTCGTAGGGCTTGTCCTCGTTGAGCGATTCGATGATCCAGTCGCGCCATCGCCAGATGTGCCGCTGGCTGTAGCGGATCTCGTTGATGGCGCGGCTTCCGTACCAGTCGCTGTAGCGCCACACGTCCATCCAGTGACGTCCCCAGCGCTCACCGTATTCGGGGCGGGCGAGGAGGGCGTCGACGACTTTTTCGTACGCCTGGGGGGAGGTGTCGGCGAGGAACGCGTGCAGTTCGTCGCGCGTGGGGGGGATGCCGATGAGGTCGAGCGTGACGCGTCGCAGCCAGACGGCTCGCGAGGCTTCGACGCGAGGACGCAACCCGCGCTGGTCGTGCTCGGCGGCGATGAACGCATCGATGGGGTTACGGACCCAGGCCGCGTTTTTGACAGGCGGGACGGCGGGGCGCGTCGCCACCTTGTAGGACCAGTGCTGCGAGGGATCTTCGGGGATCTTTTCGTCGGATGGGTATTTCGCCCCCTGGTCGATCCATGCCTTGAGCAGCGCCACCTGGACCGGCGTCAAATGCTCTCCCTCGCCATCCGGCGGCATCCGGGCGGCGCCGTCGGCAGCGGTGACGCGCTGGATCAGAGGACTTTCGCTACTCTTGCCGACCTTTACGACGAGTCCGCTATCGCCCCCTTTGATGATCAGCTCGCCCGCGTCGAGCCGCAGCCCCGCCTGTTGCTTCAACGAGCCGTGGCACGACGCACACTTCGTCGCCAGAAGCGGGCGGATCTGCTTTTCGTAATCGACCGAAGCCCCCGGGGCGAGCGGCGCCGTTTCGTCCGCCGAGGCGGCCGATCCCCACGCCATGACCAGCAGTGCGAGTAAGTCAATCGGTCGAAGTGAACGCATGCGAGGGATCTCGCCTTCGATGGCCAGGTGGCTGATCAGAACCATTCCTTAGTCACTCTAGAAGTCGCGATATCCCGGCCGCCACCAAACCGCTTCGATTCGCGGTTGTCATTGTCAGTGCGACATGGCGGCTTCGCGACGAATTCCTCAGCCGAGGCGTGGCGGACCGGGCACTCCGGAGAGCATGCCTCATCCTGCCGGTCACAGAATGTGGTGGGTGATTCCTGGGCCTCTTGCGGCACGCGATCGCCTGCCACTTCGTCAAAACGCGGGTACCGCATTCCGTGCTGTGCGTCCGCATCCCCGTTGTGAATTCTGAAAAATGGAGGTGTTTTCCGGGATTTTCCGACGTTGCGGCGTCAGCCCTTGCAGGACATTCCCTGCCGGAGGAAAATTTCGTTCCCGCCTGAAACTCTGCCTGACCTTCCCGCCTCGCACTTCCCACCTCCATGCCGCCAATTCCTTACGCTCGGATTGCGTCCACGCTGGTGATGACACTCAGCATCGGCCTGTTCGGCTATTCCACTGCGGCGTCGTTCTGGCACCGGTTGGTCCACGTCGACGTCCTGGAATGGCCCCTGGGACTGCCGCATCCCCAGTGCCCATCCTGTCGCAGTCCGAACACGACGATCATTGCGCACGACCCCTTGGATGACGCCGAGATGCGGTGCGACCAATGCCGGACCATTTTTACGACGAACGTGCGCCGTCTTCAGTAAGTTCGTCTGCGTTGCGGAAGGACTGTCCTGGGGTTAGTCGCTTCTCGCGGGTTGGCGGATTCGTGGAATGACACTGCCGGCATGGGGCGGCATGGCAGTCTCGGCACCTTCGGGACTTGAATGTCGATTGCAGCGGGGGCGTAGTGGCCTTATCATGCTCGGCTTCCCCGAGCGCGGCCCCGGTTGCGTTCTCGGGCAGGCCGATCTGTCAGCCGGCGCTTTGCGTTTCGAGGATAGACATGACGATTGACAAGAGTCTGAAGCGGAAGGGGCGCCTGGCGCGAACCCGCAATGTGTTGAAGCGTGCGGAACGGGTCGTCGTTCTGAAGGAAGAAGACCGATTTACCGAAGGCCAGAGCCCGATCGGCTTGCCGAAGGTGCGCGTCGTCCGGTCGGCGGTCGGTAAAAAGAAAAAGAAGGAAAAAAAGGAGGAGGAAGGCGCCGCTGCCGCAGGGAAGGGTGCCGCTCCCGCGAAGGGTGGCGGCAAGAAGTGAGCCGTGCCGGCACACTTTCGCCAATCGGGAATCCGCACGGGTCACGGGGGCCGTGCGTTCGATCCGCAAAGGGTTTTGGCCAACGCATTCCTCCTCGCCAGGCGCAGCACCATGCACCGGCGACCGTGCAGCGATTCTGAAGCCGCGACGCGCCGAATTCTCCGCGCGGTCGCGGCTCTGTTCTTTGTCGCTTGCGGGAGCGTCTTCGACGCGACCCGCGCGGAAGACTGGCCCGCCTGGCGCGGCCCCCGGGGTGACGGCACCTGGCACGCACCCGCCATTCCCCGCAAGTGGCCCGAGGAGGGCCTGACGTCGCTTTGGAAAAAGCCCATTGGAGGCGGCTATTCAGGCGTTTCCGTGGCGGGAGAGCGGGTGGTTGTCACCGACCGCCGCAAAGAGCCCGCCGAAGTCGAACGCATCCTCTGCCTCAAGGCCGACACCGGCGAAACGCTCTGGTCGGTCGAATACCCGGTCGAGTACGGCAAGCTCGATTACGGCACCGGCCCCCGCGCCGCACCAACAATCCACGACGGCCGTGTCTACACCGTCGGCGCCGTCGGTGATGTCCACTGCCTGAACCTCGCAACCGGCCAAACCCTCTGGTCGACGCACCTCCTCCGCAATCGCTTCGGCCGACTCCAGGAATGGGGTTACTCGGGTTCCCCCTTCATCTACGAAGACCTGGTCATCCTTCAGCCCGGGGCCCAGTACGCCGGCAGCATCCTCGCACTCAATCGTCACACCGGGGCCACCGTCTGGAGCGCCCTGTCCGACGCCGCCGGATACGCAACTCCCATCCTCATCTCCGTCGAAGGAATACAGCAGCTCATCTGCTGGACCCCCTCCCACATCCGCGCTCTCGACCCCCGTCGCGGCATCCCCCTCTGGAGCGTCCCCTATCCCGTCACCTACGGCGTCTCCATCGCAACGCCCGTCTTCCATCAGAAAACCGTCCTCGTGTGCGGGTACTGGGAAGGGTCGAACGCCATCCGCCCCGCCGCCAACGGCGCCGCGTCACTCCTCTGGGAAGAAAACCGCCACCTGCGCGGTCTCATGTCCCAGCCCCTCTGCCGCGACGGCCACGCCTACCTGCTCGACAAACAATACGGCCTCACCTGCTTCGAAGTGGCAACCGGCAAAAAGCTCTGGGACGACGGCAACACCCTCACCCCGCGCGACCGCAACCCCCACGCCTCAATCGTCGCCTTGCAGGGAACAAACGACGTCCTCGCCCTCAACGCCAAGGGCGAACTGGTCCTCGCCACGCTCACTCCTCAAAACTACCAGGAACACGCCCGCGCCAAAATCCTCGGCGACACCTGGGCCCACCCCGCATTCACCGGACGCCGCGTCTACGCCCGCAACGACACCGAAATCGTCTGCGTCGAACTCCCGGTCGAAGACCCGCCAAACCCTTGACCGACAACCACCACCATTCAGCCATCCAAACGCAAACAACCCTTCTATCCTCTCCGTCAATCCGTCGTTTGCGTGGCCCCAGCGCAAACCTCCGCAGTCGCCGCAACGTCCGACCGCACAGCCTCTCCTATTGCGTAATCTCGTAAACCTCGCCCGCCACACTCGTCTTCCGCCACCACGCGGCGGCATGCTATAAGACCCGCCCCCTCAGCATTCCGTTCCACACGGCGCTCGCCCCCGTTCGCCTCTTCCCCCAATTCCATCCCGGTGCCTGAACTCCGGCGGCATCGTCCCGTCACGGTTCAGATCGGTCGCGCCCCGCGCTGAAGGTGATCCATGATCGGATTCCGACGGTCGGCGCACCATTCACGCGGCGGGCTTCGGTTCCTCGCCATCCTCTGCCTGTCCGCATGCCTGCCGGGCGCGACGGCAGGCTGCGCCACCGCTCCCTACCGCTACGGCACGGTCCGCGAAGACGCCCGCCCCGTCGCCCTTCGCTCCGAATCCGGACCGCAGGTCGTCCGCGGCAAGCCGCACGCCGTCCTCGACGGCGTCGGCTGGGTCTTCGGCATCCCCTCCAAAATCACCATGTGGAACTCCCGCATGGAGAATCACCGCATCTCGCCCGAGACCGAGAACGCCGTCTCGGAGTACCTCGCCAGCAACGATCTCGACCACGTCAAGGTCCGCCTCAACCAGTACGACCCCTGCGACGACTGGCGGCGACTGGTCGCCAACAAGTCCGTCGGGTGGGGCTGGAAGTACTCGCTCGGCACGCTGAGCTGGGTGGGCGAAACGCTTCTCCCCGGGCGCGTCTTCGGCGGCGACCACTACAACCCTTTCACCGAAACGATCCACCTCTACTCCGACATCCCCGCCGTGGCCGTGCACGAAGGGGGACACGCGAAGGACTTCGCCACCCGCTACTACAAGGGAACCTATGCCGCGGGCTATCTCCTGCCAATCGCCCCGCTGTATTACGAAGCCGTCGCCACCAACGATGCAGTGAGCTACTTCCGCGCCGAGGGACGCCAGGCGGACGAGCTCGAAGCGTATCGCGTCCTGTATCCCGCGTACGGAACGTACGTGGGAAATGCGGCCGGCAATCTTGTTGCGGGCGGCGGTTTCCCGATCTACGTGGCCGGCGTCATCGGCGGACACATCACCGGACGCATGCAGGCCCGCCAGGTCGAACGCGAATTCGCGACCCAGCCCAATCCAGAGACCGTGCGCGGAGCGCCCGCGAAGAAGTAACGGCCGAGGCCCCCGCCAGGAGCCCGAAGCGCCAGCAAGGACGACCTCATCAACTGAACGATCCCGTCCTCCAGAAACACCCCGCCGCCTCCCACGCAACCGCCACCACACGCTTGCGGGTTCGCATTGCCTTCCCACCTCAATCGGGTGCTCGGCCTCCTCAGCCGCTCGCGACGTAGCGCCCAGGTCTCTTCTCGCACCCCACCAAACGCTTGCGGGTTCGCAATGCCTTCCATCGCCCGCGCCAGTCCCGTCACTGGGGAGGGCAGGCACAATACCCGGGCAACGCAATGCAGTTCTGGTTGGCTCCTTTTCTCGTTGATCAACTCGGTCAACCTCACTGCGCAACGTGGCGGAGACGAGGTTGCAGCAATTCCTCGTCAGCACGAATGAAGGCGACCTCTTGATCGCATGGGAAGTTGTCGGCAGAATGGCACCGTTTGACCGGCTGTTCAGTTCTACCTTCTGCGGAGTCCTGTCGATGCGCTACACATGGCTGCCTGCGTATTTGGTAGTGGTCACATTTATGGGCGTTGCGATGGGAGACGATGCGAAGGACCTTGACGAGGTCAAGATTGCTATCGACAAACATTCCTTAGAACTCGCGAACCTGGCGCAGGTAATTCTCCAATTGGAGCAACGACTGAAGAAGCTTGAGACCGGGGAGACGGACGGGAACGATCGGAAGAAGGAAACGTCTCCTGCGACGAACATCGACCCCTTCGTTGGACAGTGGACTGGCGAAATCGTCTTGGAAAAGGATGGCAAGTTCCATCAAAGCGCGGACAACGAAAGGTCGTTGCACATCCGTAAGAATGATGACGGTAAATACGTTGGCGAATTTGGGTTCGGGGCCCATGGAAAGAATCGAATACCGGTAACCGGCGAGCTCGTCGGCAAATCGAGAATCTCACTGAAGCCGACCGAAGGGGAGCAGAAAAGCTTGAGAATGGATGAGATCGGTATCGTTTGGGAGGGATCGTTCCTTCGAGACTCAAAAACCCTGGTCTTGAGATTCAAGACCCCCGAGTTGGGAACTGGAGTCATGGTGCTCCACAGATCCCGAAAGTAGGGCTCGCTATTTCCGGTGGTGAGCGTTCTGGCCGATGTCGAAGCAGGTCGACAACGTGAAACACCAGACCAGAACTTCCCAAGCAGGCCCCCCGAAGGGTCGCCCTGCCCCACGACCCCGGCCTCCGGAAAGTCGCGGGTGGTCTCCTGCTGATGCGGCGGATAGGCAGGTGTAGATGTGGGACGGACTGACGGACTCAACTGGACTGGCACTGATGGACGGCGGGACGAGCTCTCCGTATTGTGCTGCCTGATTTTCCGACGTCATCCCACCCCCGCTGTGCTGAGCGTCCAACATGAAGAAGAAGCCCACCTCAAAGCCGAGCTCCTCTCCTCCGAAGAAGAAAGCGACAAAGCGCAAACCCGCGAAGCCGAAAAGGTCCGTTTCGAACGTGGTTCAACTGGCGGCACTGTTGCTTCCCAAAGACAAATCCCTGGGTCAGGAAATCGAGCTGGCTGCCGCCGATCCCTCAGCCTATGCCGCACGCTTTCCGGAGCGAATGTCCAATCGAATGATGGATGAGGACGAGCCCGATCTTGTCTGGCTGACCCTTGTGGACGGATTGACCGATCGGGGGGATTTGGTCGAGTTCGATTGGAAAGAAGATCCGAAGCGGGTCCGATCCGAGATTGACCGCCTCTTGAAGAAGTTCGTTCGCACCGGACGCTGGTCCTGGTTGGCCGACGAAGACGAATGGCAGGGGCTGCCGACGGACGAGTTCCTCAATCAGATTGGCGACCATCTCCGGTCGATCAACCTAGCCCTGCTCTGCATCGACATCGCGTCCGACAGCTATCCCGTCCTGATTCGTCGGCCCGAAGTTGTTGAAGAAGCGGATCGCCTCGCCCGCGAATCCGGATTCGGCGAAGTTTTTGCCGTCGACAGCGAATCGTGATCTAAGTCCCGTAGGGCAGGTTCCGGCCCTACGTCACTGAGGCTCTGCGAAAGCCGACCCATCTCTTCAGCCGCTCGCGGCGTAGCGCCCCCAGGCCGCCCCCTCGCACCCCGCGCTTGCGGGTTCGCAATGCCTTCCATCGCCCGCGCCAGTCCCGTCGTTGGGTACTTGAGTAGGGCAGGCGGGAGCCTGCCCTACGCGACTGCAATCAGATTCGCCGGGGGTTGAGGGTTGGTAAGGTCTTGCGGGCACTGGTCATGCGCTATTGCTCATTTCGCCTGTGGCACCTCGGCCTCAGCCACGTCAGGATCGGCCGGAATTCCAACCCCATTGAGATCGTAATCCGACGCATAGAAACCCACTCCAACATCACCCTCATCGCCGGAGCGGCCGACGCTCCAGATTCGAACGTCCTTCACATTGTGCTGGAATTGAAGCGGACTCGAACTTCTTGACCACGGGTCCAGAGGCGCTGCCGAGACGACTCGCGCATTCCGCATGTCCTCAAACGACGTCGGAAGGCGGCCTTTCTCGCGAAGGAATATCAGCACGGCCAACCCTGCCTGGAGACACTCCTGCGACGCAACCTCGCTCGTCCATGCGTCGATCGCGTTGTCCGCATCCCACACTTCCAATGACCCATGAGACAATAAGGGGCCAGCC
>JADZEF010000119.1 GCA_020850695.1 Planctomycetaceae bacterium | reverse complement strand
TGTGGACGTTCCTGGAAGTGGAAGGAGTCGAGCCGACCAATAACGCCAGCGAGCGCGCCCTGCGCCCGGCGGTGATCTGGCGGAAGCTGTCGTTCGGGACGCAGAGCGAGCGGGGGAGCCGCTTCGTAGAGGCGATCCTGACGGTCGTCGAAACCTGCCACCGGCAATCACGCAACAGCTTCGAGTACCTTGTTGCCGCCCTGCAGGCGCACTTCAGCAGTCAACCCGTCCCCTCACTGCTCGCCGGGGCGTGAACGGTTACGCTGATCGCCAGGAACGGAACTCTTCGGGAACCACGCGCGCCTCGGCCGCTTCGGTCTTGGGTCGCTGGGCCCGCACGGTGCTGGACGCGAGGGCATACCTCCGCCTGAGCGACAGTCTCGTCTCACCGAGAGCGATTTCGTCCCCACCTGCAACGTCTTCCGGCGGATCAATACGCCGGTCACCCGCGTCACTGCCCTGCTGCCGAGATCGCTGAAGACGGTTCCGGCCCGCCCGACGTCCTCTGGCAACGCGTCCGCAAAACCGAAGGATCAGCCAGCGCAAACGTCGACCGCGGACTGCGGCCGAGAGGGACGACCTGCCGCGACGAGCTCAAGACGTCGACACGCGTCATGACCGGCGACGGCGCCCCGTTGACTCGATGACATTTCCTAGCCTATTTGCCTTTGGTCGCCCGAGAGTCCTTGCCTTCGACCTGCAATGTCGCACCCGGCTGCACCGTACGCTCGGCAACATCGTCGACAGCGGATTCCGATGTCGACGTCACTTTCGGATTCGCCGGCCTCTCGACCTGCATCGCCCTTCCCACGGTATCGATTTCGAGCGTGACGCGGAAGCCGATGGAAAACAACTTCTGGCTGCGGTGATGAAAAGTCCGTGCGGCCGAACGTTGGAAGTCGGCTTGATCGGCGAAACCTCCGCCGCGACGAACCATCGCCCCGGAGGCCGACCGCAACTCACGCGGATTGGTCGCTCCGCCGCCGGCGAGGTCCGGATACGTCGCATCGTGCCAGAAGTCGCTGGTGATCTCCCAGACGTTGCCGTGCATGTCGAACAGTCCAAACCCATTCGCCTTCCGGGTTCCAACGGCATGTGTCCGGAATGCGGAGTTGTCCGCATAGTGTGCGACTTCCGGAAGAGTTTCGCCCATCTGAATCGAGTAGGGAGTGGTTGTTCCCGCCCGGCAGGCGAACTCCCATTCCGCTTCGGTCGGCAGCCGATATGCCGCCTTCGACGCGGCCTGCGGTCTCTTTTCATTGAGCTTGGCGCAGAACTCGTCGGCGTCCTCCGGCGTCACCTGTTCGACCGGATGATGGACGATTTCCGGGTTCCCGACGACGGCGTCCCAGGCTTTCCGATTGAACCAGGGCGCAGTGGCGACAGCCTCGGGTGGCTCGACGCCCCGAGCGAATGCGGAGGGATTGCGGCCCGTCACCCGCTCAAACTGCGACTGCGTCACCTCGTGAATGCCAAGATAAATGGGCTTCGTCAGAACGACACGATGTTGAACGGCCTCGGCCCGAGCGACCTGCTGAAAGTACTTATCGAAGCTCAGCAGCTTCAGCATGCGTTGAAGCTCCTCCTCCGTGCATCCCCGCAGATACTCTCCGGGTGGGATGAGGCGGAACTTCATGCCGATCGAGTTCGTGTACTCCACCGGCACCTTGAGATAAGCAGCCCATTCTTCCTGATGCTTCTTCGCCTGCGTGGTATCGAACGGAGAGATCGCGGGCTTCGGGGCATCCGCCGGCCAACCGTGCCAGCTGGCGGGACGAGCGTCGAGGGTTCGGAGGGAGAGCGAAGTCGGCTTTGGGATTGGTGGCCCTTGAACTTTCAAGGAATCCCTCACGGATTGGACAGTCAATGACACTCGAAATCCGGCGTTCCAGTGATGACCCGCCGGGTCGCGGGCGAGGCGGATCGACGACCGGCAGTGGAAATCAGGGTTGAACCAGCTACCGCCACGGCGCACCCGCGGGGCGGCAGCCGAGAAAGGGGCGATCGGGTCGATGGCAAGTTTTTCCTCGAATTGTCTATAGAAGGACGGTTCCCAGGCATCGTGGACCCACTCATAGACGTTGCCGAGGATATCGAACAGTCCGAACGGGTTCGCCTTCAACTCGCCGACAGCGTGTGTCCGCCCGCCGGAATTCGTGCCGTACCAGCCGGCTTTCAACAGTTCCTGGTCGTTATCGCTGATCCAGTACTTCGTGGCCGTCCCGGCGCGGCAGGAGAATTCCCACTCGGCTTCCGTCGGCAGCCGGTAACCAGCGCCGTCGAGCGGCTCCACCGTTTCGCCCCGTCGGAGATAGAACGGTTCCCGCTGCTCCTTCTGGCTCAGCTTTGAGCAAAATTCCGCCGCATCGTTCCAACTCACGCCCTCCACGGGATGGCGGGAAGTGTCCTGCCCTTCCACTTTGTCGACGTACTGCTTTTCTGATCCTGTCTTGGCGAAGAACGACGGATTCTTGCCCATCACCTTCTCGTACTCGGCCTGCGTCACTTCGGTCACAGCCAGAAAAATCGGCCGCGTCAGGATCACCTTGTGCTGAGGCCTCTCGCTCTTCACGAACTCCTGCCAGGATGTGTCGTTCAACGGCACCAACTTGAGCGTCTGTTCGATTTCCTGCGGCGTGCTGCCTCGTATGTACTCGCCCGGCGGGATCAACCGAAACTTCATGCCGAGGGAGTTCGTGTACTCGACCGGCACGTTGAGATACTTCGCCCACTCTTCCTGATGCCGCTTTGCGTGGGCGGCGTCGAACGGGGCGATGGCGGGTTTCGGTGCGTCGGCCGGCCAGCCGTGCCAAGAGGAGGGACGAGGGTCGAGAGATGAGGGTCGAGGGACGGACACCGCAGCGGTCGGCTTTGGAATCGCCGGCCCCTCCACCTTCAACGCCTGCCGCACGGCGTCGACCGGCAGCGACACGCGGAATCCACCGTCGTGGTAACCAGTCGGAATAAGGGCGTTGCGGTTCGACGACCGGCAAAGGGACGCGGAGTTGCCCCAACTGCCGCCCCGGATCACACGCCGGGCACCGGCGGAAAACGGGCTTACCGGATCAATGGCGGGCTTCTCTTGGAACTGGCCATACCATGTCGCGTCCCAGGCATCCTGCACCCATTCCCCGACATTGCCGTGAATGTCGAACAGCCCGAACGGATTGGCTTCTAGTTCACCCACGGCATGCGTCCGATCACCGGAATTGCGATGAAACCAACCCGCTTCAGCGAGATCTTCGTCGCGATCCCCTTTCCAGAACATCGTGGTCGTTCCTGCCCGGCACGCAAACTCCCATTCCGCCTCACTGGGTAACCGGTAGCCGGTCGACGGTTTGAATTGCTCCCGCGTGCTCAACCGGGCGCAGAACTCCGCTGCGTCATTCCAAGTCACCTTCTCTACCGGATGCTCGGCGGTCTCGATTCCGGCAACCGCCGCTTTTCCCGGTCCTCCCGGAGAGAAATGAGAGGGATTCTTCCCGATCACATTTTCATATTCCGCCTGCGTCACTTCGGTCGCTCCCAGGTAGACCGGCTGCGTGAGGATCACCGTGTGCCGAGGGGCTTCCGACTTAATTCGGTCGATCCAGACTTTGTTGTTCGGGTCAGCTTCCTTGAACGCCGCGTCAATCTCTTTGGGTGTGCTGCCCATCGTGAACTCACCCGGCGGGATCAGCACGAATTTCATGCCGAGCGAGTTCGTGTACTCGACCGGCACGTTGAGATACTTCGCCCACTCTTCCTGATGCCGCTTTGCCTGGGCGGCGTCGAATGGGGCGATGGCGGGCTTTGGAGCATTGGCGGGCCAACCATGCCAGCCGGCGGCGGGTTGAGGGTTATTGGTTGAGGGTTGAGGGCCAGAATCAGATCCTGCGACGCCGGGTTTACGAGTGATGCTGACTTCGGCCGAGTCGTCGACTTCATGCTTCGACGTCGTCCCGTCCTTGTGCCGGATCGTGATGATGATCACGCCCAGCAGCAGTACCGCACCGAGGCTTCCCCACGCCAGCCATTTCTTGCGGGCGGGCGGGGTGGGTGGGCCTGCCGGCCGGCTTGCCGACGGAGTTGCCGATTGCGGCTTTTCGGCCCGGACGGTGGGGGCCTGCGATGCGTCCTCGGCGGGGGTCGGGCCGGTCGCCAGATCGAGGGACGCGTTGCTCGGGGCGACGGGCTTCTTTGCCTTGATAATGGCCAGCAGCGCAGTGGCCAGTTGCTCGGCGGACGCGAACCGCTCGGACGGCTCCTTGGACAGCAGCCGCTGGTAGACCGCCTCGACCTCGGGTGGAATATCGTGGGGCGGTGACAATGCTTCGCCTGCCGGGCTTCCGGACGGTTTCTTCGCCCGGGCCATCAGAGTTCCCCGCACCGCGGACAACTCGGGGGGTGTCTCGTGGACATGACCCATCATCTTCTTCGGCAGCGTCTGATGCCTGTCGTCCCCGAAGGGGGCGCGGCCGGTCAGCAGATAGAATAGCGTGCAGCCGAGGGCATAGAGGTCGCAGGCCGGGCCGACCGTGTGCGTGTTCTCCCACTGCTCGGGGGCCATGTAGTCGGGCGTCCCTAGCACCTGGCCGGTGCCCGTCAGCCCCGCCCCCGGATCGGCCGCGAGGTTGTCCCCCTGAAGCCGCGCCAGCCCTAGGTCGAGAATCTTGACCTTCCCGTCTTTCGTGAGAAACAGGTTCGACGGCTTGATGTCGCGATGGACGAGCCCGTTCGTGTGAGCGTAGGCCAGACCCACTGCCGCCTGCCTGATGATCTCGCAGGCGTCCCGCACCGAGCGGGCCCCTTTAGTCTCCACCAACTGTCCGAGATCCTGCCCGTCGACGTACTCCATCACCAGGTAGTGAGTTCCCTGCACCTCTCCCGCATCCATCGCCCGCACAATCGCCGGATGATCGAGCCGGCCGACAGCCTCCATCTCGCGTTCAAATCGACTGACCAGCTTGGCATCTCGCAGCAGATGGGCCGGCAGAACCTTCAATGCGACGTATTTCTTAAGTTTGGCGTGGAATGCCTTCCACACGGCGCCCATCCCCCCTTCGCCCAGCTTTTTCTCGAGCCTGTAAACACCCAGTTGCATCCCTTCAGCCGGTTGCAGAAGGATGGTGTGCGACGTGAGGGACGGTGCCGAGTGTTCTTTTGAGAGAAGTGTGACGGTGGGCTCAGACGGAGTGAGGGACGAGGTCAGCCCGGGCAACACAGCATCCGGCGCGGCGGCTGCAGGCGCGACTTCGGAAGAATCGCTGCGGTGAGGAACAGATGCCATGCGGACTTCCTCCGCCACAACGGAGCGAGCCAGGAGCTGCGATCGATTGGAAAGTCGAGAGACCAGCTGTCGGGCGACCGCATCGTCCGCGTCGGTCCAGCGGACGTTGCGAGCCCGAGGCAGCAGATTCGCCAGCGTGTCAGAAGTCCGCAGATTCCGCGTCCGCTGGGCACACACGGTGCATTCCGTTAGATGGGCTTCGTGGGGGCCCGCTTCGGACTCCGGCAAGGAGCCGGTCAGCAGCGCTTCCAGCACCTCTTCGGACAGGCAGTTTGTGGGGTTCATCACGTTTCTCGGGTCCGGCAAACGGCCTGAAGGAAGTGGGATCGCAAGAAGTTCACCTCCTATGGGGGCATCAGACTCGAATCCCAACAGAAATCTTGCGAGATTTTCGAAGATTTCGTCCGCCGCCCGTCCGTCACTACAGCAGGCCGTTCAGTTCCTCGCGCAAACGCCGCAGCACCCGCCCTTTCGCGACATACACGGCCCCCTCGGTCATGCCTAATTCCCGTCCCACCTCGGCGGCGGTGCGGCCGCTGACCGTGTGCAGCCAGCACGCCCGCCATGTGAGCTCCTCAAAATCCGACTGCATGATGGCCAACGCCCGCCGCACCAGGTACTCGCGGTATTCGTCTTCTTCCCACAGGGCAGCATCGGCCGTGGAGTCGGCGAGATCGTGTTGAGCGCCGATCAAGCCGGCCTCGCGGGTCCTGCGCGAGCGGAACGTCGACAGCTGCCGAGTCGCCAACGCCTTGAGCCACGATCGGAATTTTCCCCGTTCCGGGTCGTATCGAAACGACGGAAGCTCCTGAACCAGAACGACGAACACGTCCTGAACCAGATCAAAAGCCTCATCGGAACACAGTCCGGCCGTTATTCCCCAGCGAAAAATCAGCGGGGAGTAGAGAGAGACGAACCGTTCCCAAGCGGGCTGATCATCCGGCTGCGTCATCCGCTCCAGTAAGTGGATGGACGTAGTGAGCATTGCTGACGTGCCAAAGCCTGAATAAATCGCTGCTTTGCGATGTGGCGATTCTGTTCAGCATGAGGGACGAATTCAAGCGGTTAGGTGAACCAGATGGCGCGTCTCTGATTGCGAAAGACCGAAAGACGACCGGATCGACGAAGTGTTGGCCGTTGCACGCGTCGGTGTTCACGACCGGCTGCATCGAGATTCGTCGGCCTCGGGCGATTTCACCGAAGCGTGCAGACACTGCCCGAGATCCAGGCAGGAGTTTGCAACTCCACTAAGCCCGAAATCAAGTCGCATGCGACAGCACTATCGGCTCGATTCTTGAAGTGACGGTAAGCCCTTGCTTCGCCGGATTCAGGAACGCGGCCCCTATGGACGCCTGAGCCCAGCTCGGATTTGCTCATTCAAGGCCTGAGATATCGGTGACCGTCCCCTTTCGCCGCGCCCGATCAGTTCGCTCGCACTCGGTCCGATCGGCCAAGCCTGCGAACCGAAAATCTATCGAAGCCACTTCTGCGTGGAGTCCGGCGATTCGTCCAAAAGAAACGCCCGCCGTTCCATCGGTCACCTGTGCAAATCACACGCGTTTCGCCGAGATCGTCGACTCGAATCGACTCCAACCGTAGCGACTCCAGCACATTCCCTGACCGTTGGCCTTTGACCACACGGGGTCGGGCATTCCTGTCCCGCGTGCCGATAGTCGTCCCCACCACGCCAGTTTTCCGATCGCCGGTGAGTCGCGAAGACTTACGCGATCTGAAGCGGCTGGAACGCATCAAGCTTCAGGATGAAGTGCTGAAACTCCTCCGACGTTCGGAAATGCAGAAAGCAGTCAAGAAAATTTCCTGAAACCGCGGAACACGTGGGCGGGCAGCGCGTGGGGGAAGGCAGGACGGCATGAGAGTACGCCGTCAACCCTGCATCCCCGGAGTACGCCCCCATGCCCGCAACCTTTGACGTAATTTCTTGCACCGAGGCTCAGGCCAACGCGGATCGAACCCTGCTTCGCGGCCTCAAGCCGCTGGTTTACCAGCATCCCACCGATCGTTCCTACCTGGCAACGCTCGGCGCCATCCCCGGGTTGGACAAGCTCGTGTCGTGGTTTGTCGACCATCACGCCAGGCTTCACCGACTCCAATTGCTCGCCAATGGAGTGCGGGTGACCGAGAGCTGCCTTCCGACTCTTTATCGCCTCGCACGGGAAGCCGCGGAGACGCTGAACCTGGAATCTCTTCCGCCACTTTATGTCGTCAGTGGCGGAGCGAACGCTTACACGACCGGAGCGGATCAGCCGCTGGTCGTCGTGACGACAGGGTGCGTCGACCTCCTGACCGACGACGAGCTCCGATTCGTCATCGGACACGAACTCGGGCACTTCCAGTGCGGCCACACGGTCTATCACTCGCTGGGCCAGCAGTTGCGCTATTGTGCTGAACAGTTTTCAAAGTTCACCCTCGGGCTGGGAGGGATGCTGGCCACCGCAACCCTAGGGCCGGTCCTGTACTCCTGGATGCGACGAAGCGAGTTTACGGCGGACCGGGCCGGGTTGCTCGCGTGCCAGGACGAAAAGGCCGCGCTCCGCGCGATGACAAAGCTCGCCGGCATTCCCTTCCGGTTATTCCACGAGTTGGATTCGGACGCCTTGCTCAAACAGGCGGAGGCCTACGAAGACGAGCGAGATCGGAGTGTCGTCTACCGGTTGCTGGATGCGCAGGACAACCTGTTGATGACGCACCCGCACTGGGTGTTGCGGGCAGCGGAGCTGAACAGCTGGGTCTCGGACGGGTGCCTCGACGAACTTGTCGAAGCGTCTCCCGAGGAGCGGGACCGCATGGCGGAATGGGTGGCTGAGGACCCCGCCGTGCAGCAACTGGCGACCGTCTCCTGTACGGCGACGGCGCGGTGGGCCGGCGAACGATTTCACGTGCCGCTTCGCGAGGCCGGACGTCAGGTTCGACGCATGGTCTATGCCGGGGAGCGCCCGAACGGTTCTCCGCTCGATGCGATCCGCCGGATCGAGCTGCACTGCAACAAGATCTCGGCAGCCGAACTGGAGATCGTGGTCCACGCGCAGTTCGTCAATGGAAATCGACTGTCGGGAATGCGGATTCCCGTTCCCTGCGACGGTGCGTGGGAGCAGATCCCGCAGTGCCTGCGCGAAGAAATGATCCACACCGGCGAGGACCGCATCGTCCGGAAGCTTTACGAATCCAACGGTTCGAGCCGCGCGATCGCCTGACGTCTGGCGGGTTCGCCACGCATCACTTTGACCCTCACATCTCCCGTCACTTCTTCTCCCAAAATCTGGAGCTTCACGATGGATCCCTTCACCGTGGCCGTTGTAGGAACGATTCTCGGGATGGTTCTCGGGTCAATCTTCTGGCCCTACCTCGTCGACTGGTGCTCGAAAAGCGCCATTCCCTTCATCCGCCGGTGTCTCGGCAATTCCGTCGGAGACGCCTTCGCCAAGCTTCTCGTCTGGGTCGACAAGCCGGCCTGCGCCTCGCGTCGAGCCATCGTCGGCGCCTGGAAAATGGTGACCGGGTCGGTCCTGAAGATGAAGAGCACCTATTCCAAGACGTCGGCAACGTCCTACCTGGAAAAGCGGCAGGTCCATCTCCTCGACCGCGAGTCGGGCAAGCAGCGGGTGCGAACGGAAGAGTACGAGGTCCCCTGGGAACAGGTTCCGGAAAGAGTCCGTGACGAGATGGTGCGTCAGGGCAAGGACACCGCAGAAGTCGATGTGAAGGAGTCCCTCTTGAACTCCATCAAGGACCGGGCCAACGAGCAGAGCCTTGTCCTCGAGACCGCCAACTGAAGTCCCTCTTCCTGATTTCTTCCCTTCATTGTCTGGAGCTTCCAATGGCCGACAAATTGTTTCTCCTGACCGCGGCGGCGGCCGCGGGCTATGCCGCCCGATGCTGGTGGCGGCGTTCTGAACGCCGGAACGACGAGTCGTTCTTTCATGAGATTATCGCCGACGTGGAAACCGTGCTCCGCCCGCATGTGGCGATGCCGCGGGAACAACTGCGAGGGATGCTCGAACGGCGACTCGCCGGCGATGCACACGACGATTCGCTGCGCATGCTGGTCCGCGTCGAATGTGAAGTGGCCCGACACCAGCGGCCTTCGATGAGGCGGCTGACGACGCATGTCTGGCTGCAATCGGCGAACGGGCTTCGTCAGTCGAGCTGCACGCGAGACATCGGCTACGAGCGCCTTCCGCAGCCGATCCGTGAGCGGTGGCTCGCGTCGGAAAACGATCGACATGTGTGGGTCGTCTACGACGCCGCCGCACCGGCGCATTTCTGAATCCCGCCTGTTTTTTTCGAGGATCGACCCATGATTGGCGGACTGTTTCAAGCATTAGCCGCGCTGGCGGGAGCCGTCGCCGGCGCGATTCTTCTCGACAAGGGCGTCGAGATGGCCACGGGAAAGGGAATTGTCGAGCGGCTGACGGGGACCCCGCTCTGGGACTGGTGGCATGTCGTCAATGACCGTCACATCCAGCCCTGGATTCAGCAGAACCGGCATCTCTCGCTCTCGCATATCGTCGCTGTCGTGGTCCGGCTTGCCGACCGGACCGCGGCGAAGATTCAGCAGGTCTCGCGGGTGCGACTGGAAGCCGTCGGCCATGACGGCCTGCGGAATGTGATTGAAACGGACTGCGAAGTTTCGACGGATGACCTGAAGCGTGTCCAACCCGGCGTTCGCAAAGGCAGCGAACTCGTTCTGATCCAATTCTGACTCTTGACCATTCGCAGGAGACTCGCATGTTCACTCTGGGCCAGCCCATTCCCGCAGATCAATCCTGGGCGCGATCGACGCGCCGCAATAACGGTGAGCGTCCGGCGCCGGAACCGGTCCGCAAGCCGTCAGATCCCGAGCGGCCCGCGATGGATCTTGGCGAGTTGATGGAGCGGTTTCCGCCTCGCCCGGCCCGCGTCGCGCCGGAAGGGGTGATCCTGAACGCCGAGACGGGTCGCCGCATCGACCGGGCTCTGAAGTCGATTCGCGTCCGTCGTCGCGTTTACGAAGACTGGAAATTCGCCAAGGTCGATCCCGCGGGAGGACGGACGATCGTCAATCTCTACGGCCCCCCCGGCGTCGGCAAGAGCCTGACGGGCGAAGCCATCGCCGCCCGGTTGGGTCGCCACCTGATCGCCGTGAAGTACGAGGAGATCGAGTCGCGGTATCCGGGAGGCACGTCGCGGAACATCGCGGCGGCGTTCATGGCGGCGAGACATACGGAAGCCGTCCTCATTTTCGATGAGGCCGACGCGATCCTCGGCAAACGGCTGTCGGACGTCACCAACTCCGCCGACCATGCGGTCAACGTGGCACGGGCCACGATGCTGACCGAACTCGAAGCCTGCACGGGAGTCGTGATTTTCACGACCAATCTCTTGTCGAACTATGACCCGGCGTTCATGTCGCGCATTCCTCTGCATATGGAGATTCTCCCGCCCGATGCGGCGGGACGACGGAAGCTATGGGAGATGTACGTTCCCCTCGAAGTGCCCGGACGGGGCCGGCTTCCCTGGGACGAACTGGCACAGCGTTCGGAGGGTCTTGTCGGACGTGAAATCCGGAACGCCGCGCTCCACGCGCTCTACGAAGCGGCCGATCGGCCAGGCGAGCAGGCCGAAATCTCAACGACAGAACTTTTCGAAGCCATCGATGACGTCCAGCGGGCGCACGTCGTCGGACCCATGGCCTCAGCGCCCCGGCAACATTCCTGGGAGTGACGCGATGATCGAAGTCAGCAGTCCATTCGGTGTGCGAAGCGGGAGCGAACAGCCGGATCCCTTGTCCTCTGCAGGGGGGCCGGCCTCCTCCGCCGGGAATTCGGAGTATCGGTCTCCGGAAGTCCGCGCCCTCGGCGACCTGGACCGGCTCCAGGGCAACTATTCTGGAAAGGTCTACGATGGCCCGAGCCAGTACTATTTCGACGGCTTCTGATCTGGTTGCGATCCGATGGCGGCTGGGGCCGGCCGTCGTCCTTTCCCGGACGCCGGTCGGCAGCTATCTCTGCGATCTCGATCGAGGCTTCTTCAAACTCGAAGGATGTGCGGGCGAGATCGTGGAGGCCGCCGCTCAAGGGGGCTCGGCCGCCGCCGTGGAGTTCCTGGTGTCGAGATACGGGATCTCCCGCGATCTGGCCAACAGCGACGTGCAGGCGCTCCAGAGCCGACTGCGGGATGAGCAACTCGTGGAGAGAGGCTTGCTTCGCCGGAATGCGATTCAGCGCATTCCGGCTTCCCTCGGATGGCTCTGCGCGAGTCTGGCGTCGCTCGTCGTTCGGTCCTCCTGGTTGAGTCTCCAACGTTCCGTGAATCTGCTGCTGTCACTGGCGTGGGTGGCGGTGCGTGCGGAGGGTTTCGTTTCGACGCAGCGGCGCTGGAGCGTCCTCGTTTCGGTGCCGCGCATCCTTCCGCTCGAAGGGATTCACGAGGCGATTCTGGATGGCTCGTGCCGCTACTTTTCGCTCCCCGTCTCCTGCAAGGAACGCGCGCTGACAGGAATGCTGCTCCTGAGAGCCGCGGGGTTCGACGCCACGGTCTTCGTCGGGGTCTCGCCCTCGCCATTCCTGGCCCATGCCTGGGTGGAAACAAATGGATTCGTCGTCGGAGACGTCGTCGACGTGTGCCGCCAGTTCCGGGTCGTTGCTCAGTGGGAAAGGCCTCGAGGTCATGCCGCAGAATCTCGTGATTGAATTGCAGGTCGACGGCTCTGTGCACGTGGTAAGTCCGGCAGATTTTCGCGCCGCGAGTTGCTGGAGTGACGGTCTGGTGACTGTCTACGTCATTGGCCGACTCTTCGATTCGGAACCTGCCGCAAGCTCGACCTCAGAGTCGCTCGGCACAACCTATCGGAGGATCGGCCCTGCAGCGCTCGACTGTTATGGCGAGTACGCAGCCGTCGTCTGGGATGGCCGCAACGGCAACCTGCTGCTGGCCCGTGACCCCCTGGGAGCCGTTCCGCTGTTCTACGCGCGGACGTTGCGCGGCGGCTGGCGCGTCGCGACGTCCGCCCGGGAGGCCTGCGACGGCGAACTCCGGGTCAACGGCGAGTTCCTCGCCGACATGCTTGCGTTCCCCGGGGGCTTCTCGGAAATCCCGTCGGAAGCGACCGCCTGGGAGCGGGTCTCACGCGTCCGGCCCGGCACTACGGTGACGCTCTCGCTTCGGAACGAGCCGCGCCGCGAACGCTGGTGGGACTGGGAGACACGGATCGATCCGGACGCGGCCAGGACTTCGTTCGAAGAATCCGCAGACGAACTGAAGTCCCGTTTGACGGAGGCCGTGGCAATTCGCTGCCGAGGCCACCGCGCCGCAGTGACCTTGTCGGGAGGGATGGACTCCTCAACGATTGCGATTCTGGCGGACAAGTCGGCCGACTCGCTCGTGACAACGTCTCTGGTCTATCAAGGCAATGCGCTTGAAGTCGAAACCCCCTATCTCCGGACGGTGGCGGAGGTGCTGCCCCGGGCACAGGGAATTCTGATCGACGGCCAGACCACGCTCGACTTTGACTGGTTTCGGCGGGCGCTGCCGCGTCACGGCGAACCGCATGCCGGCTTGTTTCGGATCGCGGCGGAACGAACTCTGCTGGAATCGGCCGCGCGAGCCGGCGCAACGGTGCTGCTGACGGGCGCAGGGGCCGATGAGTTTCTTGAGGGACCTCCGCGCGAAGTGGCGGAATTGCTGAGACGAGGAGATGTGCGAGCGGCGTTCCGGCGGGCGCAGGGCTATGCTCGTGCCACGCTGCGGAACCCCTGGAGTGTGTTCCGGGAACTCGCGGTGAAACCCCTTCTGCCATCGCGCCGCGACGCCGACGTGCCTCCATGGATTCGAAAGGACTTCGCGAGTCGGCATGACCTCAAAGCTCGGGGACGCCGTGTTGGTCACGTGCCGAAGGGAGCGTCCCTGCGTTGGGCCGCCGATCTGGAGAGCCTGAATCGGGCTGCGGGCGACTGGGGTGCGTGGCATCTGGGGCAGGATTGTGGCTTGTCGGTTTCCAGACCGTTTCTGGACACCCGCGTCCTCTCGTGGGCGCTGAGCGTGCCGCAACAATACAAGCGGACGCCGGGCGTGCGTAAGCCTCTGCTCGCCGCGGCCATGGGGTCGGCCCTTCCGGAAGTCATCCGGACGCGAATGGTCAAGATTTCCTTCAACGACGCCTATTCGGCCGGTCTGTCGGCGAATCTGAGCCGCCTGTCCGCGTGGCTGGACGAGGAGAGTCCGCTCGACGAGATCTTCGACCGCCGGATGCTGAAAGATTGTGTTCGCGAGCACGCCGGCGGAATCGGCGATGCGGTGATCGGGGCTCGCCTGAATCTGTCGTTGGCCATGATCGCCTGGTCCAAGCAGTTTCCAGGCCGGTGACTCTCGCTGAGCGGAGTGAGGACCGTCCGCGAAACCATCGGTCGGGTTCGTTCGGCGATCTTTCGAAAATTGCGGGAAGTCGCGGAACAAACCGGGGACGTGAGCATGAGGGATATCGAGCAGCGGCGATTCAACAGTTGTGCGAGACGCACGCGGCCGCCTGCCCAGGATTCCCCTCTGGAGACACGTTCCATGTCGCGTCGAGCCATTTTGCTGATCGCCCTGTCGGCCGCTTTCCTCTCGCTGAAGGCGGAATCGTGCCAGGCCCAGACTGAACCCGGATGGTACTACAAGATCAGCTTCACGAAGTCGTCGCAGCCCCTCAAGTACATCACTCGCGGCCCTTTTCGCTACAAGTCGGAAGCGGAAAAGGCGCTCGATAATGAGCTGAAGGACAAGAAGGAACGAGGAGCCAAGGTGGTCGAAGCCCCCTACAAAGTGACGACGGCTCCGTCCTACTTCGTCATCTACAAAGAGCGTGTGAAAGACAAATGGATCACGCGCGGACAGGTCGGACCGATGCGCGACCTGAACAAAGCCGTCTCCATGCAGAAAGACTGGGAGAGTTCGGGCAAGAACCGCAAGGCGACGATCAAAACCGTGCAATGAGATCCATCTGACGTTGTCCCTGCGCCCCGCGGCGGAAAAGGTCCCGCCGCGGTTTTTCCGTCCCTTCGCTTCGCTTTCCTGCCTGGAGGCCGCTCATGTTCCGCCGCCGTGGATTCACCCTTCTGGAACTCCTGGTTTCGACCGCGATCATCGCGGTCCTGATCGCACTCCTTCTGCCCGCCGTGCAGCAGGCCCGAGAAGCTGCCCGACGCACCGCGTGTCGATCGAAGCTCCGACAGATCGGACTGGCGCTTCACAACTACCATGAGACCCGAACGACCTTCCCTTCCGGATGGATTGAGCAGAATGACTACGCCTGGGGAGCGTTTATGCTGCCGGAAATCGAGCAGTCGCCGCTGTTCCGATCGATCGACTTCCACCTGCGGGCGAATGCTCGCGCCGAATTATCCGCTGCATCCTCACCCGCACAGGTGATGCTGGACGCCTATCGCTGTCCATCCGACGCGGGTCCGGCACAATGGCAGAATGGCGACCTGCTGATGGGAACTTCGAGCTACGTGGCCTCGTACGGAACAGGTGCGTTCGTTGGAGCGACGACCCATCCGACGGGGATCATGTTCGGCAATAGCCGCGTTCGCATGACGGATGTTGCGGACGGGCTCTCCAACACGATTGCCGCGGGAGAGCGACGATGGGATGAGCCCGCAGAAGACTCGACCGGTCAGACGGTCTGGTGCGCCGCCTTCGGAATGCGGAGCACCGTCGCGGCGGCCGCCGGCCCACGGATCAATGCGGCGCCGGGCCTTCTGGGGCACGGCGGATTCAGCAGCCGCCACTCGGGCGGGGCGCACTTCGTCCTGTGCGATGGCCGAGTCGTTTTTCTTTCGGAAAACATCGAGACGAATTCCACCGCGGAAGCGGCCGAAGACTATGGCCTCTTCCAACGGCTGGCTGACCGGGCTGACGGAAGGGTTCTCGTTCCGCTCGAGTGATTCGATCGAGATTGGCAGATCACGAGATTGGACAGATCAGAGGTCAGTCGCGGAAGCGCGGTCGGGCTCATCAAGTCCTGGCGACATACCGATGCAGCCCGAGCACGGCCAATTCGTCGTCGATCGCCTCGGAGGTCGGAACGCTGAGAGTCGCAGCCACTTCATCCCGGATGTAATCGCGAAGGCGGTCCCGCGCGAAATGGACCCGTTTACGAACCCATCCGGCATCCACAACCTTCCTCAACGATTCGGAAACCAGCGAGGCAAGTTGATCGTAACTGGCCGCGGGGGACTTCGTCCGGATCTCCAGGACGCGATGCAGTGCCGTCCCCTGACGATCGTCGTCCAGCTTCAATCGCTCCATGGCCGTCCGGAGGCAGTCATCCCTGAGAATCGTCTCCAGTTCCGACTCTGCATCCGTCTGGAACGTGACGGCCGGTTCGAAGGTTCCCACATCGAGGGACTGCGTCGACTTCTGCCGATACACATTTTGAACGAGATTCCGCAGTGTCGCCTTCAGGTAATGCCGGAAACGGCCCGACTCATCCGGCGAACACTGCGAAAAACGGCCCTCGAGAAACTTTACGGCGAACTGCTGGTAGCACTCTTCCGTCAGTTCCGAACGCTGAGGGTGAGACATGAGAAGCCGCGCCAGAAACTTTCGGACGGCTTTCGAGTACCGGTGGAAGAACCGCTCGAGGCGCGCTCGACGGATATGTGGCGGAAGTTGTTCGTCCTGGGGAGACATGACGTCGGACCAGCGGGTCGAGTCCATCGCACTGAGATGCGAATGTTCGGGTTCGTTGCTCATGGAGCGTGACTCACCAGGGGAGACGGCTCTTTCAAGTTCGGCAAGGTCCAGGGGGACGCCGCTGGCCGGCGCGGCCAGAGATGCAGTTCGCCGCCGAAGTCGTTCGGAGCGGCCCCGCCCAGCAGCAACTGCCGACTGTCCGCCGAGAACGCCACGCACTGCAACGCCTCCCGATGGAACAGCATCGACAGCATTTCCTGGTGGCTGGCCGCCGCATACAGCACCAGCTCGCCTCGGTTTCCTGTCGCCGCAATCGTCCGTCCGTCGGGCGAATAGGTGATGGCGGTGGGAATCTGCGACATTCTTCCCAGTTCGCGAGCCGGTTCGGCTCCCGAGGTCGGGGCGGTGAACAGCTGGCGGCCGAAGACTCCAAAGGCGAGTTCATTCCCGCCACGGCGGGCGGCGAGACAGGTAATGGAGTCGAAATCCGGTCCTCGAATCCGTGCGATTTTGTGCAATGTCGGCAGACCCAGAATGTGAACCTCGCAACCGCCGCCCGGTCGAGCGGGAGGGGACGAGACAGCGACCGCGATACGTTCGTCATCCAGAAACGCAAGACGGCAAAGCTGAGCATCCCCGAGCGGAAGGCGGGTCGACTCTTTCTGTTCGGCGGTGCTCCACAGAATCAGTTCGCGGTTTCGGGATTTCCCGACGGCCGCGTTCGTCAGGCTTCCGGAAACGGACGCCAGCCAGCGCGAATCCGGACTGAAGCACGCATCGCAAACCGACGAGGAATGCCCCCTGAGTCGCAACGGGATCGATCGTGCGGGGTCTCGAACCACCTCGTCGACTTTCCAGAGTCGAATCTCCTCGTCCTCACCTCCAGTGGCGAGCCACTTTCCATCCGAAGAAGCGGCGACAGCGCCGACTCGCCCTTGATGGCTGGCGGGGTTCCCCCTCGGATAGCCAGGGCTCTGAGCTGGCTCGAGCGTTCCTTGCGGCGTGATCCGGCTGACGTTCGCGTGATCTCCCTCGGCCAGGGCGATGCTCTTGCCGTCCGTGGAAAAGAGGCACTGGAAGACGGTCGACGAAATGGTTTGCGTGCTGGCCACTCGTCCGGTCGCCGCTTCGACAATGCGAAGTTCGCTTCCGGCGGGATGCTTTCCCGTGACGGCGTCCGTCGCCGAGATTGCGATCCACTTCCCCTCCGGATCAAAATCGATCCAGTTCGCCGGCGTCGCTGCTTCGTTGCTCTTCGTGAGGCTCGCCGGCACCTTTCGCACGATGGTCTTCGACGCCAGATCCCAGAGCCGAACTGTGCCGTCGAACGATGCTCCCGCAGCCAGGCGCTGATCGGGGGACATGGCCGCACAATAGCAGGCTCCGGTTCCGCGATCCTGCAGTCGAGACAGCTGCTTACAGTCCGGGATCGACCGGATCTCGATCGCTCCATCGATCGCCGCAGGATCCCCGAGCAGGCCGGTCGACAGAATCACCTGCTGTCCGTCAGGCGAAAACTGCAGTGCGGTGACGTTCTGTGCGAGCGATGTGCCGGAAGAATGCCAGACACGTTTCCGCAGATCCCAGACGAGCAGCGTTCCCGGTTCCGTGGGATTCGAAACCGACATCGTCCCCATCACCAGCCAGTGACTGTCCGGCGAGATGGCGGCGTAGGAGATGAATCCCGCGCTTGGCGGACCGTCAGGAAGTTCGTAGGAATCCCATGTCTCCGTATCCCAGACGCGGACCCTCACCGATCCCTGAATGACGTTTCCATGGACTCCGATCACATGCCGTCCATCCGCCGAGAAGGCAACCACTCCCGCCAATCCGGCATATCGTCCGAGCGTTCGAACCCGCCGGCCCGAGACGCTGTCCCAGATGCAGAACTCGCCGCGACCGGCCATCGTGCGACTCCCTCCGTCCGTGCCGGTAGCCAGCCATCGCCCGTCCGGAGACCAGGCCACGGAACCGATCGATTCTCCATGGGAAAGTGACAACGGAATTCTGGATTTGTCCTCGAGGTTGAGGAGCACAACCTCTCCTGGCTCTTCGGACTGGAGATCGGAATCGAGAGCGACGGCCGCCAGCCCTCGTCCCGGCAGTTCCACAAGATCAGCGACCGTACGTGAGAGGTCTTGGACGATCTCTCGTTCCACAGGGCTGCTCAAGTCCCAAAGGATGATCTCCCCCTGCGAACCGCCCGAGATCAGCGTCGACTCGGTGAGCCAGATCAGCGATCGCACGCTGGAACGGTGTCCGCGAAACTCGGCAACAAGGCGCCCTTCGACGCCGGACCACACTCGCACGATGCCATCGGCGCCTCCAGCCGCCATTCGACTCCCCTTGGGGGAATATCGGACCGCCTGCACGATCTCGCGTCCGCACTCAAGCGTCCGTCGAGTCTTTCCCGTGTCGACGTCGCGCAGTGCCACCTGGCCGTGGCTTCCCCCAAGGATCAACTCCCGAAGATCCGCGGAGAGATCAAGACAAGCCGCGCCGATCTCCCCGAAATTGACCGATCGGACGGCCTGAGGATCAAGCGCATGAAACCAACCGCGGCTCCGTCGATCGGTCACCAGATATTGGTCATTCGCAGTCCAGACAATGCCGAATTCGCGCGAGTCCACAGCGCCGCCCGCTCCCATCGGTGCACTCGACGCAATCCTCGTCTCCGCAACCCAATCATAGATTTCCACGCTTCCATCGACGCGCACGATCCCGACCCGCGCAAAATCGGGAGAGATCGTCAAAGCAGAAATCGCACTTCCCGGCCCCCCCAGCGGTGCCGTGACCTCCGGCCAGGTTTCAAACGTTTGAAGGTCGTCGAGCGAACATCGCCGCACGATTCCATCGATCCCGCCGAGCAACAGCCCCGTCCCATCCGGTGTCATCGCCGCGGATGCCGAGGCAGGGACTTCATCACTGCGAGCGATTAATCGTCGATTCGGCAGGTCCCAGACTTCCGCAATGCACTTGCCGGACGCACTCGAGCGACCAACCACCGAGGGGGCAGCCTTGGCCTGCGACAGGGTTACGAGGCGGGTCCCATCTCTCGAAACGAGCAGGGCATCGACGGCACCCCGGTTGCCGGGCAGCGAGTTGAGTTCGCTTGACCGGCTCAGAGCGTCGAGGCAATGCCACTCGAATGGAGAGGTTTCGGTCTCGGAAGAGTTCGTACTGAGACGTTCGAGGAGCGAATTGAGCTCCGAGACCTGCCCCTTTTCCCAGGTGGCGAAACCGACCTTGATTTGTGAGGCGAACAGTCGCTGGTCCGCATCTTCGCGGGCCGCCTGCTCGGAGGCGTAAGAGCGGTTCAGAAGCACAATGCCGGCGGCCAGCGACACGATCAGCACGAGGCTTCCAATGCCCGTGCTGGCAACCAAAGTCCGGTGACGAGACGCCCATCGACGCATGCGCGTTCGCCAGGGATCGACGTAGGCCGTCGTGGGACGGTCTTCCATCCAGGCGCTCACGTCGGCCGCAAGCTCGCTTGGCGAGGCATATCTCGATTGCGGCGCTCGCGCCATGGCCTTCATGCAGACTGCCTCGAGCGCTGCGGGAACGGCCGGGCCAACCCGTCGGGGAGAAAGCGGCCCCTCTTCGACGATCTGCCGGAAAACGGCTTCCACGGCGTCGGCTGTGGATTCTGACTTGAGTGAGAGATCCGGACGCGGAAAGGGCTCCCGACCAGTCAGGATCTCATAAAGAACAGCGCCGAGGCCATATACGTCGGTCCGCGGACCAATCTCAGCCACGTCCCCCAGCGCCTGCTCCGGAGCCATGTAGGCCGGCGTCCCCTTCCGCGTTCCCGGCATCGTGTCATAGAGTCGGGCCCGCGACGGTTCATCCTGGCCGGTGTCCCCTTCGACAGAAACGCCGTCCTTGCGGGCCAGTCCCCAATCCAGCACTTGGACGTCGTCAAAGGCGCCCAGGGCAATGTTCGCCGATTTGATGTCGCGATGGATGACACCCCGCGAGTGGGCATAGGCGACCGCTTGACACACCGCGCAGAACCGCCGCAGCAATCCGTTCCTCTGCGATGCAAACTCGCTGGATTCGGACGTCTGGGAGTGAAGTCTTCGGATGGCATCAGTCAGTCGATCCCCTTCGACCAGACGCATCGCGTAGTAGGGGTTTCCTTCCGCGTCATCCGCGACGTCATAGATCGGCACGATTCCAGGATGTTCAAGGTGACTGGCCATCCTTGCTTCCATTCGCAGGAGCTGTCGCAACCCCCGATCGGAATTGTCCGTCCGAATCTCCTTGAGTGCGACGTCCCGGCCCAGGAGAGGATCAAACGCGCGCCAGACGATGCCCATCCCTCCTGCGCCAATCGTCTCTCTAACCAAGTAGCGTCCGCGGCAGTCGTCGTATGGGGAACCTCCCTGCGCCGAACTAGAAGCAGAATCTCCGTTCGAACGCTCCCGATTTTCCGTGTTCGAGAGTCCCAATCTCCCTTCGGTCTCGAGGAGCGCGTTAAGAATCTGTCGAACATCGACGTCCTGCATCGACGGCGAATTGCCGGGATCAAAGCCCCCGGTACGCAACTCAGCCTCGGCCGTTCGAATGCCGGCCGATGGACTGCCTTGGACTTGCGACCTCAGCGATTCGGCCTGCGGCGACGTCAGTAGCCCTCGGCGAGTCAACGCGTCCACAATTCCCGATTCCAGCGATGGTTCTGTTCGAACCACTTCGTCAAGTTGGTCGAGCGAGATGCAACCTTGCCGGACCGCATTGAGGGCAGCGGCGAAGTCGTGGACAGAGATCATATTTCCGCCAGGAAAAGGACTCGGGAGGTTCCTCGACAAGAGCCTAATGCCGCGGCAAGCGAGGAGCAACACCCGCGAGCACCGTCTTCTTCGCGGTGTGCGGCGGTGAATGCCACATTGCAATTGGCAAATCCTCGCTGTAAAAACCCTACAGGTGTCCGTGTCTAGGCAGGTGGGGCAACATGGAAACTCGACGGCCGGCGCGCGCAGGTTTCACACTGATTGAATTGCTGGTGTCGATCGCGGTGATCGCGATTCTGATCGCACTGCTGCTGCCCGCCGTACAGACGGCGCGCGAAGCGGCGCGCCGCACCCAGTGCCGCAATCATCTCAAGCAGTTCGGGCTAGCGCTTCATAATTATCACGATGCGCACAACGTATTCCCCTATGGCGCGGGAGGCACGCAATCTCTGACCGAGTTGAGCAACGGCACGTCGCAAAGTGCGACAGTGCAGTTGCTCCCTTATCTGGACCAGCAACCTCTCTATAACCAGATCTCGTCTCCATTGACTGTGGGAAGTGTCTCTTATCCTCCGATGGGGCCTTATCCCTGGGACTTGGACTATCCCCCCTGGAAGGCTCAACCGGCGGTTTTCTTATGTCCGTCGCAGACGTCTCATCTCTTGAATGATGGACTTGGAAAGATCTCCTACGCTTATTCTCTTGGAGATGATCCAAATCCCGACTTCGGCTTGGTGGGGGTCGCGCCGCGCGGCATGTTCGGGTGGAACAGCCGGGTCAACATGGCACAGATCACCGACGGAACGAGCAACACGATCGCCATGGCGGAAATCCGTTGGCCGACTGCTTCAAACGATATCGGTCATCTTTCGCTCGTGGTGACCTCGACTCCGGAGGAATGTCTCCAGTACTTTGATCCGGGCACGCAGCGGTGGACTTCCGACGTCACCAATCTGAGGGGGGACGCCTGGGCGGACGGGTCGCCTTACCTGCAGTTCACGAGCATTGCTCCCCCGAATTCGCCCCCTTGCTTCTGCACTCCGACCGCCGCCAGCATGCATACCGGGGGCATCCACGCTCTCCTTGCGGATGGAGCGGTCCGTTTCATCGGCGACAGTATCCATTGCGGGCAACAGGATCGCGATCTCTGGATCTGGGGAACTGCGAGTTTCGCTCCGGTCGGTCAGAGCCCGTATGGCATCTGGGGAGCATTGGGAACAATCAGCGGCGGCGAAACCGTCCGGTACGAGTAGCCGCGCGGAAGCGAACGTTCCGGTTGCCTGAGGAGCTGTCTCGATGCGGGCAGAGATTTCGATCATTCTGTTGACTCTGACGATGTTTCCGGGCTGCGGAAGCACGCAGCCCGCGAGGGCGTCAACGGTTCCGGCTTCCGGGGTCGTTATTGCCGACGGAAAGCCGCTCGCCAATGTCAGCGTGATCTTCAAGTCGAAGGGGGGCCCTGCAGCCCACGCCACCACGGACGCCGACGGAAAGTTCCGACTGTCGACCTACGAGACCGGAGATGGCGCGATTCCAGGCGAGTACCGCATCGCCATTGTTCCCGCCTCGGCTCATGTACGACCAGCGAGCGGTCGAGTGCCCGTCCGAGTGCCATCCAGGCCGCAGGCCGGATTGACGAAATACTCCAATAGCGAGTCGTCGGGTTTGATCCAGGTGATCCCCGCAAGCGGCAGCTCCACCCTTCGAATTGAACTTGCACAGTGACCTTGGTTCTCTGACTGCCCATCCGCAAACCGAATAGCAGTCGATCGTCATGCAGGAGCCTGGGCGCGCGGGGCTTGTCGCGCGCTTCGAGCGGGAAGTGGAAGCAGTGGGCAAGGTCGACAGCCCCCATGTCGTGCGGGCAACGCACGCCAGCGAGTTCCTGGGACTGCATTACCTTGTCATGGACTGGATCAACAGGACTGACCTCTTGAAGTTTATCGAAGAGCGAGGCTCCCAGTCCGTGCCGCAATCGTGCGAGCTGGTCCGCCAAGCGGCCCTCGGCCTCGCGGCGGCCCATAAGCTCGGGCTCGTCCATCGCGACATGAAGCGGTCGAACGTGTTCCTCACAAACGCGTACGGTTTACCTGCTGAATTCAGGGACTCGGGCCGAATCAGGCTCTTGTACAGGACGACAGTGTCTTTACTTCTCGATACCAGCAACAACGCGAAAGCCCACATTGAGAGTGCGAAAATCGGGCTTTTCGGCATGCCTGAGGGCCGATCGACATTCCGCAGGACTGATATCCCATGCCCCCCTCGGATGACGCGAACCTCGCCTTTTGAGGGACCGACAGGATCAATCGCGACGTCGCCGCCATAACGCGAGTATTCATTCGAGGAATAACGGTCGGAGCACCACTCGCAAACGTTGCCGTGCATGTCGTGCATTCCGAAACCGTTCGCATCGAAGCGTCCGACAGGCGCAGTCAAGGCATATCCGTCCCGACCGCGGATCGCATTCAGTTGGCGAAACGCCTGATGGGCATCCGCGTCGGCGATATTTGCAATCCGAATCAATGCTTCCGGGTCGTCTCCGTTTTGAAACAGCGTTCTCGTCCCGGCTCGGCAGGCGTATTCCCATTCCGCTTCAGTCGGAAGGCGATAAGTACGACCTTCCTTTTTTCCAAGCCATTCGCAGAAGGCGACGGCATCATTCCACGAAACATTCACCACCGGATGATTCATCGACTGCGCTGGATGCCCCCAGTCCCAGGGGACGTAATTCCGCTTCTGAGAGAACTGCCGGTCGCCGTAGCCCCAACCGCCCGCGCCGTCGCGCTCGCATTCGATGCTGTACTTCGCATCGTGGTAAAAGTTCAGAAACTCGCCTAACGTCACTTCGCATTCGGCCATGTAGAACGGCTTCGTGATCCGAACGAGGTGCTGTGGCTGTTCGTCCTTGATGTTCTCGCGTTTCACCTGCGAGTCCAACTGGAGGGTCTTGTTGACTTGCGCCGCGGATGACCCCCTGCTGTACTCGCCTGGCGGGATCAGTCGTAGCTTCATGCCGAGAGAGTTCTAGATTTGTTCTGGTCGCCCGAGATAGTTGGCCCAATCGGACCGTGCACGTCTCGCCAGACCGTCGGGAGACTTCGGTGGATTGAGATAATCCAGCCATTCCTGTCCGCTCTTGGGGGTTCCAACGGGCTTCCACTGTTTCCCGTCGAACAATTGCGGCGGCAGGTTCGGCTTTTCTGTGAGGGGGGGAACGACGGGCGTCAGTCGCGCCAGGACGAGCGAACCCGCCAGCCGGTTGATTCCCTCGGGCGTTTGATGGGCATCCACATCCGTCCCCGCGTAGAGCGCCGTGACAGTTTTCGGCACAGCCTTCTTCACATAGGAGGTCAGGTCATCCCAGGTGATCAGGCCCGACTTGTCGGCCGCCTCTCCCTCCAGCCCCAGAATCACATGGTGCAGGAACGCGCCGCGGCCCGACTTGCCGAGAGCTGAGTTCTCGAAGGAAAACTGTCCCTGCGAACAACTCAAGAGAAGCCCGGATTGTTCCGGCAGCTCGAACGCCACGCTGTCCACGCCCGCCTTCATCCCCTTCAACTGCGGCGCGTTGCGGCAGGCATCGACCAGCAGCAGCTTGTGCCCGATGCCGCTCTGGTCCAGTCGCTCCAGCAGCGTGCCGATTCCGATCAGGCTGTCGGGCTTGACGAGCGTCTGTTTGCCCTGGACATTCTGCACGACGCCGGGGTTTGCATCCTGCGGACAGAAATAGGGTTGTGTCTCGCCGATCGGCTGCAGGCCATGCCCGGTCAGCACGACGAGAATCAGGTCGTGGCGTGTGACCTTCTCCAGCAGGGCTGTCAGTGCCCGGTTGATGTTCGCCGCCGTCGGCGGTGTGTTTGCGTCAGGCTGCGGGTCTTTCTTCTCGTTCCGCAGGACCACGCAGCGGAAGCCCTGTTTTGTCAGGACCGCTTCCAGAGTGGCGACGTCGTCGCCGCAGAAATCCAGCAGCCCCAGTTTCGAATGATCGTACTGTTCGACGCCGACCAGCAGAGCCAGCTTCCGGCCCTCGGCGGCGGGGAGGCCGGCGGGAGAAGACAACAGTGCGATCAGGAAGCCGATTATCGCGCGATCCATTCTGGCAACTCCTCGTGGACTCAATTCGAAATCGGTTTGCACGTCTTTGAGAATCCGGACCAACAAATCAACATCGGAATTGAGACGTGCGTCGGCTCACCCGGTCGGCGGGTCGCTTCAGTGCGAACAGGCGGGCCTCCGGCACGCGCCCGTTCGACTTCCGCTCCCGCGCCTCCCTCCCTTCTTCGCTTGGCTCAGCGGAAAGACTGGACTGTGAGGACGCGGAACCCCAAGTGGTTACGCCGATCGCCCGGCGAGTAACTGAACCGGGACGCCGACCGGCAGTACCCGGGCGTGACGTCCCAGCTCCCGCCCCGCATCACGCGGGATGAGGTCTCCGCCGACGGACCCTTGGGATCCTCAACGATCCCTCCGGCATGCTTCGCGTACTCCTTCGCGTCGTACCCATCGCCGCACCACTCCCACACGTTGCCGTGCATGTCCGACAGTCCGAATACGTTCGCTCTGAATTCTCCCGCCGGCACGGTGAACTGGTAGCCGTCGTCGAAGCCTGAATAGGAATACGACTGGTCGTACCCCTTGATCTGCCTGGTCGACCGCTCTCCAATGTTTGCGATCCCGTCCAGAACGTCGAACGTGTTCCCGCCCGAAAACATTCCCGTCGTCCCCGCCCGGCAGGCATACTCCCATTCCGACTCGGTCGGCAGACGGTATTCCTTTCCTTCCTCCTTGCTCAGCCAGTCCACGAAGGCCTTCGCATCGTTCCACGTCACGTTCACCACGGGGTGCTCGTCCGTCTGCGCGAACCCCGTGTTCCGCCAGTGATACTTCTTGTCGCGCCCCTCGAATTTCCCCTCGGCCACGTTGTACCCATAGCCGCCATCGTCCTTCTCTGCCTCGGTCACATATCCCGTTGCGTTCACGAACCGCCGGAACTGCCCCCGCGTCACCTCCGTCGTGCCCAGCCGGAAGGCCTTCGTCAAACGCACGGTGTGCTGCGGCTGCTCGTCGTCGCTGGATTCCTTTTTGAACGTCGCATCGAGCGAGACCACCGCGTCAATGTCGGCCGGAGTGGATCCCCGCTTGTAGGTGCCGGGCGGAAGCAGCGTCATCCGCATGCCGATGGAGTTCTCAATCTCGACGCTCGTCTTCAGGTGCTTCGCCCAAGCATCCTGGGCCGCCTTCGCTTCCGCGGCGGTTTTACCCTTCGTCGCATCGAACAGCGGGGGCGGCAGATTGACCCGCGTTGCCAGCACCGGCGTGCCCTCCAGATTGGCGATCTGGTGCGGCGTCTGTCTCGCGTTGACGTCTGGGCCGAACACCTTCGCCATGGTCTTCGGAATGGTACGGCGGACATGCGCGACAAGGCTGTCCCACGTCACGATGCCGTCGTCATCCTGCGCGGCTCCTTCCAGGCCATCGATCACATGGTGCAGGAAGACGCCGCGGCCCGACGAGCCCAGCTTTTCGCTCTCGAAACTGAACTGGCCCTGGGAGCAACTCAGGAGCAGGCCACACTGGTCGGGCAACTGGAAAGCGATCCGGTCCACCCCCGACTTCATCCCCTTCAACTGCGGCGCGTTCCGGCAGGCGTCGACGAGCACCAGCTTATGGCCGACGCCGCTCTGATCGAGTTGCGTCAGCAGTGTGCCGATGCCGATCAGCGATTCGGGCCGCGCCAGCTTCTGGCCCCCATTCGCATTCATGTTGACGACCGGGTTCGCATCCTCAGGACAGAAGTAAGGCTGCGAATCGCCGGCCGGTTGCAGGCCGTGACCCGTCAGCACGACGAGGATGAGGTCTTGCTTATTGATCCCTTCGAGCATCCTCCTCAACTCGGAATTGACGTTCGCCGCCGTGGGCAGTGCGGCTTCGGGAAGCTGGGCCGCGTTCGGATTGCTGTCGTTGCGCAGCACGACGCAGCGGAAGCCCTGGGGGGTGAGCAGCCGTTCGAGCGCCTGCACGTCGTCCCCGCAGAACTTCAGGTCATCCAGCTTCGCATGCTGATACTTCTCCACCCCCACCAGGAGCGCCAGCTTGCGGCCCTCGGCAAACGCGGGAGACGAATGTGATGCAGCCAGTGCCAGACAGGAAAGAAAGGTAAATCGCAGCATGGGAGACCTCAGGACGACGTTCCACCGAACCGTGCGAACCAGCGATAACAAGGCGAGACGCGGATTTGCGACTGCCTCCTCAAGTAACACTTGCTCCGCCCTCACCCCACCTGCACGGCCCCGGGCGACTCTTGTTCCAAGTCTTTCTCGGAGTTTCTGAAAAAATTCCGGAGTTTTGCGGGAACGCGGCGGCCAATCGTCCGTGAGGGCTTGAGCAGGAGAGCGTCGGAACGGAATCGCGGTGGGCGAATCCCACGCCTCGAACAGAAGTTCGCGTCCTTCGGACGGGGAGATCGATGATGCGACTGAGGTTGTGTTGGCAGTTGGGGCTGGGTCTGGCACTCAGTGCGGCGACCGTCCATGCCCAAGAGGAAGAGCTGGCGCGGCAGGCTTATGGACTGCTGAAGGAGGCCTGCCACAGCTGTCACGGGGGGAGCGGACAGCAGAGCGGCAAGATCCTGGTCCTGAACCACGGCAATCTAGTGGCGGCGCGAGGAGGATCCGAGTTGCCGTTTGTCATGCCAGGGAAGCCCGACGACTCGCTCTTGTGGCAGTATGTCGAGAGCGGTTACATGCCGCAGAGCGGTTCGGCTCAGGCGAAGTCGTTTCGGCCGGAACACAAGAATGTGCTGCGAAAGTGGATCGCCGCCGGCGCGCCGGCGTGGAAAGTCCGCGAGGTGGAACCGGTCGACGATCGAACCATCCTCAAATCAATCGAGGCCCACCTGGGCACAGTGAACCCTAACACGGCCCCACATCTGCGCTATTTCAGCTTCGCCCACCTGCACAACAACGACCAGATCGGCGAAGACGAGCTGCGGCTGCACCGGGCGGCGTTGGCCAAAGCCATCAACAGCATGTCCTGGGAGCGGGCCACCGTGCTTCCGCAGCCGGTGCCGGGCACACACGAAAGCGTCTTCTTCATCGATCTCCGCAAGCTTGGCTGGGACAAGCCGGCGCTCTGGCGGAAAGTGACGGAACTGCACCCGTACGGTCTCGCGTTTGATGAGGTTCGCGACGAGACGATCGCCGAACTGGCCAAGAGCGTCAAACGTCTGGCGGGGCACGGCCAGCAACTGGTGCTGCGGGGGGATTGGTTCATCGTCACGGCGACGCGGCCGCCGCTCTACCACGACTTGCTGGGGATGCCGAAGACGCTGTCGGAGCTGGAAAAGGATTCCCACATCCATCTCGACTGGAAACGGAACTTCGTACAGACGACGCCCGACCGCCAGCTGCTGGCTCGGGCGGGGTTCGCCCAGTCGGGAGTGTCGAAGCAGAACCGGCTCCTCGAGCGGCACGAGCTGCCGAGCGGCGGGTACTGGTGGATCAGCTACGACTTCAAGCCCCGGAAAGCACGGGGCGACCTGATTCGGTTTCCGCTCGGTCCCAAGTTCGACGGCAACCCGCACCCGAAGTTCGCATTCGACCATGACGGTGGCGAGCTGATCTTCAGCCTGCCGAATGGGCTGCAGGCCTATCTGCTGGTCGATGCGAAGGGCAACCGCCTGGACGACTTCGCCCCGGCGGACGTCGTGTTCGACCGCTCGGCCGTCTCCGGACTGCCGGCGATTATCAATGGCCTGAGCTGCATGAACTGCCACCGCGAGGGGATGATCGGCTTCGAGGACGACGTCCGGACCTCCGACGCGCTCGGCGGCGAAGCACTGCGAAAGATCAGGGATCTCTATCCGCCGCGGGACGTCATGCGGAAGCTCGTCGACCAGGATCGGGCGCGGTTCGTCGCCGCATTGGATGCGGTGTGCGGGCCCTTTCTGAAGAACGGGGAGGACGCGAAGAGGTCGATTGTGAGCTTTCCGGAGCCTGTGGGCCGCGTTGCGGAGCGTTACCAGACCGATCTTGGCCCCCACGAGGTGGCGCTCGAACTCTCGCTGTCCGGGCGCGAGGAACTGAAGATCGTCATTCGCAACAAGACCGAACTCCTGAAGTACGGTCTGGGGCCACTGGCGGCGCCCGCGCCGGGAACAATCAAGCGCGATAAATGGGAGGCGATCGAGAGCTTCTCGTTGTTTCAGCGCGTGCGGCAATCCCTCGGCCGGGGTGAAGTGCCGGTCAATTGATCGTCTTGAGTGATCCCGCTACATCTTTTTCCCTGACCAGGCAACCAAGCCTGTGACCTGTGAGGAACTCGACATGACGCTGTGGACACGCTTCGGTATCTCGGTGGGCATTGTGATGGGGACCTTGGGGACGACGAACGCCTGGGCTGACTTCGAGTCCATTGACGCCTGGGCGAAGGACGCGGCGGCCGACATCGTCAAAGAGGCTGCAAACCGGAACGCCAACGCCATCTTTCTCGACACACTCAAGGCGGATCCGGCACTGGAAGGCAGTAGCGGTTCGCGGCTGACGACCGCTCTGGAAAAGGCTCTGAAGACCACCAATCTCACGCTCAGCCGTCAGAACTACCAGTTCAAGATCCAGGGATTGATTCTCCGGGGCGAGTCGGCCGAGACGAAGCAGGTGGGTGCGGAAGTCATGCTGCGGTTTGTCGACCGCGAAGATGTGGAATTGGGAAGGAAGAACCGCTTCATCTTCGGCGAGTCGGCCACGCATGCCCTGCTCAACACGAACATCAGCACGCCACCCGGCACCGATGACCGGACGCGCAACGCGAAACTGAAGGAGAACAAGCCGGAGGTGAAGGTCGAGGGAACAAAGATCCGCACCACGGCGAGTTCCCCCTATGCCGTCGAGATCCGGATCAAGAAGGAGGGTGCCTACGCGCCCCGCGGCGTAGAGGTCGGCCGCGAATCCGGTCGTCCGTTCGTGGAGATCCACCGCGACGAGGTGTATGCGATCAGGCTCTACAACGACAGCGACATTGAGGCGGCGGTGCACGTCACGGTCGACGGCCTCAGCGTCTTCGAGTTCAGCACGATCAAAGAGCAGCCGATGTACTGGATCGTGCCGCCCAAAAGCCACTACGACGTCCTCGGCTGGAAGATCACCGAGGAGTTGACCGACGAGTTCAAGTCGGTCGAGTTCCCGAAGAGCGCCGCGGCGGACAAGAAACTCTCCCACGACGAGAAAATCGGAGTGATCAACACGCTGTTTCACGCATCGTGGGAGGATGATACGAAGCGCCCCGCGGACGAAAAGGGAACCAAGGCGAGCGGCCGCGGCGACCGGATCATCGATAAGGCGGAAGTTGTCGATCGCTACATCGGCGCCCAGCGCGACTCCATCAGCATCCGCTACGAACGCCAATTACCCACGCCGTAGGCCGAACGGTCGCTCCGACGGAGAAATGCCGGAGAACGAGCGATGGAGTCATCGTACCCGAATGATCGAGCCCGCGGTTCCACCCGACTTGCCGATGCCGTTTCGTTCCGCGGATGGAGCCAATTTCGCTGATTTCCCGGTTCAACATTCACGCCGCGGGCGAGCGGATTCGGGTATGGCTTCCGCGGATCGTACCGATCAACTTCCCGACATCTGAAATTGAACAGCGACTTCCGATATCCTATCGTCAGTGGGCTTGGAGGTTCGATCGCAACGGCAGATGCCGCGAGGGTGGGGTAACCGATCGGGTGGGTGTCCATGAATCAGTCCGGCTCGTACGAACCGACGGAACCTACTGCGATTGTCGATCAGCAAGCGCTCCGCCGCACGTGAGTCTGGCCGTTCGGCGGACGGAAGCTTGGCGTAATAGAGTCGCCTTTGTTGGACGCTTCGGTGTTCACGCCCGACGGGCGGCGAAACCTTCGAACCTCGGGCGATTTCACCGAAGCGTCCACGAGCGGCAGGTCTCCGGCATCCTGGATTGGGAGTTCGCCGGCGTCGGCTGGGGGGAATATGACCTCGCCTGGGTGCTCGGGCGAGAACGTCGTTCCTGAACAACGTGGATGAACAAGCAGCGGTTCTTGACGGCTACCGCCGGCATGCGGCCTACGATGCCGAGGCTCTGCGTTACCGCGAGGTCTTGAATTACCTTCACTTCGCCTTCTGGTGCCGGGCCAGCGAGCCGGCGTATACGGATTTTGCCCTTAAGAGAGCCGAGGTGCTGGTCCGCGACGATTGCAACCATCACTGATCACCAGCCCTCATCTGCCTTCTTGCGCGACGCCGAACGTATGCATTTCGAATGGAATACCCTGGGATCTGATCTGCGCCAGATCATCTTCCGAGGTGCTGAAGGGCGCCTCGGCATCCGGACTCGCGCGTCCCGCCTGCGGCAACGATTGCCGCGCTCATCTCTTGGTAAGGATGCTTCTCGAGATCGGTCACTTGCTTTTCTGAGGGATACAGCGGTCGAACAACGACCGCCTTAGCGTGGCATCTGGAATGAACACGTGCTCGGTTCTGAAGAGGCCGCGCTCCCTCAGAAATGCTTTTCGATGTTTCTTTCATCGTCACCCGCGACGCCGCTCGGGCCTTCCCCCTCGAACACGATACGATCGCCCCTTCCGATGTGGTGTTGGACACCAAGTCGGGATAGACTCGCGCAGATCTCTACTTTCAGCGCAGCTTCCATGTCGATCGGGGCTGAGCGCGTCTTGCCTCAGCGATGCCGCGGTGATATCGCAGGAAGAGCCGTCAGGCACGGGGCGGATTCGGATCAGAACCGGATCGCCGCCGTTGGGTCGTACGTCGTTCTCTTGCCCGCCTTGCCTCGGGATTCCCGCTTTCTTCCTAGGGATCCGGTGTCGGGAATCAGTGAGCCGAAGGTCGAATGAGCAAAGAATCCGGTGGCGGCCACCACTATGTGTGGCCCTTGATCATGTGCCTGTGTGGGGTGGACTATTTCAGCACGCTGGGCTATCAGCCGAGCATCGCCTTTGAGGGAGCGGGGTTACTCTCGCCCGTCGCAACGCTCATTCTGGTGATGGTGACGCTCTTCGGAGCGCTTCCGATCTATTTCTTCGTGGCGGGCAAAACGCCCGATGGTGTCGGCTCGGTCGGTATGATCGAGCAATTGTTCCGCGGCTGGGCCGGCAAGATCGTCGTGCTCGTCCTCATCGGCTTCGCCGCGACTGACTTCGTCGTCACCAAGACCCTCTCCGCAGCGGATGCGGCCGCCCACCTCATCGGCAACCCGATCTACGCCGGACACGCGCCCGGTTGGATGCAGGGACAGGTCGCCGTCACCATGTTCCTTCTCGTTCTGCTGGGGGGGTTGTTCCTCAAGGGATACGACGAAGTCGTCGGCGTGGCCACGGTCCTGGTGACAACCTACCTCGCACTGAGTTTCCTGGTCGTCGGCGCAGGATTGATGCAACTCTGGTCGCAACCCGCGTTGCTTCAACAGTGGTCTCAGTCGGTTCTGGCTGGCCAGTATCAGATCGCGCATGCTCCCCTCAGCGGAACCGGACTCTGGGTTGCGGTGGGATTGTCGGCAATCATCTTCCCGAAGCTCGCACTCGGAATGTCAGGCTTTGAAACCGGGGTTCTACACATTCACCTGGTGACAGGAACTTCCGAAGACCCCGCGAACGAGAAGGGGCGCATCGCGAACACCCGCAAGCTGCTCATCGCCGCAGCGCTGATCATGTCCGTGTTCCTCCTGGGGTCGGCCTTTGTGACAGGCACGGGAACTCTCATTCCGGCGCATGAGTTTCACGTCGAGAAGGACGAACTGGGGCATGTGAAATTCGACGACGAAGGACGAGAGCTCAAGGGTCGGGCGGTTGACCGCGCGCTGGCCTATCTGGCTCACGGCGAAAGCCCGATTCCGCTTTGTCCCCTCTTCGGCCCGATCTTCGGGTCCATCTATGACCTCAGCACGATCTTGATCCTGTGGTTTGCGGGAGCCTCGGCCATGGCGGGTCTGCTCAATATGGTCCCGCGCTACCTGCCGCGCTACGGCATGGCCCCGGAATGGGCCGCCGCGTATCGCCCGCTCGTTCTGACCTTCACGACAATCAACCTCATCGTCACCCTGATCTTTCAGGCCGACGTCGCCGCCCAAGGGGGGGCCTATGCGACGGGCGTGCTGGTGCTGATGACGAGCGCGTGCGTCGGGTCCTTTGTGCATGTCTTGCGGGCCAGGGTCAGGTCCGTGCGACGCCGGTTCATGCTTGCGTATTTCGGCCTCGTCACGGTGGTGTTCGTCTACACCACGGCAGCCAATATCTGGGAGCGGCCTGACGGCGTAAAAATTGCCAGCTGCTTCATTTTCGGCACCCTGGCGATCGCCGGTTGGTCGCGTTACTGGCGGGCCTTCGAAATCCGTTTTGACGGCTTCCGCTTTGGTGACAAGGCGGACGAAATGGTCTGGCTCGACATGGTCGAATCAGGAATTCCGATTCTGATTCCTCATCGGCCGAGCAACCGATCCCTCGCGGACAAGGCCATGGAGATCCGCTCCAATCATCTCATTCCCGGCGACATGCAGATTGTCTTCGTCGAGGTCGAGCGAGGGGACACCTCGGAATTCCTCAATCGTCCCGTCCTCCACATTCGACAGGATCAGGACTTCCTCATTATCCGCGTTACCGAAGCGACTT
>JADZEF010000118.1 GCA_020850695.1 Planctomycetaceae bacterium | reverse complement strand
GGGAAGCCGGAGCCGGTGGTGCTGTATAGTCCGCGGGTCTGATCCGGACATTGAGTCGATCGAGCGGGGAGTTTCGGCATGCCGACCGACACGCGGAAGTGGGTCTGTCCCGAGTGCGGGAAGATGGTCGAGCTGTCGATCTTTCAGCTCGATCCGCTCGCGTGCGAGGAGTGCCTGGCCAAGCGAAAGCAGAAGAGCCCGGAAGCGTCGGCGGTCGAAGCCGTCAGGACGATGCCGGACTTCGTGAAGCTGGCGGGCGCGCTGCTGGTCGGACTTGTGCTGGGGTTGGGGGTTGGATTCGCCGCGGGACGGCTGACGGCTCCGAAGGCTCCGCTCGAGGCCCGGAGCGAAACTCCTCGGAAGTCGACGACGACCGCATCGAAGGCGGATTCGGAACCGGACGGCGATGCTTCGAAGGCGGATGCCTCGGCGGACGATGGCCCGGATGAATCGACGCGGCCAGGGACCAACTACAAGTGGGTTCGCGGTTACACGCGAAAGGACGGCGTCAAGGTGAAGGGACACTGGGCCAAAGACCCGAAGAAGTGATCGGCACGCGTCATGCCCGACCGAATCTTTCTCGATCACAATGCGACAACGCGCCCGCTGCCCGAAGTGCGCGAGGCGATGGATCGGTGCTGGCGGGACGCGTACGCAAACCCCGGCAGCCGCCACGCGGAAGGGCGCGCGGCGCGGCGGGCGCTGGAGACGGCGCGGGAATCGATCGCCGCCATTCTCGGGGCGCGGCCGGAGGAAGTGATCTTCACCAGCGGCGGGACCGAAGCGGCGAACCTCGCGATCCTGGGATTCGCCGAGTTCGTGTCGACGAGTGAACCGACACCGCCGATCGTCGCGCTGACCGCCGGCGAACATCCGGCGACCGGAGAGACATGCCGCAAGCTCGAACAGCGCGGCTGGCAGCGCCACGTCCTTCCGGTCGATGCGGGAGGGATGCTGTCGACGACCGACCTCGGCGATGTCCCCTGGAGCCAGACGCGGCTGGTCAGCGTCATCCTCGCGCATAATGAGACGGGAGTCATCCAGGACCTCGCGCCCCTCGCCGCACGTTGCGCGGCGAGGGAGATTCCGCTCCACGTGGATGCGGTGCAGGCGGTCGGAAAGATCCCCGTCGATTTCCATCAGATGGGAGCCACCGCCCTCAGTCTGGGCGCTCACAAGTTCTATGGCCCGCGCGGCATCGGCGCGCTGCTGCTTCGCAAGGACGCCCGGCTGGCCCCGCAACTCTTCGGCGGGCACCAGGAAGCCGAGCGCCGCCCCGGCACCGAGCCGGTGGCCCTGGTCGTCGGCATGGCGACCGCACTGGAACTCTGGCACGCGCACCAATCCACTCGAACGAACCACGCCCGCGCCTTGAGGGACCGCCTGGAGTCCCGATTACCGTCGGAATGCGCTCCAGCCGTCGTTCACGGCGCTCGTTCGCCGCGGCTGCCGAACACGATCAACATCGCGTTTCCCGGACTCGACGGCGAGGCTCTGCTCGTGGCGCTCGACCTCGCCGGAATTGCCTGCTCGCTCGGAAGCACGTGTGCCAGCGGCTCGGCGGAACCGGCCCCCGCGCTCCTCGCGATGGGAGTGCCGCGCGACGTGGCGCTGTCGTCCGTCAGGTTCAGCCTGGGGTTCGAGAACACGCTCGATGAAATCGACGAGGCCTCCGCACGCATCGCCCGGGTGGTTGGCGACCTGCGCCGGCTCCGCGGCTCAAATCCGCCCTCCTGCTCCGCCGAGAGTTAATCCGTCGCGAGGAAAGCGCGGGCCCGTTTCACGCGCCGTTTCGATGCGTTCGAGCTTCCGTCGTGCGAAGAAGGCGACGGCTACCCTGGCACGGCTTCCAGGTTCTGACGGAGATGCTCGACGTTGAGACTGCCGATCGTCATGCCGGCGACCCCCACGGTGGACAGGACGAATCGAACCGCCTCGGACGGCGGGAGATGCCCGGAAGCCAACCCCTTCTTGACCACCACCCCAATGCCGCGCTGTGCCGCTTCGGCGATGACCGGAGCGAACGACTGGTCCTGAAGGTGGAACTCCACCATCAACACGTCGGCCCAGTCGAGGGCGAGGCGGGCCGCTTCAATCGTCTTCGGTGAAAGGCCGATCGCACGCGTTTTCCCCGCCGCCTTTGCCTCTTTCAGCACGGCGACCGCATCGCTCGATTGCAGCGTCTCGACGTCATCGCCCCGGACGTGCAGGAAAAGAATGTCGACCAGGTCGGTCCGGAGCCGCTTGAGGCTCCGATCGATGCTGCGCTGCATCGCGTCGGCCGAAAAGTCATAGCGCGATTCGCCCTGCTCGAAATCTTCGCCGACTTTCGTCGACAGGACGACCTCGTCGCGCCGCGACGCCAGATGACGGCCGACGCGCTCTTCGCTCAGTCCGTAAGCGGGCGCGGTGTCGATCCAGTTGATCCCCAGATCGAGGACCGCATGAAGCAACTTCCCCGACTCCTCGTCGGTGGGCAGCGCGTACTGGCCGGGGTACTTGGTCTTCTCGTTCCGGCCGATCTTGAAGGCGCCGAAGCCGATCGGGCAGACTTCGAGACCGGTGGAACCGAGAGGGCGTCGAGAGGGCAAGGGGAGATCCTGAGTGAAGGTCGACGGTCCGACAGGTCGTCACAATCGTCGCAGGCGGCATCATCCGCCGAACCGGAATTCTGGAAAAGGCAGGAATCTTCGGCAACGTCAGAGCGGTCCTCCCGGGTCGCCTGGAGTTGCCAGGCGTTGCCGGCGGGATTCACGGACGTCTGGCCAGGGCAAGCTATGGTTCGATGCGGGGGCGAGCGTTGCGGAATCGCCCCGCCCGCGCCTTCGACGGTACGACTCCTCTCGACAGCATTCGCGATCCCATGAGCCAGACCGCCACACCGGCCCCACCGAAAGACGCGAAGTCGGAGGCGACGACCTGCCCCAGCTGCGGGTCGACCGAGCCGTGGGGCTTTTCCTCCTGGTGCCCGTCCTGCGGGTTCTATCCGAAGCTTCAGACGCGCGTCGAGGCGCCGCCGGCTCCGGTTGAAGAGAGCGAGCAGGCGGCGGGATTGACGGACGTTCTTCCGCCGTGGACGTGGTTGATGGGGGCCGGGATGCTGGGGGTCATCGCCCTCAGTTTCTGGGCACGGCTGACGATCGAGGCCAATTCGTCCACCCGGCTGTTGTGGGCGGTCCTGCAGATGCTGGTCGGGGCCATCACGTTCTCGGTCGGGCATGCGACCGCGTACTTTATCGCGATCGCCAAGACCGACAAGATCGGGCCGTTCGACGCCTTCATGAGTCCGATGGCCGTGTGGCGTCCGACGTTCGTTCAACTCCCGAAAGGGGCGTCGCGCGTCTGCCTGGCGGCGTGGGGCGCCACGGCCGTGCTGGCGGCATTGTTGATTGTCGACGGCATCCCGTGGGCGTCGCTTTTCGACGGGACGGCGAAGAAGAAAGCCGCGCCCAACCTGCTCCACTCCGTGGTCAAGGAAGCCCGCAAGGAGCGCGAGTCGGAAGCCGCCTCGATGGAAGAAGCGATGAACCAGTTCGTGGGGGATGCCGAGGAAGGCAACGCCGCCGCGGCAGGCGCCGCGGGCGAGAATGCGGCGGGAGAAAAAACCGCCGAGGAACTGGAGAAAGCCAAGGCCGAGAAAGAGCGGGCCGAGAAGCTCGCGAAGTCCGAGCAGGTCGACTGCGTGATCTTTGGTTACACGCCGGAAGGGAAGGACGACTTCGGCATGCTGCTGCTGGCCACCATCGTGAAAGGACGGCTGACGTTCGTCACCTCACTCACGGCCGAGAGCCTCCCGCTGGAGACCCGTCGGGACCTCATCACCAAGCTGAAGACGCTGCACCGCAATCGACCGCTCGTGAAAACGACTCTCGATGCTCAATGGGTGCAGCCGACGCTGATGATGCGCGTTCGCCACTGGGGCTGGACCCGGGACAAGAAGCTGAAAAATGCCGAGTTCTCCGAGACGCTGGCAGACGTCAAGTCCGAGCGTTGATCGGCCAGCGCGGAACATGCCCGCCGGAGCCCCAGGCAGACCTCAAGTCCCCTCGAGCGCAGAATGTGGCCCACCGTGCGGACGGCGGGCCATTTTCGTGAGACCCGAGAGTGATTCGCGAGAAATGCGAGACCGCCGATTACTGGCCGCCCAGGACGCCGGGAAGTTGCGGCGGAGGCGGCGGGGTCTGCGACGAAGTCGGCGCGTCTTCCGGAACCTGATAGAGCTGCCACCCCGAATCCTCTTCCCGCACGAACCGGTACGTTCCCGGCGCCAATGCGTACTCCGTCGTTCCGAAGCCGCGTCCGCGGTCGAACCGGATGACCCACTCCCGGTCTTCCACCAGGCTCTGGGCCTGCCCCGGGGTCATCGAGTAATCCCACTCGTTCAACAGGTAATTGACCGGCATCACGCTGTCCGTCGGCAGCTGAATGCGGATCGGCTGGTTGCTGAATTGCGGGGCCAGCATCGGGGGCGCCGACGGGGACTGAGTGCTGCTGAACTGGGAGAATCCGGGCGAGGCGAAATTCTGGGACGGGCCAAAATTGCTCACGGCCGGCTGGCCGCCGAAGCCCTGATTGCCGAAACCGCTGTTGAAGTTCTGGAAGCCGGCTCCTCCCAGGTTCACCCTCGGGCCGTTGTTTCCCGCCTGGTTCGGCGCGAACGACCTGAAGTTGCGGTTCGAGTTCGAGTTGATGCCCGAGCTCCTGTTCTGCATGACTCCGCCGCCGAGCACAGGGGGGCCTTGCGGGATGTTGAGCCGAAATCCGCTCCCACCGATGGAGATACCGCCGCCGCTTCCGCCGAAGCGGAAGCCGCTCGAGCCTCCTCGGTTGCCGCCCCCGCCGCGTCGCTGAGCGAAGGCCTCGCTCGCAGCCGCCGAGCACAGCACGGCGAGAATCAGTCCGCTGGAAAGAAGGCGATGCGTCAACATGGTCCCCTCCGTCCGAACTGGGTTGTCATCGGTCGAGCGGGCTTGGGCGATCGCTCGGCTCCATCCGCCCCGCCCCGTGAGGGACGTGGTGACGGGCAATTCGTTCATTATTCCCGTACCGGTGGGAAACTCGCAACCACCAGGGTTCAACGGACGAGAGCAACCGCCGTTTCTTCCGAGACCTGATAGAGTTGCCAGCCGGTCGAACTGTCGCACACAAAGCAGTAGGTGCCGGGGTTGAGAGTGTATTCGAGGGTGCCGAGATTCAGGCCTCGGTCGAATCGCACGACCCATTCCCGATCTTCACGGAAGCCCTGGCGCTCGCCCGGCTTCATCGCATAGATGAACTGGTTGAGCGTGTAGTTCACTCCCAGCGAGTAATTCTTCGGAAGGACGATGCGAATCGGGCCCTGGCTGAACTGCTGCTGCGGAAGGACGGGAGGCCGCAGGGCCGTCGTCGACTGGCTTGGAGAGGTCGATGCAAACGAGCTTGCCGGGGCAGTCGCCGAATTGCCCGTTGCGGCAAACGAATTCGGCGTGAAGGACTGTGAGGCGAACGACTGTTGCGGTGCGAAGGACTGGGGAGTGAACGAGGTGCTCGTGGGCGTCGTGCTGGCGAACTGCTGACTGGCGCCGCCGAACCCGTTCGAAGAGCCGAACCCGCCGAAGCCCTGGTTGAAGCTCGAGAACCCGCTGCTCGCGAGGTTCACGGAGGAGGAGTTGGTTCCGGGCTGGCTGGGGGCCAGGTTGAACGCCCTCGGCGCGTTGTTGCCGGCCTGGCTCGGCGCCAGATTGAACCGGGGAGCGTTATTGCCGACCTGCGTCGGAGCGAGATTGAACCGCGGGGCGTTGTTGCCCGGCTGGTTGGGAACCAGACTGCGGAATGCCGGATTGTTCCCGAGATTGATCGACGGCGGCTTCGAGCCGACCTGATTCGGAGTCTGGATGAAGTTGCGCTGCCGATTGCTCTGCTGCTGCACGAACTGGCTGAAGTTGCCGCCGCCTTGCGGTCTGGAGAAGCCGCCAGGACGACCACGGAACTGGGCCTCGGCGGTGGCGTGCAGCGAGATGCTTCCCAAAGCAAGGACGGTAAGGAGAATTCGGTGCGTCGTCATGGCGGCCCACTTTCGAAGTTGATGCGGTGTCTGGAGTTGGCTCGATGGGGCCGATTCCAGAGCACCACGTCCCGCCTTGGAAAACGCAGCAGGTTCCGATTTGTTACCGACAAATTTTCGGAATCACGATTTTTTCGTCCGGGACGGCGGGTTCGCTCGCGACAGCGGTTCGACCCGCATGCGGAGATCTCCCCGGCCGAACGGGTCTCCGCCCAGAAGAAACTCGGGACATCGCATTCAGACGCGATCGGCAAAGAGCGATTTCGCGTGGCGATACCAGTCGCTCTGGAACCGCTCCTCGGGGTCGTAGTGTCGCTTGAGTCGGAGAAAGTCGACGAACATCGGGTAGCAGGTTTCGATCTGCTCGCGGGTCGCCCAGCGGTGATACGTCAGGAAGAAACGGCCGCCGTGCTGGATGGCCCGGTCGATGATGCGGCGGAAGTCGGCGACGGCCTTCTCCTTTCCCGCAGGTGTATGGACGACGTGCAGGTTGCACACCACGCAGACGCAGGATTCACGGGCCCAGGCGAGGAAGCTTTCGTCGTCGCGCTCGATGAGGCGGATGGTACCGTAGGTGGGATCGACATTGTGCTGGAGGAAGTCGCGACGGACGTCTCCCAGGAAGTCGACGAGGTTTTCGCGGCGAACGTAGGCCTCGGTGATCATCTCCGTGCCGCGCTGCCGCCTGGAATTTTCGCGGACTCCTTCGTGGTAGAAATCGAGTGTCCCGGCGAGTTGCCCCGAGTCGGCCCAGTAGGTCTGGCCGTTCGTCGACAGGTAGTGCCGGGAATAGACCTCGAACGCTCGCCGCTTGTCGGTGCGGGCGAGGCGATAAAGTTCCACCCATTGCTCGTGCGACAGCGACTTCTGACCGTTGGCGACTGGCGTTCCCGCCGCCACGGGGCGATAGCACGAGAACACCCCGGGATGCTCCTCGACCTCGGTTCCCAGGTCGGTCGAATACTGGCAGTCGCCGTAGGAGAATCCGTCCGCAATCCGCTGATCGATCCGCGGCAGGAAGTCGCGCACGCGGATGATCTCTACGACACGCTCCACGCGCGTCCGCGGCGCCAGCCGCAATGTGACGTGGGCGATCACGCCAAACAGTCCATAGCCGCCGATCGCCAGGGAGAAGAGTTCCGCGTTCTCCCGCCGGCTGCAGGTGTGGGCCGCGCCGCGGGCGTCGACGAGCACGAATGACTCGACATCGCCGATGAGCGGGGGGAACCGCAGCCCGCGTCCATGAATGTTCGACGCTAGCGACCCGCCCAGACTCACTTCGTCGACCCCGGTCTGCTTCTGCCGCACACCCCATGGGGCCGGCTCCCCCGCCTGCTCCCGCTCCAGCCACGCAATCAACTCCGGCCACTCAATTCCCGCCTCGACCTCAATGTGCCCCCGCTCCCGATCAAACCGCAGCACGCGGTTCATCCCGGTCATGTCAAGCAGCACGGTGTCAAAACCGAACTGCTGGCCCCCCATCGCATGTCGCCCCCCCGACACGCTCACGCCGACGCCTTCGCGTGCCGCCTGGCGGACGGCGGCCTGCACGGCCTCGAGCGAATCCGGCCAGACAATCCGCCGCACCCGCGACGCATTGAGCTGCGACTGGACGTCGTTGACCTCGATGCCGAGCGACACATCCTCGCTGCACAACGTCCTGATCGCGACCGCCCCTCGGTGCACAGAGCGTCCAGTCGTCATTGCCCCATCCCCCCGGAATGTGTTTCATCCGAAACCGCACAGGGAAGGGGCGACGCAGAGAACGCGGCGCAACGCAGTATTTTCGAGGGACGCTGAGAGCGAGTTTTCGGCGGGTTTTCCGTAGTCGGGCGTTCCCAGGCCGGACGAGATCCAGCATCCGACCCGGGAGGGACGAGCGACAACTCGGAAGAAGCGAACGTCGTGCTCCATTCGAGCGCACGACCTTCGCTCTTTCCGACCCGAAGAGGATTGGAATGACATGGTGACCATCACGGGTTATCCCCAGGGGCCACGGAAACGACGGAGAGAACCGAGAGGCACGGATGACATGACTCTGTCGTCCGTACGACGAACGTCGAGGATCTTTGCGTCTCGCGAAGATTTCCTTTGCGGACTTTGCGCCTTTGCGTCAGAAGCTTTCGTTCCGCTCGACACGTCGTATCCCTCCCCCGTGCGATTCATCACTGCTATTCTGATTCGGTCCCACCCTCGTCCGCCGAAACTTCGATCGACGCCTCCCGCCTTCGCGTTCCGGCCACGGCTCATGATCCGCAGAGACGACGGCGAATCCTGGCTGCTGATTTCCCAGGTCGACCACGCCCACCTTGCGGGGGACCTGGCGGCTGCCTGGGGCAACGCGCAGACGCCTCCCCTCCCGGAACCGACGCTGCTGCTCCCCGCAATTCGCGACCACGACGAAGGCTGGCGTGCCTGGGAGAAGTCTCCTCGCATCCATCCCGACACCGGCATCCCTCGCGAATTCCTCGAGATGCCGATGACCGAGGCCGTCGCCATCTGGCGGCGAAGCATTGAGGTGTGCCATCGTCGGGAACGCTCGCTGTGCGACGCCTTCGCCGTGTTCGAGCACTTTCTCGCCACCCGCAGCAAGCGACTCACGCCCGACCGTACCTCAATCGCCGAAGTCGCCCTCGCGCTCTCCGGAACGTTCGACGCCGAGCGCGTCGCCGAGCGGATGGCCCACCGCGGCGGACGCTCCTACAGCCTCTCGACCATCTATCGCACCCTGGGCTGGCTCGCCGATGCCGGCCTTCTGACGCGGGACCCGAGAGTCCGCGACCGTCACGTCTATCGGAACGCCGCCCATCCCGCAGGACCCTCCCCCTGGCCTGGACTCTGGGTCAGCCGCCATTTCACGCATCTCGCCGAGCTGGCCCGCAAACATTCCGATCGTCCCGAGCCGGACCGCAACGCTCTCGATGCGTTCCTCACCGATCAATATGCTCTGCAAGCCGCGTGGCGCGACTCGGGACGTCTCGAAGGGGCGGATGAAGCCGCCGCTCACTCGTCCGAGGAGCGCGGCTACCGCTGGCTGCAGTTCTTCGACCGGCTCTCGCTCTGGCTCTGCTGTGCGGAGCGCACTCACACCGAGCCGATGACTCGCCCGGACGAGGGGAGCATCCATTTCACGCCCCTCAAGTCGGGCGAGATTGCGGTCGAGCCGTTTCCGTTCAACACTCTCGAGCTCACTGTTTCGGTCTCGGCCCGGCGGATTCCGGCGAAGCCTCTCGACTCGGACGAGGCCCTTTGCGGCGCTCTCGCGTCCTCGATCCCGACGCAGCTTCAATGGACCTTCGTCCGCTGGTGAGCTTCACCCGCCCGCAGCCGATCAGGCTTCCGCGACCCGACGGGCCATGGAAACGGCGGACGGGACGGAGACAACGGAAATCTAAGTGGTCCATTTCAGAAGTTTCAGAGGGTCATGAAGGGTGGCTGGGGTCGACCGAAGGGAGCCCCCAGCTTTCGACGCGGAGTTCGCTGGGGGCTCGCATAGCCTCGACCCCAGCCACCCCTTTCTGGTCATTCAGGTTCGCTGGAACCCTCGTGAAACTTGTGAAATGGACCACTAAGGAAATCGGACGCGGGCTCGCGACTCAACCTTCCTCGCCGCATTTCCGAGCGCGGTTCAGGAGGAAGTCCCGCTCGCGGCCGTTGCGGGTCAACATGGCCGCTCGTTCGAACTCGACACGGGCTTCCGGCAGGCGTCCCAGCTTGAACAGGAAGTCGCCCCGCACGCTCGGAAGCAAGTGATACCCTTGCAGCGTCGGCTCGGACATCAGCGGTTCGACGAGGGCCAGACCGGCGGCGGGTCCAAACGCCATCGACACCGCGACCGCGCGGTTCAGCTCGATGACGGGCGACGGCAGGACCTGGGCGAGTTGGCCATAGAGGGCGGCGATCCGCGTCCAGTCGGTTTCGTCGGCGGTGCGGGCACGTCCATGGCAGGCGGCGATGGCCGCCTGAAGGGCATAAGGGCCATTGGCCCCGCCTAACTGGATCGCCTGATCGAGCGCGGTCAATCCGCGGCGGATGAGAAGTTGATCCCAAATCGCACGGTTCTGGTCGAGGAGCAGGATCGGCTCTCCGCCGGGTCCAAGGCGAGCGCGTGTTCGCGACTGCTGGATCTCCATTAAGGCGACGAGGCCATGCACTTCGGGCTCCCGCGGCATCAGTCCCGCGAGAATCCGCCCGAGCCGCAGTGCGTCTTCACACAAGGCGGGACGCATCCAGTCGTCCCCGGTGGTGGCCGTGTAGCCCTCGTTGAAGATGAGATAGATCACTTCGAGGACCGAGGCGGTTCGCTCGTCGCGATCGGCTCCGTGCGGGACTTCAAAGGGGACTTTCTCTTCCGTCAATGTCCGCTTGGCTCGCACGATGCGCTGGGCGATCGTCGCCTCGCTGACGAGAAACGCCCGGGCGATTTCGTCGGTCTTCAGGCCGCCGAGCAGGCGCAACGTGAGGGCGACGCGGGCCTCGGTCGAGAGGACGGGGTGGCAGGCGGTGAACACGAGCCGCAGCAGGTCATCGCCGAAATCGTCGTCGAGCGATTCATCAAGGTCCGCCTCGTCGAACTGATCGGCCTCGCGCTCGCGGCCGATCTCCTCGCGCTTCCGCTGAGCACGGCGTTCCCGCCGCACCAAGTCAATCGCTCGACGACGTGCCGTCGTCATGAGCCAGGCGCCGGGATTCTGCGGGATCCCCGATTCGGGCCACTGCTCAAGGGCGGCGACG
>JADZEF010000117.1 GCA_020850695.1 Planctomycetaceae bacterium | reverse complement strand
TAGTGTGGTCCCGAGCCGAACAGCCACCAGCCGTAGTCGCCGAACTCATCCTGGGCGTACCGCTCGAGGTCGAAGATCCGGTTGACGATCGCCTCATGGGGGGAGCCATTCGGCCGGTCGGCGAGCGGGCCGAAAACCCCGCTCATGACATTCCAGTCGCTCGACGCCAGACACAGCGGCGGCTTGTCCGCCAGTTCCCCGCACTGGCGTCCCGCATCGGCCTCGGCCGCGGGTGCGAAATGAAACCACGCCTCATGATGCTTGTTGATTCCGAGCCCATCGGCCCCCTCGCGTTGCAGGGCCTGCCGTCCAGCGAAAAAGAAAAACTTCTCAATGGGCGAGAGGGCCTTCCGGGCCGCCTCAGGGTCCAGGAGATACTTCTGGCCGGCGGGACCGAAGAACTCGCGCAGTCCCGCCTCGCCGAAATCGAGCGACCCGCCGCGCGGACTCCACAGGTGTAGCACGAGGCGATCCTTCGTCAGTTCCCACTCCTTGGGAAACTGTTGCCAGAACCACCGCAACGACCCCGTGATCGACGCCCGCTTGTCCGCCACCTGCAACCAGCTTCCCGCCCGGGTCCCCTCGCTATGCGAACGCTCCCCTTCGGACGTCCGCTCCCGGAGTGCAGCACGGCATTCCAGATTCCCGTAGTGCCGATAGGTCTCCTGCGCCAGCGACATCGATTGTGTTGAACTCCCCCACGGGAGATAGCGAATCTGCGTGGCATTGTCCGCCGCGTCATCCGACCACTCGGCGGTCACCTTGCGCGACTCGGCTTCGAGCTTCAGTTCCAGCGGAAGCGCGATGTCGCGGAACACAACGTCTCGCGTCGATCCAACGATGCGGAACTCATCGACCACCTTCATCAACGGCTGCCCGGCGAAGAGGTGATACCGCGTGCGATATCGAATGATCCGCCGGCCATCGGGAGCCGTGTACCAGCCATCGACCCGCACACACGCACGCACCGGCCCATCCTGCTCGACGACGATCTCGCGATCCTCGCCGTCGCGAGTGCTGTTCGAGCTCTGCGACTTCTGGTCGATAAAGACATGGTCGCCGTCCGACGTGCCACCGGCGATCTGCTCATTCGGCGTGATGCGGCCATCGGCATTGAGATCGATGCACACCGACTTCAGCCCCGCCGGACCGCGCCGCGCGAACTCGACACGCAGCCGCCCCGTGTCGACAACGACCGCATCGCCGTCCTGAATCTGCAGCGTCTTGGGAAACGTGCGGCGTTGCACGTCGGGTCCGAACTGAAGTCGATAACGGCGTCCGGGAGTGGCGACGAAGTCGATCGTCAACCAGCGGATGCTCGACCGCGCGGCATCCCAGGTCGCAGCGACGCGCGACTGCATCGGATGCTCTTCGCCGAGATCGTCGATGAGGCGGCATTGCTCGGGGCGTGTGAGCTTCCCCTGCGGGAATGGAACGCCAGTGGTGACGGGCCATGCGACGGTGCGGCGGGGGATCGCTTCATCGATCACAAGCTCGACGCGGGTGACGTCCTTTGGAGATGGCTCCGCGGAGCGCGCGACGCCTCCCGCCAATGGCACCGAAACGACGGCGAGAACCAGAACACACCGAGCGAGCGCAGGCATCGAGTATCTCCGCATGGTCGTCTTTCGCTCCGCGAAAGAACGCGGAAGCGGTCAACAGAGTCGTACGGTTCCAACGACATCGACGTCAAACGCAGCGTGCTTTCCCGGAGCGAAAGACGACCATCAACCCTCATAGACCGCCAGCGCCTTCACCCAGGCTGACATCATCGCGCGCCGTGCGGCAGCGTCTTCGGGAAGCGCAAGCGGTCGACCTCGCGCGTCCAGAATCAGTCCGACCGTTCCGCCGCGGACTGTCCGCTCCAATCTCTTTCCGGGGCCTGCTCCGACGTCGAACCCGCGGGCCGGCTCGATCACGATGTCGGCCGTGGCCTCGGGCGGCAGGCGGATCAGCCGCACGTCGCCGACGTTCATCGTGCCGCTTCCGGTCGCTCCCCCCCTCAACGTGTATTCGAAGCACGGCCGGCCGGGCTTTCCCGTCCCCTTCGCTGCCACGCACGTTCCAAGGTAGATCAGGCAGTCGCGCTCGAAGACTTCGAGGGCCGCCGTCGGATGGACCTGCGCCAAGACGCCGAGGTGCGGCATCATGAAGATGCTGTCCTTCGCGAGGACCGTCACCCCTTCGGGCTCGAAGGCGTCGACCATCATCGCGGCCGTTTGCTCCATCCGCGGGGCGTGCGACAGGACGCCCCCCGATCCAACGATGAGGTCGAGCTTCATGTTGTCGACGATCGTCTGCCCGGCCGTCTGCTGGCTGAAGACGTCGCCGACCGTTCGTTGCTGCTGCACTCCTTTGAGAGTGGTGGCGAACTGCTTGTGCTGGAGATATGCCAGCCGCAGCGCCTCGCGCGAGACCGCCTGTTCGAAGATCAGCGCTTCGAGCGTCTGCGGGATCGTCGTCGGGCGGATCATCTTATTTTTGACCCGGGTCCGCAGTTCGCGTTCCTCCATCGCGATGTGGACCCATCGCAGGATCATCGGCAGTGTCGCCTCGGCGCAGACGTTCGAAATCGAATAGCTCATCCCGAGGTTGGCGCTGACGGTGCGGTTGAAGACCGGCTGGCCGTCGGGGCCGGGGAAGACGCTGAAAACGTCGGTCGTCGCCCCGCCGATGTCGACGCACAGGGCGTTGATGTGGTCGCGCTCGGCGATCGTCTGGAGGATGTTCCCCACCGCGGCGGGGGTCGGCATGATGGGAGCGTCGGCCCAGGCGATGAGCTTGTCGTAGCCCGGGGCGTGGGCCATGACGTGTTCGAGGAACAGGTCGTGAATCTTGTCGCGGGCCGGGCCGAGGTTTTCGCGTTCGAGGACCGGCCGCACGTTGGGGACGATCGACAGCGTGATTCCGTCCTGCAGCGTCTGGGCGACGAGCGGGGCCGCCTCGCGGTTTCCGGCGAAGATCACCGGCATCTCGTATTTGCCGCCGAACCGCGGCTGAGGGCGGGCGGGAGCGATGAGTTCGGCCAGCTGCATGACGTGCGGGATGGTGCCGCCGTCGGTCCCTCCCGCCAGCACGATCATGTCGGGGCGCAGCTCGCGGATCCGCTGGATCTGCTGGTGCGGAAGCCGCTTGTCGTTCGTGGAAATCGTGTCCATGACGATCGCCCCGGCCCCCAGCGCCGCCCGCTCGGCACTCGCTGCCGACATCGACCGCACCACCCCCGCCACCATCATCTGCAACCCGCCGCCGGCGCTCGACGTCGAGATGTAGATGTCGCAGCCTTCCTTGCTCTGACCGGCGGCCCCTTTCTTTGCGGGGCGAATGATCTGCCCGTGGTCGTCGACCAGCCGCCGCCCCGCGAGTTCACCGACCTCGGTCGCCGCATTGACGACCCCGATCGTCACGTCGGCGGCGGGGGCCTCGACCGTCGTCGGAGCCTCGCCGCGGAACGTCTGACGGTAGTGCCCGTCGATCTTCTCGATGAGGATCGCCTTGGTCGTCGTGCTCCCGCAATCGGTCGCGAGAATGACATTCAGCGCGTCGGGATTCAGCGGCATGTGAGAAGCCGAAGGGGACGAGTCGAGCTGCGATTGCTGAAAGGTGGCCTTCCGAGCGGGGCGTGTCAACCAACAGGACAGACGGAGCGGCGGCGGACGTGCTGGCACTCGCTCCCTCGCAGACCAACCGGGTACTGCCCCCGCCCCGTTCAACTCTATCTTTGCCATCGCATGACGCCCCCTTGCTCCGAGTGCAGCGGTCATGACAAACGTACCAGCGGCCGCGTTCGATCCGGCCTCATGGAGTGCCGGCCGCGATCATTCGATCAATCCGGGATCGAGCCTCAGCCGATGCGCGAGTGAGGCGCGCCATCCGGTGCGTTCCGCGAATTCCACCACGCGCCGAACCGATCGCCGTGAGCCATCACGAACCCGACGAACTGACGCCTCCGACCGCGGGTGCGGCACAGGGATGGGTCACGTCGCTCCTGTTCTGGCTCTGTCTGGTTCTGGCCGCGACGATGTACGGCGTCGTGGCGCTGGCTCCCAAGCTCCTCTCCTGGCTGACGCTGAAGCAGGAGCATTACACCCATCAGGTGCGACTGGTGGAACTCGAGCGGAAGGTGAAGTATCTCGGCCGTGTCGTCGACGCAATGGAAAACGATGCCGATTTTGCCGCACAGTTGGCCCGGGTCAACTTTGACGCCGCCCGCCCCGGCGATGAACGGATTGCCGTCGATCCGATGCTGAGCCTCGACGCCCGCGACCGCCCCACGGCGGCGCCGGCCCTGCCTCGCACCGCATCGCTGCTGGTCCCGCTGCTCCGACAGGTGACCGACCGCCCCGACCTCCGCCGCGCGCTGCTCACCATCGCCGCCGCACTAATTCTGTTCGCGTTCACCTTCCTGCAGGAACCGGCGATCGACGTCATGCCTCCTGGAATCTCTCGATCGGCCCCCGCCCCGACCGACCCAGAGGCTCCTGTTCGACCGGCTCCGCGAACCGCGCTATTGGCGATGCTTGCCAGGCGGTATCGGCGACCGTCAGAAAGCGCTTGACGGACGTCGTCGTTCGCTGCATGGTGTGAGTCGGCACGAGGTTCTTCGTCCCTTTCACCAGCAGCCGCTCCGGATGCGTCTCATGAGCCTGCGCGACCTCCTGACCAAGCCGCTCGGCATCAACCTTCCGCGATTCTACTGGCGAGAACCGATCGCATATCGCACCCGCTTGCGGGGGGACGGATGGCTTCGCTGGCTGATTGTCCTCGGCACGTGGGGGGCAGGGACCGGAGTACTGGCCGCCCTCTTCGCCGAGAACATCCATCGACCGTCGCTCTGGCTTGCGGCAGGGCTCGGACTGATTCCGGCGGGAATCGCGTTTGTTGCCATGTTCCTGCGGCGCGATCATGTCTCGGGACGCGTCTTTGTCGAGGAGGACGAGATCCGCCGCTACCGGAGCTATGGCAGCCTTTCCCCGGAGACATGGGCCGAGTGGGAGTCGATCCCCTTCCGCCAGATCCGCACCTGCGAAGTGATTCGCGAGCCGGAACTCGGCACGTCGTTTTCGGTGCTCCTGCTGACGCTGAAGAACGACCAGATCCTCATGGGCGTGCCGGCGTCGATCGAGTTGTCGGACGTATTGAGGTTCCTGAAATCGAAGGGAGTCACTCTGCGGCAGGCCGAGGAGCTTCCCGCCGAGTACCGCGCACCGCTCCCGTTGGCCGCGGGAGCCGTCGCGCCGATCCTCGGCGGCCTGGTTCTGGCCGGAGGATTGTTCTGGTTTCAGAACGCGCGGGGCGGCGGCCCCGCCGGCCGCCAGCAGATGGCTCAGGATGAGTTCGATCCCATGGAGGTGCCTGAGCTGAGGGAGCCGATCGAACCCGTCCGGGATGGCCATGGCGCACCGTTGCCACCGAACGTCGTCCCCGCCGCTCCCACAGCGGTCCCGGCGGCGCCGGGCGGGCCTCCCGGGTTCCCGGGCTCTCCGATCCCTCGTCCCAATTTTGTCCGGCCGGGCCCTCCGTTCGGCGGACCGCCCGGGATCGCGGCCGCCGGTCCAGCGCCGGGGAGGCAGGGCCATCCCGAGCGGTCGCGGAAGACCGATCTCATCGGCGCGCCGGGAGGCTTCGACTTTGTCAGAACTCACCCGGAGCGACGCCCGATTCGCGGCTTTCGCAGTGCGATGGGCTCCTGGGCCGGCACTACCTGGATCAGTCGCTTCGAGCCGGTTTTCGAGGATCAGCCCGCCGTTCCGGGCCTCGTGACTACATCGGCCAAAGAAGGCTATGTCGTCAGCGGACTGCGGATCGAAGCTCCCGAGTTCGTCAGCGCGTACGCCGTCGAGTTCGCCCGCCAGAACGCCGACGGCACGCTCGATCCCGACGACCACTACACCAGCGAGTGGATCGGGCGACGGGCCGAAGGAACGGAGATGCAGGCGCTGGGCGGCGAAGGGCGCGCATTGCTCGGCGTCTATGGACGCGCCGGGGCCGTGCTGAATGCCGTCGGCCTGGTCGTCGAGACGGATTGAGCTTCAATTCCCCGCGTGAGCCGCGTCCTCCCACATCCGCAGGCCGCCGAAGTACGCGTTCTGATTTCCCCCGCGACGGCAGAACCCCGGAAGATTCTCGAGCTTTTTCGCGTTGCCGCCCCCCAGCGTCACATAGTCGACAAGGAAGGCGTGCTTCAGCACTTCGGCCGCCTCATAGACCGCGTCCTGCCACTCCGAGGCGCCCATCCTCTCGCGGCCTTCGCGGGAGAGGTATTCGTTGAAGATCTTCTTGCGGACCTGAACGTGCCCGAGGGCGAGCGGGACGATCTTGCGATCGACGATCAGCGACGTCCCCATATTCGTCCCGAGCCCGATGTAGAGCATGCTTCCCCCTTCGTAGCTTCCCAGGGCCTGCATGCAGGCGTCGTTCATCAGCCGCGTGGGGCAGCCGAAGGCATCTCCATAGTTAAAGTCGATCCATCCGGGAGCCAGGGCATAGGGATTGGCGACAGGCTTCCCATGCTTGATATCTCCGGGATAGCCGATCGAGACTCGATCGAATTTCCAGTCCCCCGCTTCTTTGCGAATGGCATCCACCATGGCTTGCGGGGTCAATTCGGGACCTGATGGAATCTTGACCTTATCGGATTCGCCCGTTTTCCAGACCTTGACGTTGGTGCCGCCAATATCGACGACCAGGATGTGCATTGAGGTTTTCCAGTGACCATGTGAAATCCGCGAACCGGGAATTGTCACCCGGGAGCAGCATCCCGTGAAGTGTTGAAAAGCAGGAAATGTGGAAGGCCCCGCGCCTTCCGGAGGAAAGCGCGGGGCCTTTGTGTCGAAGCTTCTGTTTGAAGACGGGTCGAAGCTTCTGTTTGAAGACGGGTCGAAGCTTCTGCCTGAGGACGAACAGGGATCAGAACTCGCCCGGGGATTGTCCGTCGTTCCGCATCAGGATCCGCTGGAGCGTGGTCCGATTCATGCTCTTGCTGACCGGCTTCACCGAACCATCGACGAAGCCGAAGAAGGCGACGTCCTTGTGCCAGCTGCCGAACCCGTAAATCGTCGGATTGCTCGCCTGGCTCGGGTCGAAGAAGTCGAACGGGGTCCGATCCGAGCGCTCGCTGGCACAGCAGCTGTAACCGTCTCCCCAGAAACCGAACAGCGATTCGCCGAACAGGACGGTCTGCGACGTCCCATCCTGCACGTCGCGGAACGTGATCACGTTACCCGAGCCCGTCGTGCTGTTGTTGGCATTGCCCGGAATCAGCAACTCGAACATGCCGCCGACGTAGCCCATCGTCGTGTCGTTCGGGTCGGCGGGATTGATCCGCTGGTACGAGCCGATCGACCCGCGGTAGTTGGAGTAGGCGGCCCCCATCGAATTGTTGGACCCCGTGAGGCCGGCCGTCGGACAGACATACGGCTTGACCGCGATCCGCATCTTCTGCTTGTCGGTCGGGTCTTTCTGACCAGTCATTGCGTCATGAACGAAGGTGAGATTGATCGTCTTCTCGTCCATTTCGCTCAACATCATCGCGTGCCAGCCCCACCACTGCGACAGGCTCGCCGACGTGAGCGTCGCGAAGTTGACGCCGTTGTTGACGGGCATGCGAAGGCCGGGTGAGAAATTCGTGGTGTCGGCCTGGGGAATGTTGCCCATGCTGTCGTAGACCTGGACATGGCCGGGCGGGAAACAGTTGTGAGCGCTCGCATAATTGTGCGAGGCCAGCACAAGCTGCTTCATGTTGTTGTTGCACCATGCCTTCCGGGCCGCTTCACGGGCGTTCTGGACCGCCGGCATCAGCAGCGCGGCCAGCAACCCGATGATGGCGATCACAACCAGAAGTTCGATCAGCGTGAATCCGGACCGTCGGCCGGAGGCTTGGAAAGGTCGACCATGCATCTCTCACGACTCCTCGGACCGAATAGGGGCGCTTCCCCGGAAACATGAAGTCGCTATGGCGACTGGCGGACATCCTGTGGAAACTATCAGTTCGCTGGTGGAAAAGCAATTTCCTGATTTCTGGAATTCACTCGGACGCCCTTCGAGCGAAGGGTGAATGATGCGGGAAATGCCGCATTTCCTCCCAACCGAGGGACTCCCCGACTTCGCGCGACCGGGCTACACTTCTGCAATGCGAACGTCGCACAAGCGCCGCTCGTCCAAGTCTCGCCGAAGACCCGGCAGCGGGAGATACGCGAACTGTCTCATCCGCTCCACCGCGATCTGCCAAACTGGGAGAGTTTTCCATGTCACGGCCTGAACCGCAATCGGAAAGTCGCCTGATGGCTTCGGTGGACAAGTTGCGGCACGAGTTCGACCGCTGGATCGACGCCGCCGTCGTGCAGGGGGGTCGCGCACTCGACAACCTCGGATTGCGGGGTGTGGACAAGCCGTGGTACCCCGCCGTGGATGTCCTTGAGACCGCCGATTCCGTGCTGGTGTTCGTAGACCTGCCGGGAGTCGACGCGGCCGCGGTCGATGTTTCGGTCGCCGGAAACATGCTGACCTTCAAGGGCGAGAAGGCGCAGCTTGCGGCGGGGGGGGCGGAAGGAACAGTCCACACCCGGGAACGCACGAGCGGACCCTTCGAGCGTTCGATCCCACTCCCCGCTGCGGTCGATGTCGAATCGGCCAGCGCCGAGGCCCGGGACGGAGTGATCCGATTTCGCTTCACCAAGACGAGTCCTTCAAAGGCCCGCCCGATCCAGATCGCTGTCCGCCGCGGCGACACCCCGCCGCCGGTCTGAGCGGCCCGTGAGACAAGAATTGGTCGTTGGTCATTGGCCGTTGATCATTGGCCATTTCCGAAATGACCACTGACCACTGACAATTCTCGTGAGATTGCCTGACCGGCTGGAAGCCTATCCCGCGGAATTTCGTTCAAGCCACGCGGAGGTCCGCAACAGCGAAGCCTCTTCAAACGGACGGCCGACGACCTGCACGCAGAGCGGTAATTCGCCGGCACGGGCGAACGGAAACGAAACGACCGGCAGCCCCGTGAAGCTCCACGGCGCGTTGAACGACGGGTCGCCGGTCGTCGTGATGTCGGGGGCCGGGCCGCGCGTCGCCGGACAGAGCGCCGCATCGATCTGCTCAATCGCCGCCATTAGATCGAGCCTCGCTCGTTCCTGCTTGCGCCGCAATTCGACAAGATCGGCCTCGGAAACCTTCAATCCATCTTCGATCAGTTCGCGGATCTTTGGAAGAAACGTCTCGGGCGCCGCCTGGAATCGTTCGCGATGGAAGGCTGCCGCCCCGCCGGAAATCAGCCGCTTGTGATCGTTCAATATCGTCTCGAAGGACGACGGAAGCGGGATATCGACGACGGTCGCCCCGGCTGCCCGCCAGGCATCGGCCGCGCGGTCCAGCGCGGCATTCATGGAGTCCTCGGCGAGAAACTCGAAGAACCCGCGCAGCCGCCCGATCCGCACAGGAGCCGTCAATGGCGCATCGAGCGCCGAGACGAACGCGTCGGACGGCGCCGGAGGACCGGCGTCCGCCGGCGTCACCAACGCCTGAAGAAGCATGGCCACGTCGCGCACGCAGGGCGCCATCGGCCCGCCGTGATCCATCGATGAGGAGAGCGGAACGATTCCCGTCAGGTCGACACGCCCGAAAGTCGGCTTGCAGGCCGCCGCCCCGCAATACGACGCCGGACGCGTAATCGACCCTCCCGTCTGCGTGCCGATGGCCCCCAGGCACATTCCGGATCCCACCGCGGCAGCCGACCCGCTCGACGAACCGCCCGGTGTATGAGCGGTGTTCCACGGATTTCGCGTGACCGGCGGATCGAAGCCCGCGAACATCGTCGTGACGGTCTTGCCCAGGATGACGGCGCCATGCCCCAGGAGCCGGTCGACGACGGTCGCGTTGGCCTTGGCGATATTCTCCGACCACGGCGGATACCCGGCGACCGTCGGCAGCCCTTCGATATCGATGATGTCCTTGATGCCGATCGGAATCCCGTGGAGCAGTCCCTGCGGCTCCCCCCCCTTCCGCTGCTCATCAAGCTGCGACGCCTTCCGTCGCGCGCCGTCGCGATCAATGCTCACCCACGCCCGCACCTCGGGCTCCCGGCGATCGATCTGCCCAAGACACGTTTCGAGAACCGCCACACAAGTCGTCCGGCCGGCGCGAAGTTCGGCCGCCGTTTCATGCAATGTTCGCGTGACGAAAGGAGCCATGCGCGTCTCGCTGGTTGGACGGAGAGAGGACGTCGCCGCGGCGGGGACCGGCGGGTTGCTGTCAACGACCGTCAGCTCCTGCCGCTCAAAACGCACCACATCGCCGGCGACGAGGTCGCGGCTGCGGTGCGTCTCGACGACGCCGTTCACGCGGACTTCGCCCGCCTGGATGATCGTCTTGGCGTGTCCGCCGGTGACGGCCAGCCCCGTCAGCTTGAGGAACTGGTCGAGTCGAATGGGTGTGCGAAAGGACGGTGTCACAAGAGGCCGGGGGCGAGCGGGATGCCGGAGCGGTGCTTGAGGAATGGCCTGGATTCTAACCGGGCGACCTCGCCGGTGACGACTCCACCGTGGACATCCCCCGAGACCGCCGTTAGCGTTTCGAACGCCTCACACGAACGGTCCTACGTCACTCGAAACCGCGGACGGCATGTCGCACCCTCCCGTCCTCTCCGTCACGCAACTGACCGATGTCCTCAAAGGGGCGCTCGAAAATGCGTTCCCTGAAGTCTGGGTCCTGGGCGAAGTCTCGAACTGCGTCCATGCGGGGTCGGGGCACGTCTACTTCACGCTGAAGGACGACGAGTCCCAGTTGAAGGCCGTCATGTGGCGGTCCGCCGCATCGCGGCTGCGGTTCCAGCTGCGCGATGGCATGGAAGTCGTCGCGTGCGGGGGAGTCGAGCTGTACCAGGCCCGCGGCCAGATCCAGATCGTGGTGCGGCAACTGGTGCCTCAAGGGGTCGGGGCGCTGGAACTCGCATTCCGTCAGTTGCACGAGCGATTGTCGGCGGAAGGTCTGTTCGATCCGGAACGCAAGCGGCCGCTTCCTCCCTATCCTCGACGAATCGCGCTCGTGACCAGCCGCGACAGCGCCGCGGTCCGCGACATGATCCAGGTCATCACCCGTCGCTGGCAGGCGGCCGACATCGTGGTGGTTCCGGTTCCCGTGCAGGGTGAGGGCGCCGCCCCGCTCATCGCCGCCGCGCTGAAGAACGTCCACCGCATCCCCGATGTGGACGTCGTGATTGCGGGGCGCGGCGGTGGAAGTCTTGAAGATCTCTGGGCGTTCAACGAGGAAGTGGTGGCACGGGCCATTGCGGCTTGCCGCATCCCGGTCATCAGCGCGGTCGGGCACGAGATCGACGTCACGATCGCCGACCTGGTGGCCGATCGTCGGGCCCTGACTCCAAGCGAAGCGGGGGAGCTGGTCGTGCCCAGCCGAGATGAAGTCGTGCTCCAGCTTCGCCGCACCTACGATCGACTGGTCGCCGCATTGCGCGAGAAGGCGTCCCGGGCGCGGATGCGCCTCGAGACGTTGACATCACGCCCTGTTCTCCTGCGGCCGCAATCGCGCATCCACGAACTCGGACAGCGGCTGGATGATCTCGCATTGCGGCTCGAGCGAGGGGCGCGGCTGCGTGTCGAGCGTGCCGGGCAGCAGATCGCGGCGACCGCAGGCAAGTTGCATGTCCTGAGCCCACTGCACGTGCTGGAACGTGGCTATTCGATCACGCGGCGCGCGGACGGCGGGGAAGTTGTTCGACGCGCCGATCAGCTGAATCTCGGTGACGAGTTGGACACCACCCTGGCCCAAGGGATCGTCCGCAGTCGCGTCGTTGCTGTTCCTTCGGACGGACTGCCCGGCAGCCTCGCCGAAGAATGACGTCGGTCAGAAAATGCGAAGCGGGCCGATAAGCCGGGTTATGTCGGGGGCGATCATTTCTCTGGGATGGAGATTGCTCTCCACCTCGGTGCGACCTACCCGGGAGTATGACGGACCGGGCCGACCCGTGGCGCTGCGGCGGAACCGCAACACGCTTCTCCCTGCTTGGTCTTGCTCCGGGTGAGGTTTGCCGAGCCAGACCGGTCGCCCGGCCTGCTGGTGCGCTCTTACCGCACCGTTTCACCCTTACCGCGGCCGAGCGTCGCGGCCGAAGCCTGACGACCGACCGAGGCGGTTTGCTTTCTGTTGCACTGTCTCTGCCCTTTCGGACGGTGGAGGTTATCCACCACCCTGCCCTGTGGAGCCCGGACTTTCCTCTGCAGAGGTCTGCAGCGATCGCCTGGCCCGCTTCGCAACCCTCCATCGTAACCAGACCAACAGTCCGACCAATGATGTTCGGAGGATTTTTCTTGTCGTCGGTGATTATTTATGCGATTCTCTCAGAATGTGAGTGAGGTTTTCCACCGATCGGGTGTCTATTGAGGGGAGTTCTTCCCCGCGATTCGACTTTAAAGTCCAGAATCAACCTTTCGACCCGTCATTACAACTCTCAATTCTCCGTCAGAGAGATCCAGCGGGATCTGCTCCAGCCACGGCGCGGACATTTCGGCCGCCAGGCGATCGTTCGATCGTTCCGTTTCAACCGTGACATCTTTTTCCGATTCGATTTGACAATCCGGTTGTGGCGAACAGTGCTTTGCAAGCGCGCTTGCGAAGCAAGTCGCCGCAGGTTGGCAACACGTCGTCCTGCGAGGGAGGTGGCCGATGGTTCCTCATCCCGTCACGGTGGAATCGATTCCCCGTGGGTTGAATGATGCGGCCAACCTGGCGGCGGCCCTCGCCTGCCAGCTCTTTTCCCTTCGGCACACGCTTGCGCCGAATGGGGGAGAGCGCGCCCGCCTGGATGAGCAGCTGGTTTCGATGGAGTTGGTGAGCGCGGAATTACAGCAGACCATTCGCGCGCTGCAGGATTCTTGCGGTTTGCGGGCCGCCACAGATCGCGGAGGATCAACTTTGCCTGAGCTGGAGCCGGTCGAGTCCGATCGAGGTGATGACGTGTAATTTCTCCCACACCGTCACAGAGGGCCGCCATGAGGAATGATACTCGAGTGCAGGTCATGCTCATCGAGCCGCACCGCACTTTCGCCAATTCACTGAGTTCCGCATTGCGAGTCGATGGACGGTTCGAGATCGTCGCCGCGGCGACCGACGGGGACGCGGGTTGGCAGATCCTGGAGAATCACTCTCCGGACCTGCTTCTCAGCGAAGTCGATCCTCCCGGCCGCAGTCCATTTGAGATGATGGAGGAGCTTCGCCGCAGGCCGCGACCCCCGCGGGTGGTACTGATGACGTCGCAGCTCACTCCGGCGCTGGTCGAGCAGGCGCTGCGCGTCTCGGTCGACGCCTACCTGCTGAAGTCCGAACCGATTCCTTCCCTTCTGGACGCCCTGGATCGCGTCGCCCACGGACAGCGGGAGTTCTCGCCCCCTGTTCAGGGCATGCTGTCGACCGATGCGACGGGACGGCTTGTCCTTGCAGCGCAGTCTCCCCTGGGAGACTTGACCCTGCGGCAGGTCGAAATCCTGCGACATCTGGCGGCTGGCCGGAGCGTCAAGGAAGTCGCGCGATTGATGCACCTTTCGATGAAGAGCGTTGACAGCCACAAGTATCGCATCATGCAGCGACTCAACATTCACAACCGGGTCGAGCTCGCCCACTTCGCACGCCGCAAGGGGCTTCTGGTGGACTGATCGTGCGCTCAATTTCGGAAGCGCGCGGCGGCCGGTCGCTCATCCCGAATCCGTCAAAAGGCTCGCCGGTTATTCCCCCCTCGTCCGCGCAGAATCCGAAGCGCTGGAACGGTCTGTGGCCACATCGCAGACGCCGAGACGCTGAGAGTGCGTTACCGCCGCGTTCTCCGTAGTCCGGCCTTCCCAGGCCGGACAAAACCTCGCGCCCGGCCTGGGAAGGCCAGGCTACGAAGCGGAACACCCGACGGTAGTACGCCACAATGACATGAAAGTGCGAGCCACCCTCACGGGCGAGAGGAGGAAAGACGCCCCCTCGCATGACGCTGGCGCCCCGCGCCGCCGGGTCACGCCGCTCCACAATTCTTGTTCACCCCGGAAAGCGGCGATAAGATCAAAGATCGCCGATCGCTCGGCCGACATGCTTCTCTCCGCAGCCCGTCGATCCGACGTCGGCTTCTCCCTCCTGCACCGCACTCTGGACCCGCGCCATGCTGAACCTCACCGGCAACGGCACCGCCCACACCTGCGACGGCCTCACCCGCCGCGATTTCCTCCAGGTCGGCACGCTGGGAGCGGTCGGGCTGAGCCTTGCCGATATGGCCCAGGCGAAAGCCGCAGGGCAGGTCTCTTCCGACAAGGACGACCGCGCCTGCATCATGATCTTCAACCTCGGCGCGCCGAGTCAAATCGACCTGTTCGACATGAAGCCGGACGCGGCCGCCGAGATCCGCGGACCGTTCCAGCCCATCGCGACCAGCTCGCCCGACATCCGCATCAGCGAGGTTCTCCCGCTGCATGCGAAGCATGCCGACAAGTTCTCGCTCGTGCGGTCGTGTTATCACACCGCGGCCGCCGTGCACGACACCGGCCACCAGATGATGCAGACCGGCCGCCTCTTCAGCGGCGGCATCAACACTCCGCACGCGGGGTGCGTCAACGCCTACCAGCGCGGCCGCAAGACCGACCTCCCCCCGTTTGTCATCCTCCCCGAGCCCATGGGCAGCACCGGTGGAGGCTTGCCTCATGGCCAGGATGCGGGGTTCCTTGGCAAAGCCTACGACCCATTCGTGCTGATGGCCGACCCGTCCAAGGCGGACTTCAAGGTCCCCGACCTCCTTCCGCCGAAGACCATCGGCGAAGTCCGCATCGATCGCCGACGCAAGCTCCGCGACGTCGTCGAAAGCACCGCCGACGCCTTCGAAAAGAGCGCCAACGCCCAACTCCTCGACTCAAACTTCCAGGCCGCCTATCGCCTCGTCACCAGCACACAGGCCCGAGAAGCTTTCGACCTCTCCAAAGAGCCGCAAACCGTCCGCGACCGCTACGGCATGAACCGCTTCGGCCAGTGCTGCCTCCTCGCCCGCCGCCTCATCGAAGCGGGCGTGCGGTTCGTCACGGTCAACACGTTCCTCACCGTCTTCAACGAGCTGACCTGGGACATCCACGGCTCGGTCCCCTTCACGTCGATCGAAGGAATGAAGGAGAAGGTCTGCCCGATGTACGATCAGGCCTACAGCGCGCTGCTCGAAGATCTCGCCGACCGCGGCCTCTTGGGAAACACGCTGGTCTGCAACCTCGCCGAGTTCGGCCGCACGCCGCGCGTGAACCCGACCGGCGGCCGCGACCACTGGCCCGGCTGTTGGACGGTCTATTTCGCTGGCGGGGGCGTGCAGGGGGGCCGCGTCATCGGCAAGAGCGACCCGATCGGCGGCTACCCGGCCGAGCGACCGACGCCGCCAAACGAAGTCGTCGGCACGATCTTCCACAGCCTCGGCCTTAACCTCGAAAGCCACCTCCCCGGCCCCGCCGGCCGCCCGTTCCCCATCGTCGACTTCGGAACGAAGCCGCTGACGGAGCTTTTCTGATGGTTGAATAGTCCGAAACCTTGATTCATTTTGACTGCGAGTGAATCCGAAGCCATGTTGACGCTGACGAAAGAGCAACAGGACGCCGTCCGAAGTGCGGGACGCGGCGCCGTGCGCGTGACCAACCCCGAGACCCATTCCGAGTATGTAATTGTCCCTGCGGACGTTTTCGATCAGCTCGTCGAACCGGATGACCAACCGGCGTTGACGCGCGCCGAACAGTTGGGATTGCTGGCCGCGGCCGGTCGACGTGCGGGCTGGGATGATCCCGAAATGGACGTCTACGACGCACTGGATCCGCGAAAAAAATGAAACTGACTCGCGGCGACGTCGTGCTGATTGACTTCCCTTTCAGTGACCGAACCGGCAGTAAGGTTCGGCCGGCGCTCGTCGTACAGGACGACCGATGGAATGCTGCCCTCGATGATGCCATCCTGGCATTGATCAGCAGCAGTCGCAGACGTCGAGTTGGAGCGGCTACGCAACGTCTGATCCCGATCATGTCGCCGGAAGCTGTGGGAACGGGGCTCAGAATCGATTCGATCGTTCAATGCGAGAATCTGATCACACTGGAGCAGGGACTGGTTCTCTCTGTTCTCGGACGCTTTGGTCCAGCCTTGATGTCCGAAATCGATGATTGCCTGAGGGCCGCACTTGGCATTGCGTGAGCCCACGGGAGCGCCGCTCTGTCTCCGACGGACTGCTGCCGCAATCGATTGTCGTCAGCGTCAGTCGTTGCGGGACTCTCCTAACATCTGCTGAAGAAACAGCGCCGTCGCGGCCGTCACGTAGTCGCGGTTGTCCTTCTTCGCGAAGCCGTGCCCCTCGTTGTCGGCGTAGACCGTCCATACCGTTCGCCCTTCGCTTCGCACCTTCGTGACGATCTGCTGCGCCTCCGAAAACGGAACCCGCGGATCGTTGCGTCCGTGCGCCACCATCAGTGCGGCGGTGATCCGCTCGGCGCGGTGAAGCGGATCGATCCGGCGGAAGACTTCGAGCATCGCGGGGTCGCGTTCGTCCCCGTACTCGGCCCGCCGCAGATCGACGCGGTAGGCGCTGGTGTTCTTGAGGAACGACTCAAAGCTCGCGATCCCCACGACGTCGACACCCGCCTTCAGTCGGTCGCTGTAGTGGACCAGCGACGCGAGGACCATGTAGCCGCCGTATGACCCGCCATAAACGGCGACCCGCGATGCATCGAGCTCGGGCTGCGTGGCGATCCAGTCGAGCAGCGCTCCGATGTCTCGCACGCTCTCCTCGCGCTTCGGGCCGTTATCGAGTTTGAGGTACGTCTTCCCATATCCGGCCGAGCCGCGAACGTTCGGCTTGACCACCGCCAGCCCCATCTCGTTCAAATAAAACTGGTCGAGCCCCGAGAACGTCGGCCGCGACTGGCTCTCCGGCCCGCCGTGGATGTTGATCAGCACCGGCGCCGGCTTCTCTTTGCCGGCCCCGGGCGGGAGCGACACCCAGGCAGGAACGGTCAACCCGTCGAATGACTTGAACCGCACCCGCTTCGGTGCGATGAACCGTTCCGCGTCGAGCCCGCCGACTTCGCTGTAAGTCCACCGCGTCAGCGCCTTCGATTCGAGGTCGAGCGAATAGACGTCGGCCGGAGCGTCCGGCCGCGCCAGCGTGAAGCCGAGCCGGCGGCTGTCGGGAGAAAACTCCAGACTTCCGAGCACGCCGAGCGGAATCTCGACTCGAACCGGCTCGTCGCCCCTCAACAGGTACAGCGCCGAAGCTCCATCCTCGTTCACGCTGAACGCGACGCGGCCCGATTTCGGATCGACCTCGATCGTTTCCACATCCCAGGGGATCGACCGCGTCAACCAGCGAAACTCGAACGTCTTGAGATCCACGCGGGCCAGCTGGCGAAACTCCCCCGCAATGTCGCTCGCGACAAGCAAAGACTTCCCGTCCGCGGCAAACCGCATCGAGCCGAACGAGCCCGTGGCATTCTCCGGAATGGGCAGCGGCGTCCGCTTCTTTTCCTCGAGAGAAAACAGCGCGGGGTGCGACTCGTTGATCGAAACGTAGTGATTCAGGAGCAGAGTCTTCCCATCGGGGGACCAGTCGCTGACGCTCCAGGACTCGTTCTTCACCTCCATCAGCATCGAGGACTCGCGACTGTCGACCGCCGCAAGATACAGGTCCATATCGCGGCGATTGCGGCGATTGCTTGTGTAAACCAGCCGCGTCCCGTCGGGCGACACCGCGTCGAGCAGGTTCCGCGACTTGCCATCCGTCAGGAACCGCGGACGCCCGGCTCCGCCCCCCAGCACCGCAATCTGGAAGTTCTCGTCGCCTCCGCGGCTGGTCGTCAGCAACAGCGTGCCGTCCTTCGTCTCGGGCACGAACCGCCCGTCGACCGGTTCGTCGAGAAACGTCAGCTGCGTGCGGCGGCTGCCCGGCTCCGGCACGCGATGCAGCTGCGTCGTATTGCCGAACCGCGTGGCGATCAGAATCCCTTTCCCGTCCGGCGACCACCCGCGAAACCCCGCCTCGCGCACGTTCTGGTACTGCCTCAACTGCTCCGCCAGTTCGTCCGGCACGACGGGGACATGCTCAACGGCAATCGCCGGCGGACGCCTCGGGTCATCGGCCGCCGTCACGATCGAAACTCCCATCAGCAGAAAGGTCAGGAGGACGAGACGAGCCATCGAATGCTCCGATCCGAGAGAGAGCAGGTCGCGAAACGCGGCGGGCCACGCAAAAACCCCAGTTGAAGCTCCGGCAGGATAGCCGCTTGCTCGCCGGTTTGTCAGGAAAGAGCCGGTCGAGGGCGTCTCGACATCGCCGGTCAGGAACTCTTCCAGGCGACGGAAGACGTCATCGTCCGCTGACGGTTGAAGCGGAATCCGTTGCCTTCGATCGAACGGTTGGATCCCAGCGCGATCGCGCCGCTCAATTCGGCGCACCCGACGCATAACGCACCCCGTTTCTCCCCGCTCCCTTTAAGTCCCCCTGTGTCTGCCTTAGACTGACGGGAGATTCTTCCATCGACTCTCCTCCGTGTATCGCTTCGGACCCTGACATGTCTGCGCCGGACTCCGCCCGCTCGCTCCACTTCGAAACCACCTGCGTCCACACCGGCGTCGACAAGGATCCGGGCTTCCTCTCCGCCATCACCCCCATCTATCCCACGTCGACCTTCCGCTGGGACGACCTGATCCACAACCGCGGCTTCGACTACACCCGCAGCGGCAACCCGACGCGGCGGGCCCTCGAAGAGAACATCGCCGCCCTCGAAGGGGGGATCGATTGCCGGGCCACCTGCACCGGCATGTCGGCCATCACCAGCGTCATGTACCTGTTCGCTCCGGGCGACCACATCATCGCTCCGGCCGACATCTACGGCGGCACGTTCCGGCTGTTCCACAACATCCTCGAACCGATGGGCTACAAGTTCTCGTTCGTCGACATGATCGACGCCGAAAACGTCAAGCGGGCCGTGACGCCGGCCACGAAGGGCATCTGGATTGAGACGCCCAGCAACCCGCTGCTCCGCGTAACCGACATCCAGGCCATCGTCGAAATCGCGAAGGGGTGCGGGGCGACGACAATCGCCGACAACACCTTCCTCTCTCCCTACCTGCAGCGGCCGCTCGACCTCGGCGTCGACGTCGTCATGCACTCGACGACGAAGTACCTCAACGGACACTCGGATGTCGTCGGCGGCGCCATCATCACGAAGCACAAGCCGCACGCCGAGCGCGTCGGATACGTCGTGAATGCTCTCGGCACCGCCTGCTCGCCGTTCGACGCGTGGCTGGTGCTTCGCGGCATCAAGACGCTCGGCCCGCGGATGGAAGCCCATCAGCGCGGGGCGCAGGCCGTCGCCGAATTCCTGGCCCAGCATCCAAAGGTCGAGAAGGTCTACTACCCCGGCCTCTCCGACCACCCGCAACACGCCCTGGCCAAGCGGCAGCAGAAGGGATTCGGGGCGATGCTCAGCTTCGACGTGAAGGGGACGCGGGCTGATGCGGAACGGTTCCTCACGGGAACGAAGCTGGCGCAGCTGGCAGAGTCCCTGGGCGGCGTCGAGTCGCTCATCAGTTATCCCGAGACGATGAGCCACGCCTCAATGACGGCCGAGGCTCGCCGCAAGGCCGGCATCAGCGAACGGACGATTCGCGTGTCGATCGGCATCGAACACCCGGACGATCTCATCGCTGACTTCAAGCAGGCGCTGGAACGTTAGAGCGAGTTATTGCCGGGTTTTCCATAGTCCGGCCTTCCAAGGCCGGACGAAATCTGACACCCGGCCTCGGAAGACAGGGCGACAAAGCGGAAAACGCATTGGCAACGCGCCATAATGGCTGTCTTTCGCGGGAGCGAAAGACAGCTATCCAGAAGTCGCCCGCGTCACTGCTTTTATTTCAATTCATGTCCAACGGCCGGGTGGCCGGGTCTGAGGCTTTGAGTAGGCCCGGGACCTGGGTGATCCGGTCCGCCCCATCGGTCAGACCCGGCTACCCTTTTGCTGCTGAAGTGGACAAAGCATTTCGGACGCAGCGAATCTGCTTGAATCCATGTCCAACGACCCCGCACCGCAACCCGCCGAGACTTCGCCCGCACCGGCGAGCGGAGCGCCGCGTTTTGATCCGACGCAGTCTCTTCCTTATCTGACGGCCGACCTCCCCGGCGTCGGAGGGACGTTGCGGGCCTCGCCGGAAGACTTCGAAGTCGAGGAGCTTCCGGAGTACCTCCCCTCAGGCGAAGGAGAGTTCATCTATCTGTGGGTCGAAAAACGCGGACTTTCGGCCGAGCAGCTGACGAGCCATCTCGCCCGCGAACTGGGGATCGCCCTGCAGGACGTCGGCATGGCGGGGATGAAAGACCGCCATGCGGTGACGCGGCAGCAGGTCTCGGTGCCGCGAAAGACGGCCGAGCGCGTCGCGGCGTTCCAGCACCCGCAGATCCGCATCCTGCGGACGGGCATCCATCGCAACAAGCTGCGGCCGGGCCATCTCCTGGGGAACCGCTTCGGCATCGTCGTTCGGAACGTGGGACCCGACGCTTTCACGCGGGCCGAGGCGATCCGCGAGCGGATCGAGCAATTCGGCGTTCCGAACTATTATGGCGAGCAGCGATTCGGCCGGGACGCCCAGACGCTCTCGCTCGGGTTTGAACTGTTGCGGGGCGAGTCGGATCCTTATCGCATTCCGCGAGCGAGGCGGAAGTTTCTGTTGCGGCTGGCGCTGTCCGCGGTTCAGTCCGCCCTTTTCAATCAGGCGTTGATGGAGCGAATGGCCGAGGGGCTGCTGCACCGCGTGCTGGTGGGGGACGTGATGCAGGTGACGGCGACGGGGGGAATCTTCACCGTCGAGGACGCGGACCGAGAGCAACCGCGGTTCGACGCGGGAGAGATCATGCTGACGGGCCCGATCTTCGGACCGCGGATGATCCCGACGCGCGGCGACGTGGCGGCCCGTGAGGAACGACTGCTGGCCGCGCATGGCCTCGTTCCCGATCACTTCCTGAAGTACAAGAACCTGACGCCCGGCACGCGACGTCACTACCTCATTCGCCCGCGCGATCTGACCGTCAGTGGCGAACCGGGGGCACTCCGATTCGGTTTCACGCTGCCTGCCGGAGCGTACGCGACGGTGCTCCTGCGCGAGTTCATGAAGGTCGAATCCGAGAGCCAATAAGCGATGTCGAGATTCGCACCCTGGATGCGGCTTTGAGCAGCCAGGGTGCCGCAGCAAACCGCTGCGAAATGTGAACGTCTTCTGCTTCGGCACCCAGGGTGCCCAGAGCTGTTCCCTGGGTGCGACACATTCCGAGAGCCCATGAGCGACGTCTCTCCACATCCGGAAAACAGTTCGCGAGCCGAACTCCGTCTCCGGCAGTCGGAGCGTCTGCAGCGCCTGGTCAAGGCGATTATCCCCGCGAATCCCTTCTGGACGCGGCGCTTCGCCGAGGCGGGACTGACGGCGGATGACCTCAAGACCCCCGACGACCTGCGGCGGCTGCCTCCCGTCACCAAGGCCGACCTCGCTCGCGACCAGTCGGAGAACGCGCCCTACGGCACCAACCTGACGTTCCCCTTCACGCAGTATTGCCGGCTGCACCAGACGTCGGGAACGACGGGACAGCCGCTCCGCTGGCTCGACACGCACGAAACGTGGAGCTGGTTCGAGGAGTGCTGGGAGCAGATCTATCGACTCGTCGGCCTCCGCACCGAGGACCGGCTCGCCTTTCCCTTTTCATTCGGACCCTTCATCGGCTTCTGGGCCGCATTCGACGGTGCCGCACGCCTTGGCCGCCTGTGCGTACCGCTCGGCGGGCTCGGAAGCGAAGCCCGGCTGCGGATGCTGATCGATCACCAGGTGACGATCGTCTGCTGCACGCCCACCTATGCGCTGCGGCTGGCGGAGGTCGCTCGCGAGAAAGGAATCGACCTGGCAGGGAGTCCGGTGCGCGGATTGATCGTCGCGGGGGAAGCGGGGGGCAACATTCCGTCGACCCGCAAGCTGCTCGAAGCGGAATGGGGCGCGCGGGTCTTCGACCATTGGGGCATGACCGAGATCGGCTCGCTGGCGATCGAGCCCGCCGACAATCCGGGAGGTCTCGAAGTCCTCGAAACCGAATGCATTGCCGAAGTGGTCGATCCCGACTCGCATGAGCCGGTCGGCCCCGGCGAAACGGGCGAACTCTGGATCACCAACCTCGGGCGCGCCGGCTCGCCGCTCCTGCGTTACCGCACCGGCGACCTCGTCCGCATCGATCCGCAACCTTCTCCGGGGCGGTCGCTGCTGCGTCTGAAAGGCGGCATCCAGGGCCGCGTCGACGACATGATCACCGTCCGCGGCAACAACGTCTTCCCGTCGCACCTCGAAGCCATCCTGCGCGAATTCCATGCGATCGCCGAGTACCGCATCACGGTCGAGAAGCGGCGGGCGATGGACCACCTGACGATCGAGATCGAACCGGCGGCCGAATCGGCGGACGGCGAGCGTTCGACCGAACTGCTCGAACATGTTCGCAAGACGCTCAAGGATCGCCTGCACTTCCAGGTCGACGTGACACTGGCCGCCACGGGCTCATTACCGCGGTTCGAGATGAAGGGCCGCCGTTTCGTGCGGAAGAGCGATTTGAAGTAGCCCTCACGCGCCACGTGACGAGTGGATCAGGCAGACGCATGCCAGGGGAGAACGGCTTCCGCAGTCAATCCGGGATTCCCAGCACCCTGCTCACCATCGCGGCAAACATGTCCTGTCCGTTGTCCGAAAGATGGATCCCGTCCACGGTCGCATCGTCAGTCAACAGGATCCGCAGAAACAACCGCTTCGGAATCAAGACCGCTCCGTACCGCCTCGCCAGCCGGCGTTGAACTTCTCCGTAACCATTGGCGAATGGCGGCAGTGGCAGCTCCAGCATGACGAGCGTCCGCCCCTCGCCGACAGACGCCGCCAGCATCCGATCGAGGTCGGCCTCGAAAGCCTGAGAAGATGCTCCGGAGCCAGGGCCGAGCAGGTCGTTCCCGCCGATTTCGATCAGTACGACTCCCGGACCGTCGATCTGACTGGCCTGCGCAATCGCCGACCGCGCCGTCGCCCCCATCCGCGAAAAGTCTCGCACCGCGACGCCGCGCGACGCCAACCGCTTCGGCCACGTCACTTCACCCGGCGACTCCATTCCGGCGCTGACCGAATCTCCAATCACGTACAACGTCGTTCCGCTCTGCCACCAAGGGGCGCGCGGAACCAGATGATATGGCACTTCCCACGCCGCCATTCCGCCCCAGAAGGCCAACGTTCCCCATGTCAGCACACGTATCGACCGCGGCTGCGGGACGGGTTTCCAGGTGACGATGACGGTCGCAACCGTGAGAGCGAAGAGGCCGGCACAGACCGGTAGGGGAAACGGAGTGGCCGACACTGTCACGAGACAAAGCCCCAGAAACAGGCCCAGCAGCCGCAACCGTGTGACCCACTTCGAACGGCGCTTCATGATCAGGGCGGCCATCACGAGCCCCGCCCCACTGAAGAACGCCTGACCGCTCGCGATGTGATACACGACCACGTTCACTCGCCTGTCCTCCCACGTTGTCCAGAGGCATTCGTTCGCCTCGATGCTACCCTGCGACCCGTTTGGGCTCGATCCGGTCTTGCACGAAATGGGGCCATCGCGATAATCCCGCCGCTTGCGGGTCGGGCGGAGCCCGTCCCCGCACGCCTCTGTTCTTCGAATCTTCCTCAGACTCCGGTCTCCAGCCTGGGAAACCACAGGGATGTGGTGCGCGAACTGTCAGGCGGACGTGGCGGCGGAAGTGTCGGCCGACAACCGGCACGTGCGCTGCGCCACGTGCAGCACGGTGCTCGACACCCCGCAGACGCTCCGCGCTTCGGCCCGCACCCGCGAAGCCCGCGAGCTTCTCGAGCGATGGTCGAGCGGCATGGTGCTCGACCCCTACACCCCGTCCGTTCCCGTGGCCGCACCGTCGAGCGCCGGAACCGCGTCCGAAGCCGCTCCGGTCGCTGGCAGTGCCGCTCCGACGACGTCCCCCACGGCCGGCAGCCGTCGTCGCACCTTTCGTGTCGACAGCCCGCATTCCGGGATTCTGGGGGCCGCTTCCGCGTCATCGAGCGCGGAGTCTCCCGCCCCGACGTCTGCCACCAGCGACGAGGAACCTTTACCGCGCCCCCCTTCCGGAAACTCGCCCGCTCCACGCACCGTCGTCCGTCCACGCCCCCTGGCAGCCGCGAAGGACTCCGCTCCGCCGAATGCCGGACCGTCCACCTCCGCCGAATTGACCGAAGACGCCGAAAACATCGCCGACGTCCGACCTGACACGCTGCCGCTTCCACCAACGGCCGGCCGCGCTCCACTGGCCGCTTCGAGGGAAGTCGACGGCCAGGTCGAAGCCGTTGCGGCCGAATCAGAAGAGTCCTTCGAGTCGCACGCCGCTCCGTCCGCGATTCCAGCCCCGCACATCCGCCGTCAGCGCGCGCCGAAAATTCCTGCCGCAACACCCGCCGCAGCCGCCGTCTCGCATCGCCGCCACGACAACGCCGAGACGCTGACCGGTCCGCGACGTACTCCGAACGTGCGTCCTCGTCCCGAATCGGGGACGCGGACCGCCTCAGGCCACGTCTTGCGGTTCGATGATCCGCAGGCCCCGCTCGCCGGACCCCACCTCGATCCGCAGGCCTTCGTCAGCGATGCGCCGCGTCGATCCAACTCGACGTCGCTCGCCGGACAGTTCCTCGCCTACGCGGGCGTGCTCGGAATGACGATCGGCACGGCCATGGTGCTGTGGGGATACTTCGGCGGGCCGGAACATTTCACGCCGACCGGCTGGCTGATCACCACGGTCGGACAGATGCTGCTGTTCCTCGGCGTGGTCACGCTGGTCTCGGGCGGCATGGAGCAGACGACCGACGAGGTCGCCCGCCGCATCGACCACCTCGGCGAGCGACTGCTGAGAATCGAGCAGACCGCCCGCGAAAGCCAATGGCGCGGCCACGACTCGGCCAGCGACGCCTCCGAAGAGCGCGCGGCCGTCGGATAGCCCGGATGAGGCATGGTTCCGGGATTCGTTTGCGGCGGTTCCGCTCCCGCACGCGCTCTTTCCCCGCATTCCCGCGGGGGGTATCGTGAATGGTGCAGCGTCCGGCCATGGACACTCCTGTTCACCCGCGCTGCCCACGGAGACGACGCGTTCTCCGCTGCGTCTGCGCCCGCCAGAAACGGTTCCCTTCGAGGTCATCCCCGCAATGTGGATGCGTCTGCTGCTTCCGGTGTGTGCTGTTCTGAGCGCCGTCCTGGCGACGAACATCGTCCCGGTTCTCGGGGCCGAAGCTCCCGAAGTGTCACGTGAAGACACGGAGTTCTTCGAGAAGAACGTGCGGCCGATGCTGGTCGCGAAGTGCCAGAGCTGCCATGGAGCGAAGAAGCAGGAATTCGGGCTGCGGCTCGATTCGAAGGCCGGCCTCATGAAGGGGAGCGACGGCGGGCCGGTCGTCATTCCGGGGAAGCCGGACGAAAGTTCGCTGGTCGAGGCAGTGAAATATGCGGGGAGCATCCAGATGCCCCCCGACGGCAAGCTCGCCGCCACCGAGATCGCCAGCCTGACCGAATGGGTGCGGCGCGGCGCCCCGTGGCCGGCCGAAGCGGTGGTCGAGTCGAAGTCGATCGGCGAGGCGGCCCGCACTCACTGGGCTTTCCAGCCTATCAAGCGCCCCGCGCTGCCCGCGGTGAAGCGAACCGACTGGCCCCGCACCCCCGTTGATCGGTTCATCCTCGCGAAGCTCGAAGCGAACGGCATGACGGCCTCGGACGATGCCGACCGTCGCACGCTGTTACGGCGATTGAAGCTCGACCTGATCGGCCTGCCGCCGACTCCCGAGGAAGCGGCGGAGTTCATCAACGACCCGCGGCCTGATGCCTACGAGCAACTCGTCGATCGCCTGCTCGCCTCGCCCCAATACGGCGAGCGGTGGGCCCGCTACTGGCTCGACGTCGCCCGCTACGCCGACACGAAAGGATACGTGTTCTTCGAGGATGTCCAGTATCCGTGGGCCTGGACATATCGCGATTACGTCGTCAACGCCTTCAACGAGGACCTGCCGTACGACCAGGTTCTCCGCGAGCAACTTTCGGCCGATCTCATGCCCCATCTCCCCTCGGAGCGCCTCGCGGCCCTCGGTTTCCTGACGGCGGGCAACCGCTTCATGAACAACCAGCACGACATCCTCGACGACCGCATCGACGTGCTGACGCGTGGCGTGCTGGGAATCACCGTCGGCTGTGCCCGTTGCCACGATCACAAGTTCGACCCGATCCCGACCGCCGACTACTACTCGCTCTACGGCATCTTCAAGAACGCCCGCGAGCCTCTCGTCTTCCCGCTCCGCGACGCTCCGCCCAACACCGACGAATACCGCACCTACGACTTCGAGCTGTGGAAGCGGCTCCAGCGGATGGACGAGTTCGTCAACGAGAAGTTCAACGGGATCGTCGACGGGGCGCGGAATCGTTGCGGCGAGTACCTGATGGCGGCCTACACCGTCCGCAATCAGCCGACGACCGAGAACTTCATGCTGATCACCGACAAGGGGGACCTGAACCCCGCGATGAATGTGCGGTGGCAGAAGTACCTCGAAGAGACGCAGCGGTCGAAGCATCCCGTGTGGACGGTGTGGCACCTGTTCGCTGATGCGTTCGACCCGGCGCATGCGGTGGGAGCGGCGACGGCTCCGGAAAGCCCTGCGACACCACAAGCGGAGTCCGAGCGCGTCCAGCGCGTGCTGGCGCGGATTGCGACGGAGACCGACGAGAGGCTCAAGATCAACCCGTTGATCCGTGCGGCGTTCTCGGGACAGCCCGCCCCGCAGACGATGAAGGACGTCGCGCAGCGCTATGCCGATGTGCTGAAGCGCATCGACCGCGAGTGGCGTGAGCTGACGGCTTATGCAGAAGCGCCCGGAGTCGCCATCGAGGAACTTGTTCCGAAGCGGTTGCCGGACGACGCGGCCGAGGAAGTCCGCCTGACGCTTTACGGTGCGGACGCTCCGGCCAACCTGCCGCGACTGTTGGGCTGGGGCTTCCTGTCGCTCCTTCCCGACCGCGCCTCGCAGGGAGATTTCCAGAAACTGCTCAAGGAAATCGAATCGTGGGCCGCCAAGGGTCCGGGGGCTCCGCCACGCGCAATGTCTCTGGTCGAAGTCGCCAACCCGAGCAACGGCCGTGTCTTCCTTCGGGGCAATCCGGCCCGCCCCGGCGCCGATGTGCCACGATGGGCTCCGGGCATCACCGATCCGAATCGGAAACCCTTCACCAAGGGAAGCGGCCGGGACGCGTTGGCCGACGTCCTGGCGAGCCCCACCAACCCGCTCACCGCACGCGTCATCGTCAACCGCCTCTGGATGCACCATTTCGGCCAGGGACTGGTGGCTACCGCGGGCGACTTCGGCCTGCGGTCCGACCCGCCGACGCACCCGGAACTTCTGGACTGGCTGGCGGCGGAGTTGAAGGAGGGTCGAGGGTCGAGGGTTGAGGGTCTAGGGACAGAGCAGCCAACCGAGGGACGCGCACGGTGGTCGCTGAAGCAGATCCATCGGCAGATCGTGCTGTCGTCGGTCTATCGCCAGACGTCCTCGGTCCCGCCTGTCTCTTCTCCATCAACCATCAACAATCAACCATCAACCCCCACCGACCCCGAGAACCGCCTCCTCGGCCGCATGACCCGCCGTCGGCTCGACCTTGAGGCCCTGCGCGATTCGCTTGTCGCCGTCACCGGCAAACTGCAGCCCACATTCGGCGGGCCCGCCGTCACCATCCTCGACACCTTTCTGCCGCGCCGCACCCTTTACGGTCACATCAACCGGCAGGACCTCGCGCCGCTGTACCGCGACTTCGACTTCCCCGACCCCGCCGGCAGCAGCCCGCAGCGCGAGACGACCACCGTCCCGCCCCAGGCCCTGTTCCTCATGAACAACGCGTTCTCGCACGCCTGTGCCACCCATCTCATCGGACGGTCGGACGTGCAGTCTCAGCCGACCCTCGAAGCCAAACTCGACCGCGTCTCGTGGATTCTCTTCTCCCGCCCGCAATCGGCCGAAGAAAAGAAACTCGCCCTCGACTACCTCGGCACCACTCCCAACTCCGACCAATGGTTCCGTTACGTCCACGCCCTGCTGCTGACCAACGAGTTCGCGTTCGTCGACTGATATGATGAAAGCCTCGGGTACGCGATCATGAGTTCGACGGAGACTGACGATGCCTTCTCCATTTCCTGGCATGGACCCGTGGCTGGAAGGACCACATTGGATGTCGGTCCACAGCCAGCTCTGCTCAGAGATCGCGCGCCAGCTCTCGCCCAAGATCCTTCCTCGTTACGTCGCGCTTACGACCGAACGTCAGGTCATTGACACGGAAGACGACATCGCGAGTCAGACCTCCGCCATGTATCCCGACGTGGTAGTCATCGAGCGCACACCGGAGCACAGACGCGGCGGAGCAGCGATTCTCGAAGCGCCGTTGAAGCTTCGAAACCCCATTCCCCGTCGCGTCCCACACGTTTCTGTCGAGATCCGCGATGTCGAAGAGATGCGGCTGGTGACCGCGATCGAAGTCCTTTCGCCGACGAACAAACGCGGTCAGGGTTATCGAGAGTATCTGCGGAAGCGGAACAAGATTCTGCGAGGGACCGCTCATCTCCTGGAAATTGATTTGTTGCGGGAGGGAAAGCGACTGCCGCTGGTCGGCGAGTTTCCGCATCGTGAGTATTTCGTCTTCCTCAGTCGCGCAAACGCACGCCCCTTCGCTGACACCTGGCCCATTTCGCTTCGAGAACCGCTGCCGACCGTTCCCGTCCCGCTGCTTCCGGGAGATGACGATGTGCTGCTCGATCTTCAGCTGGCGTTCACTACGATTTACGACCTTCTGGGCTATCGCCACGTGGTCAACTATCGGAAGCCGCCGCGCGTCGCACTGAACGCGGCCGACCAGGTCTGGGCGAATGAGAGACTGGGAACCTGAAAGTCGATCATCCGTCGGGAGAAAACGATGCCGTCCCCATTTCCTGGCATGGACCCCTACGTCGAAGGGGTTTATCGAATGAACTTTCACAGTTCATTCAGCAATGAAATCTGGCGGCAACTCGTGCCGAAGCTGCGGCCGAAATATATCGCCCTGCTGGCCGAGTGGACCGTGCGGGGAGAGCCAGACGAAGTTCTCATCTCCCCGGAACCGCGCTATCCGGATGTGGGCGTCTTTCAGAAATCCCCCGTGGGATCGATCGCCACTCAGGAGAGAATTGCCGCTGCTTCCGGCACGATGAGGTCGATTCTGCCCGAAGAGGTTCCTCATATCTCGGTCGAGATCCGTGACGCTCAGAAACGCCGCCTGGTCACGGCCATCGAGGTTCTGTCGCCCGTCAACAAGCGAGGTCGTGGGCGGCGCGAGTATCACCGCCGAAGGGAGCGACTGTTGCGAGGGGGAGCAAACCTCGTCGAGATTGACCTTCTCAGCCAGGGGGCGCGGATTCGTCTCGAAGGGAAGCCTTCAGAGGGGCGGTATTATTGTTACGTGACGCGGGTGGAGCGCCTCCCCCTGACCGAATTCTGGGCCATCTCGCTTGAGGATCGGCTCCCACCGCTGCCGATCCCACTATTGCCCGGAGATCCCGACGTGGCGCTCGACCTTCAAGCGGCCTTCGACGGGATGTACGACGCCGGCGGGTACGACCTGATTGTGGATTATTCCCAAGAGCCACGAGTTCCTCTGTCAGAAGCGGAAAAAGCGGTCGTCGCACAACGCTTGAGAAGCGCCGGACTTCGCCAGTAGCTCGCCACAATATCCAGTGAATCACAAAGCCAATTTCTATTCGCAGACTCGCTCCATGCTGCCGAACTTCGTTTCTCGTCGTGAACTCCTTCGCCGCTCGGGAACCGGTCTCGGGGCGCTCGGACTCGCAGGTCTTCTCTCGGACGAAGGACTGCTGTCTCGGGCCGACGCCGCCACCGAGGCGGCCGCGCCGGACACCAGCCTCCCGCTGTCTCCCAAGCAGCCGCACTTCCCCGCACGGGCGAAGCACGTCGTCCATCTCTTCATGAACGGCGGGCCGTCGCAGGTCGATACGTTCGATCCGAAGCCGATGCTCGACAAGTACCACGGTCAACCGCTGCCGGTGCAGAACCTCCGCACCGAGCGGAAGACCGGGCACGCGATGAAGTCGCCGTTCGCGTTCAAAAAGTACGGGCAGTCGGGCATTGAGGTGAGTGATCTCTTCGCGCGGACCGCGGCCCACATCGATGACATGTGCATCATCCGCTCGATGCAGGCGGAGGTGCCGAACCACGAGCCGTCCCTGATGATGATGAATTGCGGGAACGGCCGCATTGCGGTCCCCAGCATGGGGGCGTGGGTCACGTACGGCCTGGGGACGGAGAATCAAAACCTTCCCGGCTTCATCGCGATGTGTCCGGGGGGCTACCCGATCATGTCGACCCGGAACTGGCGGTCGGCGTTCCTTCCGGGGGCCTACCAGGGAACCTACGTCAACACTCAGATCAAGGATCCGGCGAAGACGCGGCAACTTATCGCCAACCTCGGTCCCGAGAACGCGAACCTGACCGAGCAGCGCAAGCAGCTCGACCTGCTCCGGCAGCTCAACCTGATGCACCAGGTCCCGCGGGCCGAAGATGCACGGCTCGAAGCCCGCATCCAGAACTTCGAACTCGCCTACCGCATGCAGACGGACGCCGCCGAAGCGTTCGATGTGACGAAGGAGACGAAGACCATTCAGCAAGCCTACGGCGAAACCACACAGGGACGACAGCTGCTGATCGCCCGGCGGCTGATCGAGCGGGGCGTGCGGTTCGTGCAGGTGTGGAGCGGGGCGGGGCAGCCGTGGGACAACCACGACAACATCGCGACCGCCCACAAGAAACTCGCCGACGAGTGGGACCCGGCGATCGCGACGTTCCTCGCCGACCTCAAACAGCGCGGCCTGTTCGACGAGACGCTGGTCCTTTGGGGTGGCGAGTTCGGCCGCACGCCGGTCGCCGAATTCCCCGCACTGAGCGGTCGCGACCACAACCACTACGGCTTCACCTGCTGGCTCGCGGGTGGCGGCGTGAAGGGGGGAACCGTCTACGGGGCGACCGATGAGTTCGGATTCCGCGCGGTCGAAAAGCCGGTCCCCGTTCACGACCTGCACGCGACGATGCTCCACCTCCTCGGCTTCGACCACGAGCGTCTGACGTACCGCTACGCCGGCCGCGACTTCCGCCTGACAGACGTCCACGGCCACGTCCTCCGCGACATCCTCGCGTAATGCGGAAGGCACTTAACGCAAAGGCGCAAGGATCGCAAAGGCACGCAAAGAAGAGGCATAAAGAGACCCAGTGAGAGTCAATTGGCGCAGAAAATGATGCCGCGGCCTCTTCTGCCGACCATAGCCTTTCACTTTGCGTTTCTTTGCGACCCTTCGCGTCTTTGCGTTAAAATGACTTGTCTCAAGGCGTGAGCCGCGCATTGTCCCCCCGCGTGCGGTTGTGTACCCTTCAGCCAAAATTCATTTCGCCGCTTGTACTTGCCGCACCCCCTCGAGGTGTCATGTCCGAGAAGCCCCAGGATTCGCAGAACCCGCCACCGCGACCCCCAGGCCCGCCGGTGGGCGATGCGGAGGAGGGGCCGCGCCTCCCGCTCGCCGGACCCTTTCTGCTCATCCTGGTCCTTGGCGGCATCCTGATCCTGTACCTCTATCAGAAGTCTCCGTCGAATACGGGCAACCGGATCAAGTATTCCTTCTTTCTCCAGCAGCTCGAACTGGGGAATGTCAAAGAGGTCAAGGTCTTCGACGAGGTGCTGACGGGCGCCTGGAAGTCGAGTCCGAACGACCCCGACAAGGAAGGGGCCAAGCTGCTGGAAAAGTTCAACACCGTCCTGCCGCCGCGGCAGATCGAAGATCGCGAGCTGATCCCACTGCTTAAGGAGAAGAAAGTCCCGTTCGACGTGGAAGAAGTCGGGACCGGTTTCGGCTCGCAGATGCTGATCTGGTTCCTCGGGCCGGCGCTCCTGTTGTTCATGTTCGCATTTCTGATGATGCGGCGGACCGCGGGCGACCCATTCCAGACCGGCATGATGGGAAACTTCATCCGCAGTCCGGCGAAGCGGTTCCGCCCGTCTTCACATCAGACGACGTTTGACGACGTCGCCGCCATGGACAATGCCAAGCGGGAACTTGCGGAGATCGTCGAGTTCCTCAAGAACCCTGCCAAGTTCCAACGGCTCGGCGCGACGATTCCCAAGGGGGTGCTTCTGATGGGGCCGCCGGGAACAGGGAAGACCCTGCTCGCCCGGGCGGTCGCCGGCGAAGCGGGGGTGCCGTTCTTCTCAATCAACGGCTCCGAGTTCATCCAGATGTTCGTCGGCGTCGGGGCCAGCCGCGTCCGCGATCTGTTCCGCACGGCGAAGGATCATGCCCCCTGCCTCATCTTCATCGATGAGATCGATGCGGTGGGACGGATGCGCGGGACGGGGCTTGGCGGCGGCCACGATGAACGCGAGCAGACGCTCAACCAGATCCTCAGCGAGATGGACGGGTTCAATCCGGGCGAGACGGTGATCGTCATTGCGGCGACCAACCGGCCGGACGTGCTCGATCCCGCTCTCCTCCGCCCCGGCCGCTTCGACCGCCACGTCACCATCGATCGTCCCAACAAGGTCGGACGCGTCGGGATCCTCAAGGTCCACGTCCGCAAGGTCCCGCTGGCCGCCGACGTCGACCTCGACCGCGTCGCCGCCCAGTCGATCGGCTTCTCGGGGGCCGATCTGCGAAACCTGGTGAACGAGGCCGCGCTTCTTGCCACCCGCGAGGGGAAGAGCGCCGTCACGATGGAGGACTTCGAGCAGGCCCGCGACAAGGTGCGGATGGGGCCGAAGCGCGAAGAGCAGATGAACAAGCACGAGCGCGAGATGACCGCTTACCATGAGGCGGGGCATGCGCTCCTCGCGTGGCTCATCCCGGGCATCGATCCGCTGCACAAAGTGACGATCATTCCGCGCGGCCGGGCGCTCGGCGTCACGCAGCTCCTGCCGGATGAAGACCGGTACAACATCGGCGAAAAGCGGCTCCACGCCCAGCTCACGTTCATCATGGGGGGCCGAGCCGCGGAGAAGCTGATCTTCGATGAATACTCCGCGGGGGCCGAGGACGACCTCAACAAGGCGACCAGCCTTGCTCGCCGCATGGTCTCCAACTGGGGAATGAGCGAGGCCATCGGCCCCGTCGCCTTCACGCAGAGCGAGGATCATCCTTTCCTGGGGAAAGAGATCCACGAGCAGCGGAAATTCAGCGAGGAGACGACGCGGATCATCGACCAGGAAGTGCAGAAGTTCCTGACGGCCGCCGCCGATCGGGCTCACCAGACGCTGGCCGAGCATCGGGCCGATCTGGAAAGCCTCGCCAAGGCGCTGCTCGAGAAAGAGTCTCTCGGCGAAGAAGAACTGAAGGCGATTCTCGGCCATCTGCCGGCGACCAAGGGAAGTCCCGCCCCAGCCGTGTGACACTCGATCGGACCCCAAGCCGAATCGCTCCTCGTCGACTTCTCCGATCGAAGAACTCCGCAGGCCGCGGTCACTTTCGCCGGCACGTGTTCCGGCGTCCGAGATCCTTTCGATTCGAGTGGTTTGCGTTTCGTTTCAGTGGATCAGGCGTGGGCCGCGGCGGGATATCACGGAACACGAAAAAAGGGCGATCCATTTCCGGATCGCCCTTTCGCTTTCACTCGAATCGCGGCTGAGGCGGAACGCCTGCCGGTCCGTCCCTCACTTCGTCTCGGACGGCAGTTCCTTGATGTAGATATTCCGGAAGTAGAGCGTGTTGCCGTGGTTCTGAAGTTCGATCTGTTCCTTCGCGTAGAGGGGCTTGTCGCGCTCCCAGTAGTTCTCGAGAACCGTGTTGTCGACGACGAGCTTGCCGTTGAGGTGGATCGTCACCTTGTCCCCCACCATCTTGATGTGGAACGTGTTCCACTCGCCGACGGGGTTATCGGCCCGGACCAGCGGGAATCGGGGATTCTTCTGGTTGTTCCAGAGCGACCCGGAACCCTTCTCGGCGCCGTGCTGCTTGTAGGAAGGTTCGTCGCAGTCCCAGATCTGCACCTGCGGGGTGCCGCGGAGATAGATCCCGCTGTCCCCTTTCTTTTCGATCTTCCAATCGACGTACATCTCGAAGTCGCCGTAGTCCTTGGCCGTGCAGAGGCTGTCTCCCTTCCCGTCGAACACGAGGATCCCGTCGTCGGCCTTCCAATGGGCCCGCATCTTCTCGTCCGCAACCTTCTGCTTCTCGGCCAGGTCCTCCTTGCTCATCGCCGCCCGAGTCTTGGGATTGCCGACCAATCCCTTCCAGCCCGTCAAGTCTTTTCCATTGAACAGGGCTTTGAAGCCTTCCGGCGGGGTGTTCAGTTTATCTTCCGCGCCGGCCGAGCCGGCCAGCACGACGAAGCCCAGCACAGTGACGGCGAACCAGCGAACGATCATGGAGCGCTCCAGAAAGGTGAGATGCAGGCGAGCAATTCGTACGTCGCGCCATGTGCCCCCGGGCAGGGTCCCACGACGCGACCACTTGGGCACTCTACTCATGATGGTGCGGGCTGCCAACCGAGCCCGCAGTGCGAGGATGCAATCGACCCGCTGTCGAACAGATCACGGAATGTGGCCGGATTTTCACGTCCTGAATCGAGGCCGGAATGCCGGCGACCGTGGTATCATTCCGGTTCGCCGACCGACCCCATCCAGGAGACTGCACCATGCGCCGTGTTGCCCCGCTGGCGATTCTCGCCCTGACGTTCGGACTGCTGCCGGGACTGTTGAACGCCGCCCGCGCCGAGGATTCCAAGCCGCTCGAGACAGATGAAGGCGAAGGCTGGATCAGCCTGTTCAATGGAAAGGACTTCACCGGCTGGAAGATCTCGGACAAGGGACTGTGGAAGATCGAGGATGGGAAGATCGTCGCCAACGGCCCGCGGTCGCACCTGTTCACCGAGAAGGAGTTCAAGAATTTCGAATTTAAGACCGAAGTGATGACGACGCCGGGGAGCAACTCGGGGATCTTCTTTCACACCAAGTTCCAGGAGACCGGCTGGCCCGACCTCGGCTACGAGTCGCAGGTCAACGTCACCCATAAGGACCCGGTGAAGACCGGCAGCATCTATTACTTCGTCAAGCTGTATAAGACGCCGGCGAAGGACAACGAGTGGTGGACGCAGTCGATTACCGTCAAGGGGAAAAACATCGTCGTGAAGATCAACGGCGAAACGGTCGTCGACTTCACTGAGCAGGAAGGGGTCACCGGCCCGCACAAGCTCAGCTCGGGGAGCATCGCCCTCCAGGCCCACGACCCGATGAGCGTCGTCTACTACCGCAACCTGCGGATCCGCCCGCTGGCCGACTGATGGGCCGAGATTCGATGACAGATCCGCCACGCGCTGCTGATCACACTTCGGCGAAACCCTCGGCAGGGGCTCTACTGCTCGTGGGCTGCGCCGGGGTATTGTTCTCGTTCGTGGCCGTGTTCATCGGAGTGTGCAGTGTCTTGGACAATGCGACATTCTCGATCACCCTCGTGGCAATCGGGTTGATCGCATTCACAGGGACGGTGGCCATCGTCGTGCGGGCTGGCAGTCGCTGAGTGGCCGGAATCGGGAAGAGATGTCCTTTGGTTTCTTCGCCGCGCCTCCTCCCTCCGGAATGTCACCTGGAAGGCGAGACACTTTCATGCCGCTCGATATCGATCCGCGGGTCGACTTCGCCTTCAAGCGCCTGTTCGGCGTCGAGTCGAACAAGGAGTTGCTCATCGACCTGTTGAACGCCGGGCGGCATCCCTCCGCCGACGAACGGATTATCGAAGTCGAGTTGCTTGATCCCTTCAACCTGCGCGACTTCCAGGGTGACAAGCTCTCGATCGTCGATCTTCGGGCCCGCGACCAGCGGGAGCGGTGGCTCCAGGTCGAGATGCGGATGATCGCCCACCAGGAACTCGTTCGACGACTCGTGTTCAATGGGGCCAGGACGTACGCCGGCCAGTTGAAGGACTGGCAGGACTACGCAACTGCGGCCGACGATCGTCATCGCCTTCCTGTGCGAGCCGCTGTTTCCGCAGGCCCTCGATTATCACCTGACGTTTCGGCTAGTGGATGGGGAACACGGAATCCGGTTCACCGACGACTTGGAATTTCATACGATTGAGTTGTGCAAGCTGTCGGAGCGGCCGGTCGAGACGTCGGCGAAGTTGGACTGCTGGTCTTTCTTCCCGAACTTTGCGGAGGGTCACGAGATGTCGCAGTTTCCGGAGGTGATCCAGGAAGACCCTGTCTTTCAGAAGGCGTTCGGCGAATTGAAGCGGATGTCGTCCGATCCGGACGAGCGCGAGGAGTACGAGCGGCGACTTTGTGCGATTCGCGAAGAGAACGCCCGGATGGCGACGGCCGACCGTCGAGGACTGGAGAGGGGATTGGCGGAAGGCCGGGCGACGGGCTTGGCGGAAGCCAGGCTCACCGCATTGAAGGACAAGGTCCGGCTGCTCGAACGTCTTTTGCGACGTCCCGAGTCGTCCGATGCGACACTCGATCTTCTGACCGTCGAGCAACTCGAACAGACGGCGACTATGCTGGAGCATTTGTGTCTTTCGGAACCGAGCGGTACTGGCCACGCTGACGATTCCAGTTCGCACGGCTGAATTGTTTCCCTTCCGATCCATGAAGCATGACCCAGGCCCTCACCCGGCGCCTGGGTTCTTCGTTGAAAGCGTCCCATGCCTCAATATGCGGTCCTTCTGTCGATCCCTGGCTTGCGCGCCAGCGACCTCGCCCACATGCCCCGCCTGGCGGCCCTTGGTCAGAAGGGAGCGACGCTCGGCATCGTTCCTTCCTTTCCCTGCGTGACCTGCACGGTGCAGGCCGCGCTCACGACGGGCGTCGGCGTTGACCAGCACCGCGTCATCGCCAATGGCTTCTATTGGCGGGACAAGGGCGAAGTGGAAATGTGGACGGCCTGGAACGAAGTCATCCAGGCCCCGCAGATCTGGGAGACGCTGCACCAGCACGATCCCGCCCTCACCTCGGCCGTCTGGTTTCCGCTCCATAGCAAGGGAGCGAAAGCGGACTACATCTGCACGCCGGCTCCGATCCACAACCCGGATGGAAGCGAATCGCTCTGGTGCTACACGAAGCCGACTGAACTCTACGGCGAGCTCCGCGACGCCCTCGGGCATTTCCCCCTCATGAACTTCTGGGGGCCAATGGCCAACATCAAGTCCACCGCCTGGATCATCGACTCGGCCATCGTCGCCGCAAAGCGGTTCAAACCACGGTTTTCGTACATCTACCTTCCGCACCTCGACTACGCGGCGCAGAAGTTCGGACCCAACAGCCCGCAGGCCACTGCGGCGCTGGGCGAACTCGATGCGGTCATCGGCAAGTTGATCGACGGCTATCAGTCCGCCGGTTTGACCGATGTGCTGTGGGTGGCCGCCAGCGAATACGTCATCACCGAAGTGAGCGGCGTCGGTTACCCGAACCGCGTGCTCCGCGAGGCGGGATTGCTGGGCCTGAAGGACGATGACGGCCGCGAGCTGCTGGTTCCAGGCGAGTCGAAGGCGTTCGCGATGGTCGATCATCAACTGGCGCACGTTTTCGTGAGAGATCCGGCCGATGTGCCGCGCGTCGTGGAACTCTTCCGGAAGGACGAGAGCGTCGCCGAAGTGCTCGCGGGCTCCGAACGCGCGAAATATGGACTCGACCAGCCTCTCGCGGGCGAGGTGGTCCTCGTCTCGAAGCCCGACCAGTGGTTCGCCTACTACTGGTGGACTGACGACGCCAAGGCCCCGAAGTTTGCCCGGACGGTCGACATCCACCAGAAGCCCGGCTACGACCCGGTCGAGCTCTTTATCGACATGCCGACGAAGTCCATTCCGCTGAATGCTTCGCTGGTCCGCGGCTCCCATGGCTTCCCGGCGTCCGGTCCCGATCGCCATGGCGTGGCCGTCCTCTCAGACGCCGCGTCACTTCCCGGGCCGGATGCGAAGCTGCTGCGCGACACGGACGTCGCCCGCATCATTCTCGAGAACTTCGGAGCGTCGACCTGAGCGGTCAGCGGGAAAGCGGCGCGATGGCATTCGTGCCAGCCGGCCAACAATCTGTGATGTCAACTCGACGTCAGGCCGAATCAGTTCGATTCGGCCTGATCGATTTAAGCACATGGGATCCTGCCATTCTGGCAGCGCCGGATCGACAGTCAAAGCGGCAGTCGGGCGCAAAGGCTTAAGCCCACGTCACTTATTAAATCCGAGGCGATTTCTTGTGGTCCCCGGCATCCCATTTGCGTAGATTTCCTTAGCACACTAGGAACTTTTCGTCAAAGCCAGTGTCTCTTGTTTTGGATCCGTGTCTTCCTTCTTGAAAGTCAAATCGCTCACGCGCTGAGGTGCCGTCATGACTCGCTCTCCTTCGCCCCGCACCTTGATCCGCCGTCTGGCCGCAGCGGATGGTTATCTCGACCTTGGAATGCCGCGTCAGGCTCTTGAAGAACTCGCCCTGATCGGCGACTTCGGACCGCTCGACGCCCCCGCCCAGTTCCTTCGCGGCAAGGCCCTCAAAGCGCAGGAAAAATACACCGACGCCATCGAACCGCTCGAAAGAGCGGCGAAGATGATTCCCGCCCCGTTCAGCGCCCCCATCTGGAAAATGCTGGGAGAATGCTTCCGGCACGAAGGCCAGAATGACCAGGCCGATGCGGCGGACGTCGAAGCGGATGCATCGTTCGCCCAGGCCCCAGAAGGCTCGGGAACTCCCATGATCAGCATCCAGATCGTCGATCCCGCGGCCAAGACGAAAACCGGTCGATTCTAACCCGTGCGATTGGCGCGGGTCGGACGACGGGGGAATGAGGGCGGCAACAGGCCGCCCTCGCCATTTAAGTCAGGTCAGCCGGCCGGCGAATCCATCGATGCCAAGACCGACCCGTCCCGGCAGGTGACGTCGCGCAATCGCCTCCATCTGGTCGCGATAGGCAAGGGCTGTCGCGAATTCATTCACGCGCGCCATGGCTTCCGGAAGTCTCGTGCGAAACGTGCGGTTTCCATCCGCCGACCCATCCCCCTGAATGAAGTGGTCGAGCACCACTCCGTCCGCCGCTTCGGCGACTCGCGCGAAGAACTGCTCGGCGTCGTCCATGGGAAGCAGCGGGGACACAGTGACGATGGTCCGTAACCCGGCTTCCTTCAATGTCGCACACGCCGCGAACCGCTTCTCGACGCTGCTTGCGGGAGGCGGAAGACCGGGTAGTCGATCAAGATCGCTCTCGATGGAGACGTGGAACCGCAGGTCGCAGCGTTTCGCCAGCGCGGGGTAGAGGTCGAGGTACGCCGTCACCCGGTGCGAATGGGTCTGTAACACGAGTTCATCCGGTGGCCGCTCGACCATGGCTTCGAGGATAGCGCGGGTGATCCCGAACTGGAATTCCTGTGGAAGGAAGGGGTCCGTCGAACTCGAGCAGAAAATCGAGAACCGCAGCGGACGGATCTTCCTCGCTTCCTCTTGGGTGTAGATCGACGACGACTGACGCGCCCACCGGGCTTCGCGGTCGTAGTGGGCGAGGTACGATTCGGCCGCGTTGGTGCGGACTTCGAGGAAATCACCCCAGGAGCGTCCGCGCAGGATGTGACCGTTGTGTCGCACGTAGCATCCCACCCCGCACAGCGCGCGGCCGAAGGTGCAGCCGCGATAGGGCTGCAGCGAATGGGACGTCACCGTCCGCAGGTATCCCGTCGTCCGGGTCAGGACGTTCCCGATCGTCGTCTGGGTCACATCAACCGGCATGGCTCTGATCCAAAGCCCGGCGTTCCTAAAGCGTGCAGCCCTCTCCCTCACATTCTACAATTCATCGGGCTGATCCCTCGTGAGACGTCGCTCCGCCCGTCGGAGCGATTCCCAATTCTGTTCTGCCGGGCCTCGACTCGCATGTCTGCTTCGCCGATCCGGGCGGTCGTCTTCGATCTGGACGGCCTGATGTTCAATACCGAAGACGTCTTCTTTCTGGCCGGCACCGAGCTGTTGAGGCGGCGCGGGATTGAGATGACGCGGGAGATCATGACGGCCATCATCGGCCGCCGTCCCCACGAAGGATTCACGATCCTTGTCGAACGCCTGGCCCTGAAGGAATCTGTCGAGCATCTGCTGGCCGAGTCGACCGAGATCTTCTTCGGGCTGCTCGATGAGCACCTCCGCCCGATGCCGGGGCTACACGACTTCATCACGCTGGTCGAGTCGCTCAAACTGCCGAAGGGGGTTGCCACGTCGTCTCGGCGCGGATACCTCGAAGACCTCCTCGGACGTTACGACCTGCAGTCGCGGTTCGCGATGACGCTTGCGGCCGAGGACGTCACGCACGGCAAGCCGAACCCCGAGATCTACCTGCTGGCGGCCTCGCGGCTGGGTGTCGAACCCCACGAGATGCTCGTCCTCGAAGACAGCGAGGCGGGGACGCGAGCGGGGGTTGCTGCGGGTGCGAGGGTCGTTTCGATCCCGCACTCGCACACCGCTCACCACAGCTTCGAAGGGGCGGCCCTCATCGCCGAGGGGCTGTACGACCCGCGGATTACGATGCTGCTCGGAGCCCAGGTTTAGCGTGGCGAAGGTGTGTGAACCTTCTGAAATCCACAGGAACGGAAAGACTCGCGTTCGTGGCCCGAGGGCATTGCGAGTTCACGATTTCCGATCGCTGCTCTCTCAGTATCGTCGAATCCTACTCCTCTCCGGGACGTGAGGGCACGAGGCCGTGCCGCGCCTGCCGTTTGCCCAACGATTGCGGGCGGCGTGTCGAAGCGGGGGCCAGGCCGTATTGCCGGAGGCACATCGGCATGTCGCTGCGGCCGCCGCGCTGGTAATCCCGCCACAACAATTCAGCGATCTCCTGACCGTCCCGTCCGAGCGTCTCGACGAGGTAAAGGTGAATCCGTTCGACGAGGCGGGTGAGCGGGATGCCGTGCTTGCGGCCCTCGGTCTCGAACAGCCAGTCGCAGAAAGCCATGAAGCCCGCGAACGGCGAGCGTCCGGCCCAGAGTTCCGGCGTCGTCTCGACGAAGTTGCCGCTGTTCGCCACGAGGTCCCAATAGCGGGCGAAGCGTCGCAGCCGCTGCATCGCTGTGAAGTCGATAAGTCGATTCTGCAGGATTTCGTACGGCGGGTGCGGGCTGTAGCGCATTCCCCATTCGGCATCGTGGCGGATGATCGGCGTGCCGCGCAGCCGCTTCAGAATGCCGACCTGGATTTCCTGCGGGCGGAGCGCGACGAGCCGGTCGAATCCGGCCGCGAAGCTCTCGACTGTTTCCCCCGGGAGCCCGACGATCAGGTCGGCGTGGACATGCACGCCGGTTTCGTCGCGCAGGAAACGGAAGTTCTCCGCCAGCCGCGCGTTGTCCTGCTTCCGGCTGATGAGGTGCGAGACCTCGTCGTTGAAGCTCTGGACGCCGACTTCGAACTGCAGTACGCCCGGCGGAAAACGGGCGATGATCGCGCGGAGCGGATCGGGCAAACGGTCCGGAATCAACTCGAAGTGCAGGAACAGTCCCGGCTCGTACCGCTCCAGGAAGAACTCAAGAATCGCCGCGCTGACCCGCAGGTTGAGATTGAAGGTGCGGTCGACGAACTTGAACTGCCGGCACCCGCGATCGAGCAGCGACTGCATGGCGGCCAGGAACGGTTCGAGCGGCGCCTGCCGCACCGGGATCTCGAGCGACGAGAGGCAGAACTCGCAGCGATACGGGCAGCCGCGCGAGGCCTCGACGTAGATCACGCGGGTCGCGATGTCCTGATCGAGGTATTCGTCGTAGGGCAGCCGCAGGCTCGGGAAGTCCGGCAGCGGCGCGGGTATGACCTTCTCCGACGGCCGACTGCCGGCAAGAAGGCTGCCGCACAACTCGGCGAACGCGATGTCCCCTTCGCCGGTCACCACGTAATCCGCCAGCCGCACGATCTCCTGATCGTCAGTCTCGTAGCTGACTTCGGGCCCACCGAGAACGATGACGATGTCAGGCCGCACGCGCTTCAGATCGGCGACCAGCTTCGTGCTCGGCTCGACGTTCCAGATCGACACGCTGACGCCGATGATCTTTGGATTCTGCTCCAGCAGAACGTCGAGGATGTCGAGCGGAGCGTCGTTGATCGTGAACTCGACGATCGTCGAACGGTCGCGAAGCTCGCCGAGATTGGCCCGCAAGTATCGCAGCCCGAACGCCGCATGCGCGTACCGGGCATTGAGCGTCGTGAGGACGATGTCCGGCATGAGGAGGATGGGGCGATGGGGGCAGGGGGGGATGGGGGGAGGACAGGATGCAGAGTTCTCCTTGCGACGCTCCTGTCTCTCGGTGAGACACCGGGTTTCGTCGTTCCAACCACCACCTCAAACGATACCTCATCTCCTCATGCACTGCTCCTGTCTCAATGCCTTTTCTCCCCCTGTCCCCCTGCCCCCCTGCCCCCATCCTCTTCACTTGGGCAGTTCCGGCGCTTTCACCAGGGGATACGACGAGCTGCTCAAGCCTTCCTTCAGGAAGAGGATCAGGTCTTTCTTCTCCTCGGCGTTGAGTTTCAGCTCGTAGATCTCTTCATCGAGGGTGTCGTTCTTCACGCCTCCCTTGGCATAGTGCTCCACGACTTCCTCGAGCGTCTTCTGGCTGCCGTCATGCATGTAGGGCGCGGTCTTCGCGATCTCGCGGAGCGTCGGGGTCTTGAAAGCCCCCTTGTCTCCCGCCAGCTTGCTGATGGAAACGCGACCGAGGTCCGGCTCCTTCGAATCCATGCCGACGCCGATGTTGTGGAACCCGTCGTCAGTGAAGTTCGGACCGGTGTGGCAGGCGCTGCAGTGGGCCTTGCCGAAGAAGAGCTTCATGCCGCGCTGGGCCGCTTCGGACAGCGCGTCCTTGTCGCCGGCCTTGAAGCGGTCGTAGGGAGCGTCGCCCGACAGAATGGTCCGCTCGAAGGCGGCGATCGCCTTTGCGATTCCGTCCGACGTCACGTCGGTCCCGAAGACATCCTGGAACTGCTTCTTGTAGCCGGGAATCGCCGTCAGCTTCTCGACCGCCTCGGGGAGCGTCAGGTTCATTTCGATCGGGTTCTGGATGGGGCCAAGGGCCTGCTCTTCCAGCGTCCCCGCACGGCCGTCCCAGAACTGCAGCTTCTGATAGGCGGTGTTGATGACCGTCGGAGAGTTGCGTCCCCCCTTCTTACCGCCGACGCCGGTTGCGAACTGATCGTTGTTGCTGTAACCCTTTTCCGGGTCATGGCACGTGGCGCACGAGACGGTATTGTCCCGCGAGAGGCGGGGATCGAAATAGAGCTGCTTGCCGAGTTCGATCTTGGCGGCTGAAGGGGGGTTGTCCTTGGGATGCTTGACCGGCGGAAGGCCTTTGGGGGCCGGAGGGGCGTCTCCCTGGGCGTAGACCGTGAGCGCAGCCAGAGAAATGAGAGCGCCGCCCACCAGTGCGGACCGTCGAAATGGGGCGGACCGAGGGGGGGCGAGAAGGCGATCGGACATGGACAAGTCCTTGCGGGCGGGGAGGGGCGGGAGCGAGCGGGGACCGGGAGGGGGACTGCGAGGCCAGAGAGCAGCCATCGGGAAACTCCCGGCTGGACCTCTATTTTTAGGCGCAACGGACAGTTCTTCAAGGCCGCCAGAGCAACGAAAGCTCCGTCGGCATGGGTACGAAAGGGGTCTCGTTGAAAGGCTCGCGTCGCTCTTGGGCGTTCACTCGCCGCGTTTCACTTCTGGATGATGCGACAGATACGCCTCGGCCATTTCGCGGCGGATACGGGTGATAAGCTCGGCCGTCAGCAGGCTGCCGTGGTCTTTCCCGGGATGGATTTCGACCACCGCATCGCTTCCGAGCGACCTCAACGAGTCCTTCAGCAGAATCGTCGCCCCTTCGAGATAAAAGGTGTCGAGGTCTCCCATGAAGACATGCAGCTTCCCTTTCAGTTTCGGGCCAATCTGTTCCCACTCGCGTTCGAGCTTCAGGCGGATGTCGTACTGCCCCCAGCTCTTGGCGGCTTCCGTGTCAACCGCTCCGGTCTCCCGGTTCCAGATGCGAAGCGGTTTGCCGTCTTTGGCGCGGGGACTGAAGACGGCCTCGAAACTGTGAAGCTGGCCGCCGTAACCGAGGACCGTCTCCATGTGGTCGAAGTTGCGGTACCAGAGGACGGGCATTGTGCCGCGGCGGGCGATGGGGCGGGGTTGCCCCTCGCGGTCGACGTACATGTTTTCGCCGGGGCGATAGAGGTCGATCTTCTGGAAGTCGCGGAAGTCGACGGGGTCGGGCGCGGTGCTCCAGGTGCCGCCGAAGTCATCCGGATAGGCCACCTGCAGCCAGAGGCTGCTCCAGCCTCCGCTGCTGTGTCCGGTGACGAAGCGAGCGGTCGGTGCGGGTACGGTGCGATAGGTCTTGTCGAGAGCAGGAAGAAACTCTTCGACGAAGGCCGAGCCCCAGGGACCGTTGTTGGCCGAGTTGGCGAAGACGTGATGTCCGAGCGGGCAGCTGGGATCCGGGTAGACGCGGATGAACTCGACGCCGCCGGGGTTGTTCTCTTCGACCGGCGAGTTTCGTCGCCCCATATGATGCGTGCCGCCGAAGCCGGTGACCGAGATCATCACCGGGTAGCGTCGCTCCGGCTGCGTGTGGTAGCTGGCGGGCAGCAGGATCGTCGCCTGAAGGAAAACGTCACGACCGTGGAAGCGGCTCAGGCGGTCGGACTTCACCCGCAACAGCCTTGACCACTCGTTCTCCTCGAACTTCCGCTCGGGGACGAGTCTGTCGATGACCAGCGGTGCGCCGCCGGTGGATGTCGCCTCGGCCGCCTCGCTGAAGCCGTTCCCCTCTCCGACGCCGACCTCGCGTTCCCACGGGTTGAACCGGGCGACCGCCTGCACTCGCCAGCCGGCCGGGTCGAAGTCGCCTGCCGATCTGGGATACGAAAGCAGTGTCTTGTCAGCCGAATCGAGCGTCAGCGGCTCCCCCGGCTTCCAGTCTTTGACGTCCTTCGACACAAAGGGTTCCGGGTTGAACCAGTTCGGCCCGAAGCGAGGTTCGCGCGGCATCGCTCCCTTCTTGCCGAAGAAGAGATAGACGCGGCCGGTATACGGTTCTTTCCGGACGGTGGCGTCGAAGCGAACCTCAAACTTCCAATCGGCGGCGCTGGCGGAAATCGCGGCCAGATGGAAGAGGAACGCAACCGCCAGAAGACGATACGACAGCATGCGGGATCCCGGATGTGATGAGTCACGAGCTTGCGTGCTACAAGATTCGCAAAGATCCGCGCCCGGATGCAAGCGCCGTTCAATGCAGGGGCCACGGGCCGCAGCCTTGCGCAATTCTCCTTCGGACCAGGCGAGCCACGTCGGGTCGGCCGTCGCAATGTCGAGAAGGACGTTGGTGTCGAACAGGAACCCGCTCATTCCTCACCGCGGGTCACAGTCAGGAGTTCGTCCGTGGTCGATCCGGGCGTTGCGGCCCCGCAGGCTTGTTCCAGCGACGCATCGACCGACCGCAGCTCGGACCGCTGAGCTCGGTGAGCATCCCGCCACCGCGCCAGTTCGTCGACAGCCGACGGCGGCAGCTTCTCGATCGCGGCTTCGATCTCGGAGATTGTGCTCATGATGTGAGTGTAACGGCCGGATGCGCGGCGGGGCGAGGGTTTTCGGCGATCGAATGCCCACGATCAGATGAAGTGTGCCCTCTGCCGTCCTGGCGAGAGCGGCGAGCGGGATCAGTCCGAATCACGGCCGCGGCACCGGCCGCGTGGCGTGTGGCAGAAACGGTCCTGGGAGCAACACCGTCCGTGATGAGGACGACCTGAAGCGGTGCGTCGATTCCATCCACTGGAACCCGCGAAAGCACGGTCTCGTCGCCCGCGTGAAGGGCTGGGGATGGTCGTCATTCCCTCGGTTCGTCGACCTGGGAGAAAAACGTCCCGGTCCGCTCGACACGACTTTCCGGGAGACTTTCCGGTTCCGGGGGTGGGTCCGGCCCTTTTAAAAAGTGTGTGTTAACACACTCATTTTAAGAGAGAGCCACACCCCGATTCCCGGAAAGTCTTCCGGAAAGTCCCCCTGCCCTCAGGCCGCACCCAGACCAGCGTCCGCGCAACCACGCCCCATCGATCCAGAGAGACACCGAATCTTTCATTGCGGACTTCGTCATGGACTCGACATCCCGCCTGCGTCACACACTCGCCACCTGCCTCCGCTCGATCGCAATGGACTCCGATCTCGCGATCCCGCTCCAGCAACTGCTGGCCGGTCTCGATGACTCGCAGCCGGCCCTCGCAGCGGCTCTGCCTTACGCCCTGGGCGTCTCGCTCCGCGTCTTCGGCTTCGCACAAGACCGCACCGAGCCGACCGCCGTGCGATGGCTGGAGGCCTTCCAGGCGAACGGCAGCCACCTCGCCCTGCGGGTCGCTCTCGCCGTCCTCTGCCTCGACCGCCTCGGCGTGGCGGCCGGCGAAGGGCCACAGGGTGTGAAGGAGTGAGAAAAGGTGCGAAGGAGTGCGAAGGGGCTGGAAAGAAAAGCCAACATCCGCGCACTTCGCCCTCGCCCCACCTCTCGCCTCTTCCCTCCTGCCGCTTCCCACCTTTTCACACCTCTTCTCACCCCTTCGCACCTGCTTCCCTCCCCCTCCCATGCTCGACTGTCCCCGCTGCGGCACTCCGCTTACCAACCCGCAACAACCCCACGTCTGCGACCGTCTCGACGCCGTCGAGCGGTTCAACATCCCCGCCACCTTCGAAGAGCGGAACGAAGTCTCCGAGAGCGTCCGCGAGCTCTACAACGTCCCACGCGACGTCTGGTGGAAGGGCCGCGAGCATTGCGACCCGCGCCGCTACACCTGCGGCTGCGTCTGGTCCCTCCCCCCAAAGCCAACGAAGTGACCCCCCTGGGACCCTCTGCTTCCGGGGCTTTCCGGAAACCTTTCCGGAACCCGGCGTCGCCTCCGCCTCCTGCTCTTCGCACTCTTCACACCCTTCAAACTCTTCGCACTCCTGCCTCCCCCCATGTCCCACTCCGACTTCTTCGACCAACTCCGCCACCGCGAAGGCACCATCGCCGGCAGCGATGGCCAACTCCGCATGCGCTGCCCCTGCCACGACGACCACAATCCCAGCCTTTCCGTGCGGCTGCACGACAACCTCATCCAGGTCCACTGCTTCGCAGGGTGTCCCGCAGGCGAGGTCGCCAAAGCTCTCGGCGTACCGCCCCGCAACAACGGCCGCCCCATGAAGCACACCGAGTACGTCTATCGCGACGAGGCCCGCCAGATCCTCTACCGCGTCGTCCGCACCGCCGACAAGAAGTTCTTCCAGCAGCGCTGGAGCCACGGCCAATACCTCGACGGCATGAAGGACGTCCGCCGCGTCCTCTACCGCCTCCCCGAACTCCTTGCGGCCGACCCCAGCCAGTGGGTCTTCGTCGTCGAAGGAGAGAAGGATGTCGAATCCCTCCTGGCGAACGGAGCGGTCGCCACGTGCAACGTCGGCGGGGCCGGCAAGTGGAGCCGCGAGTTCAGCGCGTCGCTGGCGGGCCGCAAGGTCGCCATCCTCCCCGACAACGACGCCCCGGGCGCCGCCCACGCTCAGCTCGTCGCCAACCACCTCGTCGCTCATGCGGCCGAGGTCCGCGTCTGCCCCATCCCGCTCCTCAAACCCAAAGGAGACGTCACCGACTACTTCCTGAATCGCGGCACGCTCCACGATCTCCTGCAGATCGTCGACACCTACGGACCCTTCATCGCCACCGAGGAAGCCGAAGTCCTCTGCCTCGCCAGCCTCCAGACGACGCCCGTCGAATGGCTCTGGTCGGGGCTCGTCCCGGTCGGCAAGGTGACGATGCTCAGCGGCGACCCGAGCCTCGGCAAATCGTTCGTCACACTCGATCTCCTCGCCCGCCTCACCACCGGCCGCCCCATGCCGGGCGACACCCTCCCCCGCCCGCCCCGCACCGGTCTCCTCCTCTCGTGCGAGGACGACCCGGCCGACACCATCCTCCCCCGCTTCCTCGCGGCCGGCGGCGACCCCGCCCGCCTGCACGTCCTCGCGGGCTTCCGCGACAAGCCGGGAGCGAAGCGGATCCGCCTCGTCAGCCTCACCCGCGACATCGAGCTGCTGGCGAAGGTCCTCGGCTCGCTCAAAGATGTCGGCCTGGTCGTCATCGACCCCATCAGTGCCTACCTCGACGGCACCGACGCCAACTCCAACGCCGAGGTCCGCAACCTGCTGGCCTCGCTCGCGTCGCTCGCCAACGAGTACCACACCGCCTTCCTCATCGTCTCGCACCTTCGCAAGAAGGACAGCGGGAAGGCCCTCTACCGCACCGCCGGCAGTCTCGCCTGGACTGCCGCCGCCCGCT
>JADZEF010000116.1 GCA_020850695.1 Planctomycetaceae bacterium | reverse complement strand
GTGATGGCCCGGCGTGACGGAGCGAGAGTTCCTGACGGCCTGTCATTGTGGCACGAGACTCCGTCTCGTGAATTCGCGTAGCGGAACGCGAAACTCGGCCAAGGGAGTCGACTCGCATGCAGAGTGATTGTGGACGTTCCGCACGGATTCACGACATGGAATGTCGTGCCACTCTGACAGCCTGGATGGCTATCTCACGGGGGGAACGGCGAATTGCATTCCGATCCGGCTTCCCTAGAATGACGGAGTCGAAACGTTAATCCTTCGGACGCACCCCGAAAGAGCCGCTTTCCCGATGTCACCGATGCCGACCCTGACGCTCGCCGCCCTCGAGGATCAGACTCCGTCGATGCTGCTCGCCTTCGTGGCGCTGGCATTCCTCGGGCTCATCGGGCTCGTCTTCCTCATTCTGTTCGCCAAGTACTTCACGCTCTGGTTCCGGGCGTTCGTCTCGCGGGCCCGCATCTCGCCGGCGTCTCTGGTGTTCATGTCGATGCGCAAGGTGAATCCGAACGTCATCGTCGATACGAAGATCATGGCCGTCCAGGCCGGACTCACGGATGTGACGACCGAAGCTCTCGAAGCCCACTACCTGGCGGGCGGCAACGTGCGCGCGGTGACGCGGGCGCTGATCGCTGCACACCGGGCCAACATCGACCTCAACTGGGATATCGCGGCTGCGATCGACCTTGCGGGACGCAACGTGTTCGAAGCCGTCCAGACCAGCGTCGATCCCAAGGTCATCGACTGCCCCGATATCCGCAAGGGCCGCTCGACGCTGGACGGCGTCGCGAAGGACGGGATTCAACTCAAGGCCCGCGCCCGCGTCACGGTGCGGACAAACATCGCCCAGCTCATCGGCGGAGCGACCGAGGACACCATCATCGCCCGCGTGGGGGAGGGCATCGTGTCGGCCATCGGTTCGTCGATCAATCACAAGGTCGTGCTGGCGAACCCGACGCTCATTGCAAAGGCAGTGCTTGACAAGGGGCTCGACTCGCAGACGGCGTACGAGATCGTGTCGATCGACATCGCCGACATCGACGTGGGGGACAACGTCGGCGCCCGATTGCAGGCGGATCAGGCCGAGGCCGAAATGCGGATTGCCCGGGCCAAAGCCGAGGAGCGACGAGCGGCGGCGGTTTCGCTTGAACAGGAAAACCTGGCCCTGACTCAGGAAAACCGGGCCCACGTCGTCCTGGCTGAAGCGGAAGTGCCGAAGGCGATCTCCGAGGCGTTTCGTCGAGGCCACCTGCGGGCCGAATCGTCCGAGAACGGACAAACGTCGACGTGAAAATTGCCGTCCGCAACCGTTGCTTTGCAGTGGATTTGACCGCAGGGGCCACGGAAACGACGGATGGGACGGAGAATTACGGAAAGACGAGTCTGCGGAGTCTTCACAACCCGTGGCGCTCCGTGCCATCCGTCGTTTCCGTGGCCCCTTGGAGCTTGATCCGCTCCACCTCAGGTTCGTTTCCTCGCTGAGCCACTCTGGCTGAATAGCTGTCGACCATGCCCATCAAGTTCCGGTGTGTCCATTGCCGGCAGCTGCTCGGCATCTCTCGTGGGAAGGCGGGGCAGCCGGTCGATTGTCCGTCGTGCGGACGGACGGTGCGGGTTCCGAACCTCGACGGCCGCGTCGACCCCATCGCGACTCCCGAGCTGGATCTTCAGGATTCGGCCTTGGCGAAGGCTCTCGACCAGCTGGCGATGATCGGCCAGCTTCCCGAGGGGGAAGTTGAGTTCGACGAAGCCGACGACAAATCGGCTCGGCCCCCGGCCGTGGTCACCACCGCACCGCCGGTCGCCGCTCCCAAGCCGATCGCCCCCGTTGCTCCACTCCCCGCTCAGATCGTCGCCCCGAAACCCGCGGCCGCCGAGGCCGATCTCGCGGACCTCGCCCGCACGGGCGCCCCGGCACCGCATCCGGCCACCGCATGGCAGCCCCCGCCAGTTGCTCGCTCGGCGATGGTGGCGACGTCACTCGTTGGACTCGCGGCCCTCGCCCTCGGGTTCACGGCGGGCTATATCACGGGGCGCGGCACGGCCCCGGCTGCGGCTCCTGCTTCCGGCGGTCCGGTCGCGACGAATCCCGAACCGTCCCCCGCCGGCCCCGCCGCAACCGCGTCCAAGCCGGCCCTCCGCGGTCGCATCACCTACCGGACGGAGGCCGGCGACAGCCGCCCGGATGCGGGGGCCCGAGTGATCGTTCTCCCCGAGAAACGGACTGGGACCGTCAAGCTGTCGGAGGCCGGTTTCCGGGCTGCCGACGCCGCGGCCGACTTCCAGGTCGTGGCTGCGATGCTGCGGGCCTCGGGAGGCGACGTGGCCATTGTCGGAGAAGACGGCCAGTACGAAATCGCACTCCCCGCGGCCGGAAACTACCACATTCTCGTGCTGTCGCGGTTCCAGCCGGAGTCTGGAGATGCGAAGCCCGAGCCGGGATTGAGATCCCTTCTCGAAGCCTGGTTCAGCCGGCCCGAGCAGCTTCTGGGACGTGTCCGGCACCACCTCGGACAGGTGAATTACAAGGGAACCGAGCCCTCCCTGTGGGATCATTCCTTCGAGCGGGCGAGCTGAAAACTGCGGTCGCGCAGACATTTCGACCGTTCCTCACCGCTTTTTCAAAAACCCGCTCTTCTCGCCAGTTCAGGGCATTGATACACTTCCCCCGCCGTCCGGCATGCTCGCCGACGTTGCGCTCGCCCCGCCCGGCCCCTGCCTGTTCAGTTTTCCACGCTCCCAATCCGGTTCACCGCCATGCGACGTAATGACGTCCGCAACATCGCCATCATTGCCCACGTTGACCACGGCAAGACGACCCTCGTCGACGCGCTGCTTAAGCAGAGCGGCCTGTTCCGCGAATCCGAGCTGGCCCAGGACTGCATGCTCGACTCGAACGACCTCGAGCGGCAGCGCGGCATCACGATTCTGGCGAAGAATATCGCCATTTCCTACAAGGGCGTGAAGATCAACATCATCGACACGCCGGGACACGCCGACTTCGGCGGCGAGGTCGAGCGCGTCCTCAACATGGCCGACGGGGCGATCATCCTCGTCGACGCCTTCGAAGGCCCCAAGCCGCAGACCCGCTTCGTCGTCCAGAAGGCAATGGAAGTCGGCCTCCAGCCGATCGTCTGCGTCAACAAGATCGACCGCCCCGACGCCCGCCCCAACGAAGTCCTCTCCGAGACCTTCGACCTCTTCGTCGAACTCGGCGCTCCGGACGAATTCCTCGACTTCCCCTATATCTTCGCCAGCGGTCGCGAAGGCTACGCCAGCCCCGACCCGGCCGCCCGCTCGGGGAACATCGCCCCGCTGCTCGACCTTGTCCTCAAGCACGTCCCCGGCCCGCTTGTCAAGCCGAACGACCCGCTCCAGCTCATGGTCACCAACATCGAGTGGAGCGAATTCGTCGGCCGCGTCGTCACCGGGCGCATCGCCTCGGGCAAGCTGCAGCCGAAGCAGAAGGTCGTCGTGATGCGCGAAGACGGCACGCTGACGCCGGGCGCCATCGAAACCGTCGAAGTCTTTGACAAACTCGGCCGCATCAGCGTCCCGGAAGCGACCGCCGGCGACATCGTCGCGGTCACCGGCCTGCCGGACCCCGAAATCGGCGACACCGTGGCCGACCCCGAGAAACCGCTCGCCCTCGACCGTATCAGCGTCGACGAGCCGACCCTCTCGATGGTCTTCACCATCAACAACGGGCCGTACGCGGGCCAGTCGGGCAAGTTCGTCACCAGCCGCCACCTCCGTCAGCGATTGATGCGCGAGCTCGAGTCGAACGTCGCCCTTCGCGTCGACGAGATGGCCGAGAAAGAGTCGTTCAGCGTCTCGGGCCGCGGCGTGCTGCACCTCTCGATCCTCATCGAGCGGATGCGTCGCGAAGGCTACGAACTGTGCGTGGGCAAGCCGCAAGTCATCCGCAAGAAGGTCGACGGCGAATGGCAGGAGCCGTTCGAAGTCCTCGTGGTCGACGTCCCCTCGAAGGACTTCGGCCCCGTCATGGAACTCGTCGGCAACCGCCGCGGCCAGTTGATGGAAATGAGCACGAACGACGCGGGCTACACCCACGCCGAGTTCAGCATTCCCGCCCGCGGCCTCATTGGACTGCGAACGCGGCTCCTCACCGGAACCCGCGGCCAGGCGGTCATCCACCACCGCTTCGACGCTTACAAGCCCGTCCAGGGAGACGTCCCGCACCGCGCCAACGGCGTGCTCGTCTCTCAGGACCACGGCAAGGCGGTCGGCTACGCCCTGTGGAAGCTGCAGGACCGGGCCGAGCTGTTCGTCGGCCCCGGCTCCGACGTCTACGAGGGGATGATCGTCGGCGAGAACTCCCGCGACAGCGACATGGTGGTGAACCCCATCCGCGAAAAGAAGCTGACGAACGTCCGCTCCTCGGGCGCTGACGAAGCGATGATCCTGAAGCCGCCGCGCGACATGTCGCTGGAGACGGCTCTCGAGTACATCGAGGAAGACGAGTATGTCGAAGTCACTCCCGCCGTCATCCGCCTGCGGAAGATCCGCCTGACCGAAAACGAGCGGAAAAAGCACGCCCGGGCGCAAAGCGGCGCGTGATCGAGCAGCGAAGTAGTCCGGGGGTGCAGTAAGCATTCATTGTCTTCCGGGCACTCGTCGTTTTTACGCCGAAGGCGTTGCACTCCGAAGCCCATGGTCGCGAGGCTTGGTGAGCGCACCCTGGGTTTCGGTTGGTGCAAATCTGGGTACCCCAACGGGGTTCGACAATTCGCGTCCGCTGCAAGAACCGGTCCCGGTTTGTAGAACCCCGTTGGGGTTCGTGGTTGTGTTTCTCAACAACCCAGGGTGCGCTCACTCCGTTCGCGACCCTGGGCTTTGGAGTACAACGCCTTCGGCGTAGAGATCTTTGGGTGAACGAAACTCTCGCGCGACGTCTCGAAGCCCTCATCGGTCAGTTCTGCAGAAATCTGCTCCCACTCCCATAGCCAGGTCACTCCCTGACCGGGCTACTTTTCGAGCGACCCTTCCTGCTACATTCGTTCGATGGAAGTGTCCGGCGATCCTTCGGCAGAGACCGGCTCGGAGCACGAGCGTGTGGCAGCGGCCACGGTTCCGCCCGATAACGCGACATTGCGGCGACAGCTCTATGCCCTGGCGATGCCGGTCCTGGTCGAGTACATCCTGACGTATTGCGTCGGCCTGTTTGATGTCTTTCTTTCGGGACGGATCAGCCCCGAGGCGACACAGGCCGTCGGCCTCGCGGCTTATGTCACCTGGCTGATCTCGATGCTGGTCGGCCTCGTCTCGATCGGGACGAATGCCCTGGTCTCGCGCAGCTGGGGCGCGACGGACTACGCGACCGCTCACCGGGTGCTGAACCGCTCGCTGGCCCTGGCGTCCGGACTGAGCGTGGTCCTGGCGCTGGCGGTCATGGCCGGCGCTTCCGCGTTCGCGCACGCGGTCGGCGTGCAGGGGGACGGCATCGCGATCGCCGTGCGATACCTTCGGTTCGAGGCGATCGGTTTTCTTTTTGTCGGAGTCACCCTCTGCGGCGCGGCGGCTCTCCGCGGTTCGGGCGATACGCGGACCCCGATGAAGATCCTGGGCTCGGTCAACGTGATCAACATGCTGGCGTCGGTCGCGCTCGTGTATGGGTTCGGACCCATTCCCTCGCTGGGTATCGATGGGATCGTGCTGGGAACGATGTTCGCCCGGTTGTGCGGGGCGCTGCTGATGCTCTTGGCGCTCTCGCGTCGCAGCAACGGCATGCGGCTCGATGCGAGCGAGATGCGGCTGTGGGACGAGACGGTGCGGCGGATCCTGAGAATCGGCGTTCCGGCGCTCGGCGACAGCCTCAGCATGTGGTCCGGTCAGTTGCTGTTCCTGATGATTATCGGGCGGTTGGGAAGCAGTGCGGCCCTGGCGGCTCACATGGTGGGCGTCCGAGTCGAGGATGTCTCCTATCTGCCGGCGCTCGCCTTCGGAGCGGCCTCGGGCACGATGATCGGACAGCGTCTTGGCGCGCGGGATCCGGCGACGGCCCGGCGTATCGCCCACCTGGGAGCGCGCCAGGGGGGGCTGTTCGCCCTGTTCGGAATGGTGGCGTTCTACTTCGGAGCCGAGCAGATTTACCGCACGATGCACGAGAGCCCGGAGGTTGCAGCGATGGGCGTGCCGGCGTTTCGCTGGCTGGCCCTGTTCCAGGTGCCGCAAGCGATGGGGTTGGTGTATGTCTACAGCCTGCGCGGCGCGGGAGATACCCGCTCGCCGATGCTCATGACGACAATGGGCGTCTACGGCGTCCGGCTGCCGGTGGCGTGGCTCGGCGGCATCGTGCTGCAGGGAGGACTGCTCGGAGCGTGGGTGGGAATGTTCGCCGACGTCTC
>JADZEF010000115.1 GCA_020850695.1 Planctomycetaceae bacterium | reverse complement strand
GGTCGCCTCGGTCACCGCCGGACATCATGGCGGCGGATGCGGCGGCGGGTGGGGGGGAGGCTACTCCAGTTGTGGCTACGGCGGCGGGTATTACAGCGGTTGCGGCTCGTACTACGGGGGTTATCGCGGCTGCGGGTATGGCTACGGCGGCGGATGGAATTCCTGCGGGTACAGCGGCTATGGGGGCTGCGGCAGCTATGGGTATTCGGGGAGTGCCTGCGGACTGCCGACTGGCGGCCACCATGGCCATCACGGGCACCACGGGGACGGCTACGTCCGGTCGACCATCATCCGGACCACGCCGACCGTCACAACCCAGGGTGTGACCCCGACTGCGCTGCAGGTCAGCACGACGGCCACGGCGCCGACCTCCCCGCTGAAGTGGTACTGACATCACCACGAAGAGCCGTGCCTCATCACGCGGACATTCCGTCGGCGTGAAAAACAATGGCAATCAGTCGACAGCCCTCGGCCGGTTCTTGAACCGTCCGAGGGCTGTCCTATTGCGCGCACCACGTTCGTCGCAGGGCGCGCAAGCGAGTGGATCGCCTCCGGACGTGCAAGCCAGTTGCCGCGTGCGGAAAACTCCAAAGTAGAAAATTTCCGCCTGAATCCGCGTAACCTGGATCTGTCTGGCGACAAATCTCGATGTCACGCGCCGACGTGAGACGGGGACGATCTATCCGCACGCCGGACTGATCTTGCAAAATCAACCTGGCCAGTAAGGCCGGGGGAGAGGGTGGTTCGGGGTTGCCCCCCGAACCATGCGGGCCGACCTCTCCCCGGTCTTTTTTCGTTCTTTGCGATCCGCCTCGTGGGATCGTCTTCCGGACTGTCCGTGTTGAAGATTGATCCGCCTTCACTGGCTCCGGCGGACTTGGGCGATCGGAGTTCGCATGGTTCCGGAATGATCGGTCCATCCATTATGCTGACGCCATGATGGCACGTTGACACGCGCCGGCCGCAACGGATTCGACTTCTTTCGACGACTTCACGAAATCCATCCGCCATGCACTCGCACTCTCGCTTGATTGTCGGTGCGTTGATGACTGCCGTGTCGTGCGCCTCAGTCGCTCCCTGCCGGGCGGAAGGCGATTGGGAGGTCACTCCTGAGGCCGAACTGGCGGTCGAGCGCGGACTGGAGTGGCTCGCCCGCAGTCAGGGCCCCAACGGCAACTGGGACTCGAATGATCTCGGCCTGGTCAGCATGGGGACGCTCGCGTTTCTGTCGGCGGGGCATATGCCGGGCCGCGGGAAGTACGGGGACGCGGTCGAAAAGTCGATCAACTACATCACCCGCAATGCCAAAGCCTCCGGCCTGCTGAACATCGCGGACGGCCGCCGAGACATGTACAACCACGGACTCGCCACCTTCGTGCTGGGGCAGGCCCACGGCATGACGCACGACCCGCAGATCGGCCGGGTTCTCGATCGCGCGCTCAAGCTCATCTATAACACCCAATGCCGCGACGGCGGCTGGGACTACGTCGCCGTCCGCCAGGAGCGGGGACACGACCTGAGCCTCGCGGTGATGCAGGCCAAGGCCATCCGCAGCGCGGTCGACAGCGGCCTCGAAGTTCCGCCCGAAGTGGCCGACCTGGCGATTCAGTCCGTCCTCGAGCATTACAAGGCGGCCAACGGCGCCCGGGGCATCACGGACGAAGCCAAGGCGAAGCAGGGACCGGGTCAGTTCACCTATGATGGCAGCCGCGGCACGACCGCCATGGCGGCGGCCGGCGTCGTCTGCATGCAGGAATTCGGCCGCTACGACGACTGGCGGATTCCGAAGAACATGGAACTCATCAGTAAGGACGTCCTCCGCCTGAAGGGCCAGGCCCGCCGCAACGGCCATGTCCCGTTTGATTCCTACACGCTCTACTATGTCGGCCAGGCCCTTTATCAGGTCGGAGGGAACGACTGGAAGGAGTGCTATCCGACGCTCCGCGACTATCTCGTCGAAAGCCAGATGCGAAACCCGGGCAACCCCGCCGAGGACGGCTGGTGGACCGACACCCGCCACGTCAGCGGCAAGCCCGGGCAGCTTTACGGAACCGCCGTCAGTGTCTTCGTGCTGTCGATGCCGAACCGCTATCTGCCCATCCTTCAGGAGGGGAAGATCGAAGCCCTCAAGAAGGAACTCGGCGAGAAGTGATCATGGCCCGTCGATAGATGACGCGAAGAGCAAGCCGTAAGGCGGGAACCACGGAAGGAATGGAAAATACGGAAGAAGACAGGAATCGCAGAAGCGGAATGCCGTCGGCAGGACCGCAGAGCGGCGAGTCGATGAGGTCTTTTCTTTTTTCTACCTTCCGTCCTTTCCGTGGTTCCTGCCTTCGCGTCTTTGCCGCCGTGTCGAACGCCGACAGTTCCGAAGAGCGTCAATGGTCTGATACGCTGGGTTTGTATTGATGCCGCGCTGGCCGTGATCGTTGGCCTGATGATCCGACGTGTTCGAGGGCTCTCATGCTTGTCATCCCCGGACGTGCGGCTCGCACCTGCGAAGGATGGTCTCGGCGCGACTGGCTTCGCGTCGGAGCACTCGGAGCGTCCGGTCTAGGGTCACTGGGCCTGGGGACCGGTGAGTTGCTGACGGGACGTGCGGTCGCGAGCCCCTCGAAGACTTCCGATCATGCTCCCGGTTTCGGACGAGCCAGGGCGTGCATCGTGTTGTTCCTGTTCGGTGCTCCCGCCCATCAGGACACGTGGGACCTGAAGCCGGACGGTCCTGCCGAAGTGCGGGGCGAGTTCGCACCGATCGAGACGAGCGCCCGCGGGATGACGATCAGCGAACACCTGCCGCTGCTGGCGACTCGGGCTCATCATTTGACGCAGTTGCGGGCGGTAACGCATCCCGACAACACGCACACCGTCGCCATGCACTACATGCTGACGGGCGTCCGGCACAAGCGGCCGGCGACCAATCCCCGCAACGCCGCGGATGACTTTCCGTGCTTCGGCGCCGTGATGAACTACGTCGAGTCGCTGAAGGAACGAGCGGGACGTTCCGCCCCGGCGCGATCGCTCCCGTCCGGAATCAGCCTCAACGCTCCGGCCAACCAGGTCTCGGCCAGCAACCACATCTTTCCCGGCTTCTTCTCCGGCCTTCTGGGAGCGGGACACGATCCGCTGTTCGTCCCGAACCATGCCGATCAGCCCGACTTCGCTCCTTTTACGGCGGTCGATGCAGTGGCACGCCTGATCGGCCGCCGCGACCTGCGAGTCGCTCTGGGTGATCATGCCCGGAGTTCGGCATCGACAGACTCGTCGGCGAATGCACAATCCGCCGGCGCGCGGATTGACGGATGCTACGAGCGAGCCTTCCAACTCCTGACGTCGAGCGAGGCGCGGTCAGCCTTCGAAGTCTCGCGCGAGTCGACCGAGCTGCGGCAGAAGTACGGCATGACGCCGTTCGGTCAGGGGTGTCTTCTCGCGCGGCGGCTGGTTGAGGCAGGAGTTCCGCTGGTAACGGTCAACTGGCAGCGGGACGATGCCTACTGGGACACTCACGCCGACAATTTCAATCTGCACAAGAAGACGCTCCTGCCGAATTTTGACCGCGGGTTCTCCGCTCTGCTCGATGACCTGGCTGATCGCCGTCTGCTCGACGAGACGCTGATCGTCGTGCTGGGCGAATTCGGCCGCACGCCGAAGATCAACGCGAATGCCGGTCGCGACCACTGGGCGCCGTGCAACACCGTCGTGCTGGCCGGGGGGGGCGTGCCGGGGGGACAGGTCTACGGGGCGTCCGACCGCAGCGCTGCGTTTCCGGCCCGCAATCCGATCCTGCCCGAGGACCTCGCCGCGACCATCTATCATCTGCTCGGCGTCGACCCTGAGCTGCCGATCCACACGCCCGATGGCCGCCGGCTGGCACTCTCCTCGGGAGAAGTGCTGCACGCCATCCTGTAGAGTGGCTTGCGTTCGATCACGACTCCCGTGGAAATCGCGAGAACCTGAGGCTCATGACGTACGGCGTGCTTCTGATTGGCGGCGCTCAGACTCATCAGGAGAACTACGCCCGCGGGTTCGCCGCCGACCCGCGCTGCCGGCTCATGGGCCTCGCAGACGACACCGGAATTCCCTTGCGTCGGCAGGAGCTCAACGCCGAGCTGGCTGCCGAGTTGCAGATTCCGCTTCTCGCCGACCTCGAAGCCGCCCTGGCCCGGAGCGACGTTCATCTGGCCTGCATCTGCGCCGAGCCTGAGCGCAGGGGAGCATTGGCCGTCCGCGCCGCCCGCGCCGGCAAGCACGTCTACCTCGACAAAGAACCCGCTTCCACCATCGCCGGGGGGCGAGAAGTGGCCAAAGCCGTGAAGGACGCCGGCGTTCTCAGCCAGACGTTCAGCCTCGTGCGGTCGCCCGTGGGGCGGAAAGCGCGACAAATTGTCGACTCGGGACGCCTCGGTAAGCTCGTTGCCATCCACAGCGAGATGTTCTTCGCCAAGGGAATGTCCGGAACAGCCGATGTCTCAACTCCACGGCGGGAATCGGCGGACGTTCCGCGGCTGACGTTCCTCGACTCCAAGCGGGAACTGCTGTGCGTCGGCTGGTATCCGCTGGTCCTCTTCCAATGGCTTCTCGGCGATCCGCCGGAGCGCGTCGGCGCGACCACTTCGAACTACTTCTTCCACGAGCATCAGAAAAACGGCGTTGAAGACTTCGCGAACCTGCTCCTGGAATATCCTGGCGGCGTGCAGGGTTCAATCACCGTCGGCCGCACAGGCTGGAAGAGCCACCCCAGTCACGGAGTTCATCGCGTCCATCTCGTCGGAACCGAAGGCATCGAGACGATCGATGCCTTCGAGCCGCGGGTGGAAATCTTCTCCGACGCTCCCGACTGGCGTCCGCCTGCGGTCCCGCATCCCGAAGATCCCATGGGCTTCTGGTCCAGCACCAACCAGCAATCGGGCGTGCGGCCCAAGACAGTGTGGCATCCGATTGATGCCGTGTCGCCGAGTGAATTCTCGCACTTCATCGACTGCATCGAGCAGGGACGCGAAAGCGATGTTTCCGCCGCGCTGGCGGCCGATGTGCTCGCGACGATCTTCAGCGCCTACGCGGCAGCCGCCCGCGGCGTGCTGGTCGCGCTCGCTCGATGACGTCGCCTATTCTGTTTCCGCGGTCGACTCGGGAACAGCAGCCGGATCCTTCGCCGCATGCTTCGGAGGCTCTTTCCCCGTGGCGACGATCGCCACCGCGCCCAGCACGAGGGCGAAGGCCGCGACATACCGCCACTTGAGCGGTTCCTTCAGAACCAGCACCGAGAAGATGCAGAAGACGACCAGCGTGATCACTTCCTGAACGATCTTCAGCTGCGCCGCCGAATACCCTTCCACGTTGTAGCCGATGCGGTTCGCAGGAACCTGAAGACAGTACTCGAAAAACGCAATTGCCCAGCTGAAGCCGATGATCTGCCACATCGGCCACTTCTGGTACTCGGGCCGGAGATGCAGATACCAGGCAAGCGTCATGAAGATGTTGGAGCTGGTCAGAAGGAGCAAAGTTCGCATAGGCGGGTCCAGAAAATCGGATCGTCCGTGATCTCAGGCGGATGCCGTCGATCGTCATGCGGGACTATAGCAACATCTCTGCGACAGTCCCGGGCAGGGCCGCCGGGACAGTCGCGGCACCCGGTGTCATACCTTGCGGAAGCACCTCGCCCTCTCCATCCGAACCGCCACCATCAGGGGGACGCACCCGTCTCCGTCTCTGACTCACGCTTCCTTCCCTGTGACGCGGAACAGAACGAGAACGCTCAATCCCGCCATCGGAATGGTCACTTCCCCCGCCGTCTCAATCCGACCTGGGACCGGGCTTCCCGGCCCGTTCCAATAGGGGTCAGCCGAGTCAAGCTGCTTCGTCCATGTGCCGGAAGGGAGCGGAATCGTCAGCAGTCCATGTTTCTCGTCGAAATTCAGCACGACGGCGACGTCGTGCCCGGTGGCGCGACGAAGCATCAGCACTGCGTGGCCGTCGTGGATGAGCTTCACATCCATCCGCTCGCGGTTGGCGAACGCCAGCGCCGGGCTTCCGGTCCTCAGTGAGATCAGTTCTCGGTAGAAGTTCCACATGACCTGGTGGAATCCGCTGTCCTTCAATCGGTGGTTGAGTCGGCACCGGGTGAAGGTCTCTTCGGCTTGCGGATCGGGCGGCTCGCCCTCCCACGCGAACTGCGCAAATTCCTCGCGCCGGCCCTTCCGCACTCCTTCGATCAGGCCGGGGTCGGTGTGGCTGACGAAATACTGGAACGGGGCCGTTTCGGCATATTCCTCACCCATGAACAGGAGCGGCTGATACGGCGAGAGAAGCACGGCGGCCGCCGCGAGCTTGAGCTGCTCGAACGACACCAGCATTCCCAGCCGCTCACCCAGCATGCGATTGCCGATGTGGTCATGGTTCTGGGCAAACACCACCAGCTTCTCGGGCGGAACGTCGCGTGCCGACTTTCCATGACGCCGGCCGCGATAGGCGGACGACTGGCCGTCCATCACGAACCCGTCTTCGTACGACTTGCACAGGTCGCGGACTCCGCGGAAGTCGGCGTAGTATCCGCCGCAATCGCCGGTGATGGCCGTCCGCAGCGCGTGGTGCAGGTCGTCGTTCCACTGGCCGTCGATCCCGGCCCCGCCCAACTCGACCGGGCGAATCAGCCGCGGATCATTCAGACTGCTTTCCGCGATGGTGTAGACGCGGCGGTTCAGCCGCTCCCCCTGAAGCCGGACCGACTCGGCCAGCTCCTGCAGAAACGGGCGAGCCCTGAAATCGCAGATGGCGTGAACGGCGTCCAGCCGCAATGCATCGACATGATACTCCTCGATCCATGCGAGGGCGTTCTCGATGAAGAACCGTCGCACCTCGTCGCTGTGCCGGTCGTCGACGTTGATCGCCTCGCCCCACGGCGTGCGGTAGCGGCCGGTGAAGTAGTGGGCGAACTGGCCGAGGTAGTTGCCTTCCGGGCCAAGGTGGTTGTAGACGACGTCCAGAACGACGGCGAGCTCGCGCGCGTGGCAGGCGTCGACCAGCCGCCGCAATCCGTCCGGCCCGCCGTAGGTGTTCTGCGGAGCGAAGGGGTGGACGCCGTCATAACCCCAGTTGCGGCCCCCCGGGAACTGCGCCACCGGCATAAGCTCGATGGCCGTGATGCCGAGGTCCTTCAGGTTGTCGAGATGCGAGACCACCGCATCAAAGGTGCCCTCCGGAGTGAAAGTGCCGACATGCAGCTCGTAGGTGATGTAGCGATGCAGCGGAAGTCCGCTCCAATGGCGGTCGGTCCAGGGGAATTCCGGACTGACAACGGCGGAGGGACGGTGGACGCCGTGAGGTTGATGTCGCGAGGCCGGGTCCGGGCGGTCATGTTCGCCATCGATGCGATACAGGTATTGCGTCCCGGGAGCGATGCCTTCAAGCCGCAACTCGAAGTAGCCGGGCTCCGCGGGCGTCATCGGCAGCAATCGTTCGTCCGGCGTCATCAGCCGCAGATCGATCCGGCGGGCTTTCGAAGCCCACACCCGGAACTGGCACGATCCATCTTCGAGGAGCCGCGCGCCCAGCGTCGGCGGATAGATCGGATGGGCAGGAAGCGGCATTGAAGGAGTCCATTCGAGTCGTGCGGGAAGCCGACAGGTCAGCTGCCGGGAAGAGCGGATGGAGGCTCGCGGTCGACTCACAATCGACGCGAGGCAACCGGAGCACGTGGATCACTTCCCCCACCGGGAGCAATCAAATGTCGTTGTGACGGAGCGCGGTGTCCGCTGATGGCACAAGCAGACATCCGAATGTGACGCAAATTCGCCAGAACACTGGGAAGATTCCAGCGCGCATTGCGTTGTCCTCTCGCGGCGGCCTGGATTCGACCGGTGCCCCCTCCAGCCGCGGCCGTTCCAAGCGGGATTCTCCATTTTCCTGGTTCAGCGATCGCGACGTCCCGGGCCGCGAGCTCATCCGCAGGGTCCCCCGTGCTTCGGCTTCCAGTCGCCGTGCTGATGAATGTTAATGTGGTGACGCCGAAACGGAAGGAAAAAAGCAGAACCCTTGAGGCTGTCGGATGATGTTCCCGATGGCTGGAATGCATATCCTGACGCTGTGTTCTGACTTGCTCGCCGCCCATTCGCCATAAGCAAGGTTGGGCCCGACTGCGACGTCCCCTGTTTCCCGGGAGTTCAACATGCCGGCAAAAATATTATCAAGGTACCTGTTCCTGTGGCTGGTCGCCACGGCGGTGGCTCTGACGACGGCACGCTCCGCGGAGGCCGCAGGCGATCCGGTGAGAGGAGACCTGCGGACGGCGCTGGCGGAGCTCGCCGGTGAGCTTCAAGGGCTGCTCAACGACCAGAGCGAAACGACCATCGCCGTGGGGCAATTCAGCGGGCCCCCGAACCGTCCCACCTCGGCAGGACCCGGGTTTGCGCAGACTCTTGCCGAAGAGCTGCAGAAGAAGGGTGTCAAGGTCAAGGCCCGGGCGAAACTCGGCGTCAAGGGCGAATACCGATTGGCCGAGGTCCCTTCCGAGAATGCGGACGACGCGCGGCTCGGCGTCAAGGTGCTCGCTCTGCGAGTGAAGGTCGCCGTCGAGAACGAATTCGGGGCCGATCTCGTCAATGCGAACTTCGTGCGGACCATCCGCGACGAATCGGCCGTCTCGAAGGCTCTGGGACTGTCCGCCGTGCTCCCGGCCTCGGGGAGCGAACGGGAGCGCGACGCCTCGCTGCGGTCGGCCGTCGCCGAGCCGCAAGCAGCGATCACGGGGAGCGTGTTGCGGGCCCAGGCCGCGAGTCCTTACGGCATCGAGGTCCTGGTAGACGACAAGCCCCGTGCCGCCGAGAGCAACGAGGGGTTGCCGTTCGTCAAGATCGAGCGCGGATCGACCTACGCAGTGCGTTTGATCAATGACTCGAAGCGGGAGGCCGCCGTCCAGCTCACGATCGACGGTCTCAGCATGTACGCCTTCAGCGAGTTGCGGCAGACCGATGGCCCGGCAAAGGGACAGCCGCGGTACTCCACTGTAATTGTCCCGGCCGGCAAGAGCGTCGTGATCCACGGCTGGCACGTCAACAACGAGAAGACCGACCGGTTCCTCGTGACCGAGTACGCCAAGAGCGCGGCCGCCACGCTGAGCCACACTAACGGAGTGGGGACGATCACGGCCACGTTCCAGGTCTCATGGCCGGAGGGCGAAGCCGCGCCGAGCGACGAGCCGGGCAAGCGCCGCGGGGGCGCGGGGGACGCCACCGGCTTCGGTCCCCGCATCGATGTCAAGTTTCAGGAAGTGAAGCGGAACCTTGGCGTGATCCGGGACACGGTCAGCGTGCGGTATGCGAAGTGACGCGACGATCGGTCATCCGAGCGCATCGTCTCCGAGAGACTCGACATTCTTGAACGGGAGCATTCCATGGGCGTCCTGCTGCGCGGAGTGGTCTTCTACTGCTGGCTCGGCCTCGTCGCCGCGTCGGCATTCGCCCAGGGACCGGCGCTGGAGCTGGTGCTTCAGACCGGTCATTCCCGTTCGGTCACGAGCGTCAGCCTGTCGGCCGATGGAAAGTGGCTCGCCACCGGTTCAAGGGACGGCACGGCCATTCTGTGGAACGTGTCCACGGGAGCAAAGCTAAGGACCTTCGAGGGGCAATTCTCCACGTCGAACCGAGTCCTGGCGAACGACGTCTCCGACGTCACCCTGAGCAACGACGCGACGCGTCTGCTGACGATGAATCTGGATTTGTCGCTGATCCTCTGGGACGCGGTGACGGGCCGACGGATCCTGACATTCGACGGACCGCAGCAGAAGCTCTCGGGCGCGCTGCTCAGCCGCAACGGAGACGTCCTCGCGACGCTTTCCAACAAGACGTCGATCACGCTGTGGAACGCGCGGACGGGCGCTCGGCTGAGGACGATCGAAGGCACGGCCGACAGCGGGCATTTCGGCGGCCTCAGCAGCGACGGACGGCGACTCCTCACCGTCGAGAAGAATTCCGCCGTGCTGTGGGACACATCGTTCGGAGAGCGTCTCCGCGCGATCGAAGCGGGCGAGATCAAGGCCGTCGTGCTGACGGGCGACGGCCGGCTTGTCTTCACGGCGACTGGCTTCGGGCAGGCCGTCGTCTGGAACGCCGAGACCGGCGCCCGCGTCCGGACGTTCGGACGGATGCCGCAGGACGTCACGAACGCGCATTTCAGCGATGACGGGGAGTGGCTCGCGAAGGAGATGCAGAACCAGTCCGTGATGTGGACCCGCGCGGAGGGACAGGCCGAGGTGACGAGTTTTTCGCACGAGTGCGCGGTCTACTGCGCCGCCCTGAGCGGCGACGGCGGCCTGCTGGCCACCGGGACGCACAACGGCGAGGCGATCGTCTGGAACACGACGACGCGCGAAAAGGTCCGCGTGTTCCGCGACCGCGTCCATGAGGTGAAGCAGGTGAGCGCGAGCTTCGACGCGCGTCGCATCGTCACCGTCACAGGCGATGAGAATGCGGCCGCGATTCTCTGGAATGCGACGACGAGCGACCCGCCGAGAGTCTTCCAGGGAACCCGGGTCGTCGAAAACGGTCTGTCGAATGGCCGCCCCATCGTCTCCGACAGGATCGGTGCCGCCAGCCTGAGCCGTGACGGGAAACGGTTGCTGCTGGGGGACTACGACGGCAAGGCGAAGCTGATCGACGCGGCGACGGGTACGTTGATTTCGACGGGCGAAATCGGCCGCGATGCCGTCTACAGCGCGGGACTGAACGGATCGGCCACGCATGCCGCCACCGGGTTCCTCAGTTGGGATTACGGCGTGACCCTGTGGGATCTCCGCACCAATGTGAAGAAGGTGTTGAAAGGACATCAGGACGCGGTCGGCGGGATCGCGTTGAGCGACGACGGCCGACGCGTGCTCTCGAAGACCCACGGCGGCGCCATCCTGTGGGACGCCGCGGCTGGAACTCAGCTTCGCACCTTCCATGGACACAACGACATCCTCACGGCCACCCTCCTGAGTCCGAACGGGAAGCGGGTCGCGACGGGTGGATTCGACAAGGCCGTCATCCTGTGGGACGCGGACACCGGCGCGAAGATCCGCGCGTTTCCCGGACATGAGGGGCCAATCCGGGGGTTGGCGCTGAGCGCCGACGGTCGCTGGCTGGCGACGGTGTCCGACGACCGGAAGGCGATCCTCTGGGACACGACCACCGGCGCCCGATTCCGCACGTACGAAGGTCATACCGGTCCGATCTGGTGCGTCGCCCTTTCGGCAGACGCCACGCGGATGATCACCGGCGGCGGCGACGGCACGACGCGGCTGTGGGACACCGTCGCCACAAGGGAACTTTGCCGATTGATCTCCATCGACGCCGGAAAGGACTGGCTGGTCGTCACGCCTGAGGGGCTGTTCGACGGCTCGATCAATGCGCGGTCGTTCGTCGCCTACCGCGTGGCCGGCACGATCGACTTCGTCCCGCTCGAGCGATTCCAGCAGAAGTACTACCAGCCCGGGTTGCTCGCTTCGATTTTGCGAGGCGAGAACCCGCAGCCGAAGCAGAACATCGCCCGCAGCCTGCCGCCGGTGGTGCGGTTCACGTCGCCGGCGCAGTCGGGCGTCGACATCGCGTCGGGCACGGTCGAGGTCAAGGTCACGGCCGAGGCGCGGGGCGGATCGCCGATCCGAACGCTGCGGCTGCTGGTCGACGGCCGCCCGTACAAGGGGCAGTACGGCGTCCACAAGGTGGAGCAGCCGCAGGCGATGTCCGTCTCGGCCGCGTGGGAGGTCGAACTCGATCCGGGGCGCCACACATTGAAGGTGCTGGCCGACACCGAGTTCGTCCAGGGGGCATCGGACGAGATCGAAGTGAAATACACGGGCAGCGGCATTGACCTGAAGAACGTCGCCCGGCCGAAGCTGTACGTGCTGGCAATCGGAGTCTCGAACTACGCCGGAACGCGGCGGCTCGACTACGCGGCGAAGGACGCCCAGGAGCTGGCCGACGCGTTCGCGTCGAAGAGCCGCGGCCTGTACGAGGACGTCGAGACGAAGCTGGTGCTCGACGAGAAGGCGACCCAGGACGAGATCTTCGCCGGCCTGCTCTGGCTGCGCGAAAAGATGTCGGGCAGTGCGACGGGCATCGTCTACTTCGGCGGCCATGCGGAGGTCGACAAGGTCGACAACTCGCTGTACCTGCTGCCGGTGAACTTCCAGGAGAGGAACCTGGCGGGGACGGCGATCGACGCGGAGCGGTTCCGGAAGCAATTGATGGCGATTCCGGGCCGGCTGGTGCTGATGCTCGACGCCTGCCATGCGGGAGCGATCGGCGGCGACGGGCGGACGCGCGGGGCGGGCCGGCTGACGGACCTTCTGGTGCGCGATCTGACGGCCGAGGAAAACGGGCTGGTGGTGATGTGCTCGGCGCTGGGGCACGAGCAGTCGCAGGAAAGCAACCAGTTCCGGCACGGGCTGTTCACATGGGCCGTGCTCGAGGCGTTGCGCGAAGGGAAGGCTGACAAGACCGACGGCGCAGTCTATCTTTCGGCCCTCGACTCGTACGTGGCGAAGCGCGTGAAGCAGTTGAGCAAGGGGCGGCAGAACCCGGTGACCGGCAAGCCGACCAGCATCCGCGACTTCCCGCTCAGCAGGCCCTGACCATTCCCCCGGAAGAGCCGATGCGATCGTTTGCGGCGTCCGGCATTTGGCATCCTTCTCGCGGTGCTGGTCCGGCTGTGCCCGGTCAGCGATAGACGCGGAGTGCCGTTCACGATGGGCCGCAGGGTGATCAGTATTTCTCTTGTGTCCCCCTTTTTCCCTCGTTGCCGTCGCTCGTCCAGCGAAGTAAGCTCAGACCGTCGCGATCCTGCCACGGAGGATCACGCAGGAAGCGGAGAATCGACGCTCGTCGATCCCATAAGCGGGGCATGCCATGCTGAGTCTACTCTCCACGGACGGCCGCGGATTGGGCCGTCGAGACTTTCTGCGACTCGGTTCTCTGTCGGCCGGCGGTGTGGCCCTGTCCGACGTGCTGAGACAACGGGCCGCAGCGAAGGACGTTCGCCGCGACACGGCCGTCATCCAGGTCTTCCTGTGCGGCGGTCCGAGCCAGCACGACACCTTCGATCCCAAGCCCCTGGCGCCGGCGGAATGCCGTCCCTTCGATTCCATCGAAACGGCGATGCCGGGCGTCCGCGTCACCGAGTTCTTCCCGCGGCTGGCTGCCATCTTCGATCGGTTCTCCGTCATCCGGTCCGTGCATCATGGAGACGGCAGCCATAACCACAGCGTCCATTGGATGCAGACGGGGCGTTATCCCGACAAGCTGGTCTTCGGCCAGAATCAGTTTCCCGCCACCGGAGCGATCATCTCGAAGTATCGCGGGGCGAATGTCGCCGGCCTGATGCCGAGCGTGGCCATACCCGACGGCTTCTACTACAGCACGGCCTCTTATCTCGGGGCGCGCTATAACCCGCTGGAAGTTCCCGACCCCAACAAGCCCGACTTCCAGCTGCCGAACCTGAAGTTGACCCAGGGGAACACGGTCAACCGCCTCGAAGATCGAATGCAGATCCTGCGGGGTCTCGATCGCTACCGCCGCGATCTTGAGTCACAGGGGCAGATGACGGCAATGGACTCCTTCCAGACTGCTGCCCACGATCTGATTGCCGGGCCGGCCGTGCACCGTGCGTTCGACATTTCTTCCGAGGACCCCCGGCTGCGCGATCGGTATGGGCGAACGCGACTCGGCCAGGGATGCCTGCTGGCCCGGCGGCTGGTGGAAGCCGGCGTTACCTTCGTCAATGTGAAGGACTACGAGTTCTTCGAATGGGCCATGCATGGAACAGTCGGCGGCCCGGGAATCGAAGGGACAAAAACGAAAGGCCCTCACCTCGACATGGCGTTGTCCAGTCTGATCCTCGACCTGGAAGAGCGCGGGCTGAGCGATCGTGTCCTGGTGCAGGTCTTTGGCGAATTCGGCCGCACGTCCAACATCAACACGACCGCCGGACGCGATCACTGGGGCAACGTCTTCACGGCGCTCTTCGCCGGGGGCGGACTTCGGCACGGCCAGGTGATCGGATCCAGCGATGCCAGAGGCGCCGTCCCGCTCGACCGCCCGCTCGGCCCGACCGACCTGCTTGCGTCAATGTACCGCTTTCTGGGCCTCTCCAGCGACGTGTCGCCACTCGACTTCTCCGGCCGCCCCATCCCTCTGCTGCCAGATGGTGAGCCGATCCGCGAGATGTTCATCTGACGGGATGCCGAGAGGTTCGTTGGCTCTCACTCCCAACTGACCACATCCCTCTGCGCAAGGGCGACGACCGGCTGGCCGGCCTGGCGCAGGAGCATCTGAAGAAGATCAAGCTCGACGGCGGACTGTTCGTGTTCTTCAACCGCCGCCGCAACCGCGTGGAGCTCCTGTCCTGGGATCTGAATCGCTACGCCCCGTGGACGAAGGCGCGAAAAGTTCCGATCTCAAAACCACCGCGCACCCAGAGCCGGGACTTCCCCGCTGGAAATGCTATCTTTGTCTGGGCCTGTAGCGGACCGCCTCAATGCCGGACGACGCGCTGATGCTCGGCGTCCCGCCGTGATCATGCTAAGCCTTCGCCGCCTTCAGGAGAAAGAGGGCCGCTGGCTGAACCCGCTCAGCGGCCTCGTCATTCTCTTCAAGCCGGAATCGCTCGCATGAATGTTCCGTCCGGTTCCCCGTCGCCTCGTCCGATCTTCGAGATTCGCGACGCGCTCGGCCTTGGCGCCGAAGACGTCGAACCCTGCGGGTGGTTCAAGGGAAAGCTGGCGCATGGCCTGGTCGGCAGGCTCCCGGCGCCGCGTGCCCGTTACGTCGACGTCACCGCCGTCAATCCCACCCCGTTGGGAGAAGGGAAGACCGTCACGGCCATCGGTCTGGCGATGGGGCTTTGCCGGCTCGGGCCGAAGGCGATTGTCACATTGCGGCAACCGTCGCTGGCGCCGGTCTTCGGCGTCAAAGGGGGCGGTGCCGGAGGTGGGCGGTCGACCCTCCTGCCGTCCGACGACATCAACCTCCATTTCACGGGGGATCTGCATGCCGTTTCGGCGGCGCATAATCTTCTTGCGGCCCTGCTCGACAATCATGCGCGGCGCGGACTCGCGCCGGCCCTCGTTCCATCGTCGATGACTTGGCGGCGCGTCGTCGACATTTGCGATGCCGGGCTCGCCCATATCGTGACTGGGCTCGGCAACGTCCCGCAGGCCCCGCTCCGAGAGACCGGTTTTGATCTCACCGCGGCTTCGGAGGTCATGGCCATCCTGTCTCTAGCGACCAGCCTTGGCGATCTGCGGCGGCGCGTCGGGCGGATTGTCGTCGGGGAGACGACCGAGGGGCGGGTTGTCACGGCGGAAGAAATCGGCGCCGCCGGCGCGATGGCGGCGCTGCTCCGCGAGGCCTTTCGGCCGAACCTGGTGCAGACGTCCGAGCACACGCCGGCCCTCGTGCATACCGGACCCTTTGGCAACATTGCCCATGGCAATAGCTCGGTCATCGCCGATCTCGCCGCAATGCGGCTGGCGGACTACGTCGTCACCGAGAGCGGATTCGGATCGGATTGCGGGGCCGAGAAGTTCATCGACATCAAGTGCCGCGTGAGCGGCCTGCGCCCCGATTGCGAGGTTCTGGTCTGTACGGTGCGGGCCATGAAGTATCAGAGTGGACGCTTTGCGGTGCGGCCCGGCCGGCCACTCCCCGAATCATTGCTTCTGGAAGATCTCGACGCGCTGCGGGCCGGGGCGGACAACCTGCGGGCGCATATCGAGATCCTTCGCCGCTTCGGATTGCCCGTGGTGGTGGCCGTCAATCGCTTCCCCGACGACTCGCCGCGGGAGATTGACGCCCTGCGTGAAATCGCCTGGAGTGCCGGCGCGACGGCGGCGGTTTCCGACGCATTTGCGCGGGGCGGCGAAGGAACGATCGAACTGGCGAAAGCCGTTCAGGAGGCGTGCCGCCAGCCGAATCAGTTCCGGTTTCTCTATCCGCTGGAGATGGCTCCTGAGGAGAAGATCGTGACGGTGGCGAGGGACGTTTACGGGGCCGATGGAGTCGACTTCGAACCAGCGGCGCGGAAGCGGCTCGAGACGTTCGTCCTGCAGGGATATGGATCGCTGCCGGTCTGCATTGCGAAAACGCAATACTCCCTTTCGCATGATCCCCGTCTTTCGGGACGTCCGCGCGGATTCCGGCTACCTATCCACGATGTCCGCCTTTCCGCCGGCGCGGGGTTTCTGTACGCCCTCGCGGGTGAGATCAAAACCATGCCCGGGCTGTCATCGGATCCCGCCGCCCGGCACATTGATCTCGGTCCGGACGGAGAGATCTTCGGCCTCCGCTGACGTCGTCGGACTTGAAGTCTCCGTTGCATTCGCCCGGGTGACCTTGCGTCGGAATCAATAGGCTCCGACACGGCCCGCGCCAGGGGCAGTCATCCACAGCGGTATTACTGGCACTTCGAGGATCCCGCCATCAGTCGGATGAGGAGAAACGCAGGGGCTTCCGTCGAAAGGAGGCGATCCATCGCGGGTCTCAGGACGGGTGATGCGGGCGGGCGGACGGGGAGGACCTCTCGGTCAATCGATCCGGTTTCCTGATCCGGTGCCAGATGAGGCCCACGACGATCAGGCCAAGGCCGAAGAGCCAGACACCCGTCTCGACCCAGAACGCGAGAAACAGACATGCTGCGAGCCCGATCCAGGCGACGGGGCGCGGATAGCGCCTTTGTTCGACCGGCAATCGCAGCGCCGCCAGATTTGTGATCGCGTAATAAACGAGGACCGTGAATGCGCTGAAAGACCATGTGGTCTTCACGCTCCCCAGGCTCGCCAGTGCTGCGATTCCCGCACCGACGACGAAGATGGCCAACCGCGGCGTGGCCGAGGCGTCGAGTTGTCCCAGTCGCGTGGGAAGATCGCCGCGCCGGCCCATGGCAAGGACCACGCGTGACAACCCCAGGATGAGGTTGAGGAGCACGCCCAGCATGGCCGTCACCGCACCGATCCCGACGATCGGGGCCGCCGCAGCCCAGGGAAATCGCTGTGCGACCACCTCCAGCGGCGCGGCATGCTCCACTCCTGCCACTGCGAATTCTGCCGGGCCGACGGCAGCGACGCCGATGAAACCGACGGCAACATACAAAGTCATCGACAGAAAGAGCGTGACGGAGATAGCAAGCGGAATGCTGCGGCGCGGCTCACGGATTTCCTCGCCCAGCGTGGCAATCCGACCGTAGCCCGTGTAGGCCACGAACAGCAGGGCGCACGCTTCGAGGAACCCGGCCAACGGACTTCTCTCCTTCGCAATCGGCGCAAAAAACGGGCTGAGGTTCGCTCCGTCGCCCTGGAGCGCGAGAGGAAGTCCTGCCAGGACGAACGTTGCGAGTGCGACGAGCGTCACCGAAACGATGACGGCATTCGTCCACCCCGCCCGTTTGATGCCGCCTGCCGACAAGACCGTCAGAAGGAAGATCGCCCCGACAGCGAGCAGGGTTGGGTTCCAGTTCTCACCGCGTACAAGCGCATTCCGCAGATAGCCTGCAAATCCGAGGGCGGCGGTCGCGGCCGAGGCGCTCTTCGCGCACAGGAACATCCAGCCGGCGGTGAATCCGAGCGAGGGATTCAGCCAACGGTAGCCGTATTCATACGCACCGCCGCTGACAGGGTGACTGGCCGCAAGCTGGGCCGTGCTGAGCCCGTTGCAGAGCGCGACGAACGCGGCGACGACGAGAGCGAGAATCACGCTTGGACCAGCCGCTCCGGTCGCGACACCGATGCTGACGAACACTCCCGTCCCAATGATCGAGCCGAGCCCCATCATCACCGCGCCGAAGACGCCCACTTCGCGCTTGAGTGCGGCACCGGAACCGGGAGTCGAGTCGGCAGAAGACATGATCGTTTCATCGCGAGCGAGGATATGAGACCGTACTGCTACTCCGCACACGATCAGGGCAGCGTGGGTGGGAAGACGTCTGGCTCCTCGCCCATCAGAGATTCGAGAAAATCGACGAGGTCCGGCCCGGAGTCAAATCAAGTTGTGATCACGGCGTCGTGTTTCCGGAGTTTAGCCGAAATCGGCGCCCTCACCGTTCGTAGGCGGCGCGAACTCCTCCCACCGCGACGTCTCGACCAGCAACCACCGGTCCGTCAGCGGGACGACGTCGAGGACGAACGCCTCGAACTCGAGGGCGTCGACGGTGTGCGGGTCGATATGAGGGTCGGTGCCGTCCATGTGAGACACCCGCGTTCTCACCGCATGTCACCTCGGCCACTGGACGCCCCAGATGTCAATGAGCATCGAGGGGCTGTGGATGTGTTACTTCGCATCCCTAAGGTAGTGGCTCGAATCCCAGACGTATTGTAAATTCAGAGCATGAACCCCGAACTGACATTTCACGGTTGGACCCGAGTCAGTCGACTCGGCTGCGTTATCCTCGGATTGATTGTGTTCGCTGCTCCTTTGCTGGTGCGAGCCGAAGACGCAACGTCACAGAAATGGCCGCAATGGCGTGGCCCCGCTCGTGACGGCCGGGTTCCTGGATCGTCCTGGCCGGATTCGATCTCCGAAGCGGTCATGACCCGCCTCTGGCGTGTGGAACTGGCCCCGAGCTACTCCGGCCCGGTCGTTTCCGAAACGGCCGTCTTCGTCACGGGAACCGCCGACAAAAAGACCGAAGTCGTGATGGCCCTCGATCGAAAATCGGGCAAGGAACTCTGGCGGGCGGAGTGGCCAGGAGCGATGTCTGTCCCGTTCTTCGCTGCCTCCAACGGAAGCTGGATTCGAGCGACCCCGGCGCTGGATGGTGACAATCTGTTCGTTGCCGGAATGCGGGATGTGCTGGCCGCACTCGATGCCCGGACCGGCAAGGAGCAGTGGCGTGTCGATTTCGTCAGCGAATTCAACTCGCCGCTCCCCACGTTCGGCTTCGTCAGTTCGCCGCTGGTCGACGGCGATTGGCTCTATGTCCAGGCGGGAGCATCGGTCTGCAAATTGGAGAAAGCGACCGGAAAGGTCGTCTGGCGAACCCTGAAAGACAAGGGAGGCATGATGGCAAGTGCGTTCTCTTCGCCAG
>JADZEF010000114.1 GCA_020850695.1 Planctomycetaceae bacterium | reverse complement strand
AGTCGGTAAGATTGCGAGCGATCTGCTGCATCCAAGCTTCGTTTGGATGCGTCGTGCAGCCCGCCAACTGGACCCTGCGAGTGGCCAATTTCATCACGAAGAGCACGTAGTGGGTGATCAATCCGCTCTTCGTCCAGACTTCGATCGTGGTGAAGTCGATCGCCCCCAGGGCGTCCCAGTGGGACTTGAGGACCGTCTTCCAGGTGCTGGCCGACGGCTGCCGCTTCCGTTCCGGAGCGGGTTCGATGCCGTGGTCCTTCAGAATGTTGCCCACAGTCTGGTCGCAGATCTCGAGTCCGAGGTTGGCGAGCGCTCCCTGAATGCGGTCGTATCCCCAGGTCGGGTTCTCCCGGGCCATCTGGAGCACACGCTTCCGGACTTCCTCCGTCACTGGAGGCCGCCCGGGCCTCTTCTCCTTCCGGTCCTGGTAGTTCCATTTCTGAGCGATGAGCTGGCGATGCCAGCGGAGGATCGTGTCGGGCGAGAACAGCGTGGCAAACTCCTCCAGACCTTTTCGGCCGAGGACCTGGCCTTGGACGGCCAGCCGGCGGCGCTGGTCGTCGTTCAACAGGATGCGCTCGGTGCCGAGCTTCTCGCGCAGCACCTGGTTCTCGGTCCGAAGGTAGGAAATGACTTGTTGCTGCCGCAGGTTGACCCATCCAGCGAAGATGGCCAGCAGCAGCTTCCAGGACTCGATCAGGAACATGGTTCACCGGACGCGATCACAAAGAGGTGATCTCAGCATCCGATGGCGATCTCCCCTCGTCAACGGGATTCTCAGCGCCGAAATCTCGTCGGCGCCGAGCGCCGACAGACCCCGAAGGGGCCAGAAAGTCGTTCGACCGAGATCTCGTTTCGTTGCGTGCCGCAACCCTTGATTTCTCGGGAATCTTGGCCTCGGCTGAGTTTTTTGACCCCGCGGGCACCAGAAAACATCTGATTCGCGAACGGGCGGATGTCCCACCAACACGATCATCAAAGCCCACGCTCTGGCCCTCGAATACGGCTTGCGTGGACGTTGATTGGCTCGAGCGCCTATCTCGTCGCAGAAGTGATTCTGAACGTGCAGAATCCCCTCGTAGAACGAAACTCCTTCCCGGCCCCCCAAGATCAACACGCGACAATAAGGACCCAAAAGTAGAGCTCGCGCCCATCGCCGAAGGGGTGCGCTTCGTCGGGCCCAGACCGCGAGCTTCGATTGAGAGTGCGCCACAACACCTCACTCCTTGTCAACGCCGGGCACGAACCTCCCGACCAACTCTCGAAGTCCCGTCTCGTCCGGACGGAGCCCGATGGACTCGGCATGTTTGAGGGTCTGGATGCCGTTCCACCCCGACTGCAGCGCGCGATCAATCAAGACCAGAACAGCCGCCCCCTCCCAAGCCGCCGAATGAACGAAGACGGGGTGAGGCATGAGGCCCAGTTTCGTGCGGAAATCCTCCAGGATCGCCGGAGTGATTTCTTCGACCGCCACCGGGAAACTCAAGTAGAAAAGCCCGCGCTCTCGGGCAAAGACTCCTTCGTCGCGGGACGAAATGGAGCTCGGCTCGTCAGAGGATCGGAGATTGATCATCCCCTTGAATCCGTGCGCGATGAGTTGCTCGATGTCGTCAAAAGTCGGTTGACTCCCGACGTGAACGACGTCGCTGAATTCGATTGTGTGCATCGCCACCTCGTCTGATTACCCCGTGGCCGGCACGAACGCACGGAACTTGCCGTTCCAGGAATCACCGCCGCGTCATCTGGTCCGCCGCAGAAGGGCGGTCGCACCAAAGGCGATCATCGCGCCGGCGGCGAGGAGCCATGGGCGATGCGACGTCGCCCAGAATTGCCAGCTTTGATCGGCCGATCGCTCACTGAATGTCCCTCGGGCGGCGAAGTTCCCTGCGACCGGTTCAAAGAGGTTGTCGGGACGATCCGCCCGAACGTCTTCGTCCGTCTGCTGGCTCGCGAAGCCGGTGTGAGCGAGATAGCGGTCGCCGAGCCAGGGAAGCAGCTTGTTCCCCCAGATGGCAACGACCGTGGGCCATCCGACATTAACCTCGCGGCGGCGATGCATGCTGGCCCAGACGATGGCCCTGGCGGCCACCTCCGGCTGATAGATGGGTGGAACCGGCTGCGGATGTCCCGGGAGTCGGCTTCGGCACCACTCGAATTGCGGGGTATTCATGGCCGGCAGATGCACCATCGTGACATGAATCCCGCTCTTCTCGTGCAGGAGTTCGCACCGCAGCGAATCGGTGAATCCGCGTAGAGCGTGCTTCGATGCGGAATAGGCGGCCTGGAGCGGGATGGCCCGATAGGACAAAGCCGACCCCACCTGGACGATGGCTCCTCGGTTTCGCGGCCGCATTCGCCCCAGCGCCGCGAGCGTTCCATGGACGCCGCCCAGGTAGGTGACTTCGGTCGCCCTCTTGAACTCCGCCGCTTTTACGTCGACCACAGGTGAGAACACCGTCGTCATCGCGTTATTGACCCAAACGTCAATCGGCCCCAGTTCGCGTTCCGTCCGGTCGGCGGCGGCTTCGACCTGTTCGGCATCGGCAACATCGGTGGGGACCGCGATGGCTTTGCCGCCCAGCGCTTCCACTTCGCTCCGCGCTGCATCCAGCCGCTCGACGCCGCGGGCCAGTAGGGCGATTCTGGCACCGCCCCGGGCAAACTCGCGAGCGGTCGCTCGCCCGACTCCGGCTGACGCGCCGGTGATCACTACGACCTGACGCTGCCCTTCGTTCATGTCTCTTTGCTCCCGGCGTGAAAGTCAGACGCAACAGGCCGTTCGTGCAACCTCCGTTCCAGCCGGAAAAAAGGCGAAGTCGCCCACGTCGTGTGGTCTTCATTGATTGATCGACCAGACCGTGGCCTCTCGAACGACGGCGGCGCTCGACGAGAGATTCAGCTTCTGCTTGATGTGCTCGCGGTGATACTCGACCGTCTTCGGACTGAGATGAAGCTGCCGGCCGATTTCCTTGACGGTCATCCCGCGTCCGAGCCATTCGAAGATCTCAAGCTCGCGCTCCGAAAGATGCGAGATGGGAGAACCGTTCCGCTCGCTCTT
>JADZEF010000113.1 GCA_020850695.1 Planctomycetaceae bacterium | reverse complement strand
TGGGAGCGACCGACGCGGACGGGACGGGGATCGAAGGCAAGAGCTACCTGCCGGGGGACATCTGGGCGACGGTGGCGCACGCCATGGGCATCCCGCTCGACACGGTCCACACCTCGGGCCGCGGCCGTCCGATGAAGATCGCCAACGGCGGCACCCCGATCCAGGACCTCATCGCCTGAGCGACGGCCAGGTCACACGCGAATCCGGTTGTCCACCGGAACAGTTCAACGGCAAGACCAGGGACGGGGAGCCGGCAACGGCTCCCCGTTTTTTGTCAGATACGAATGAGACGTCTCTGCGGGCTGAAGTGAAGGCTCCATGCCAGTCGAAAGCGATCTTGTGACGGATTCGTCCGAGAGCATTCCAGAGTCCGGGGAGACGCCGACCCGGGCGATCGTTCCCGATCCGCAATTCGTCCAGGAATTCACTCGGTCGCAGCGTCAGATCTATCTGTATATTTTGAGTCAGGTTCCCAGTCCTGTGGATGCCGACGAGATCCTCCAGGAGACGAATCTGGTCATCTGGAGAAAGGTCGATCGCTTTCAGCTCGGGACCAATTTCCTTGCGTGGGCCTATCAGATCGCCGGCTTGGAAGTCCTCAAGTTCCGAGAGCGCCGTCATCGCGACCGTCTTCGGTTTTCTGAAGAATTCATTGAGCGGGTCGCCGACGAGGTGGAGGGGGTCTCGGATCAGTTGGAAGCACGACGCCTGGCGATGTTGGCCTGCATTGAAAAATTGCGTCCCGCGGACCGGGAGCTGATTGAGGAGCGATACTCGACGGGCGAGAACGGGTTAAGCGTGGCGCGTAAGAAGGGGCGGCCGGCGAATTCGGTTTACCAATCACTGGGTCGCATCCGAAGGGCCTTGCTGGAGTGCATCACGCGGCGTCTGGCCGCCGAGGGATCCACCTGATCGAAGTGAACAGCCAAAGGACGTCAAGGTGAGTGCGGTGCGGTTCCAGGAATTGAGCGAATTGATGGAGGGGCTGTGCGAAGAGCGGCTCAGCCCTGACCAGCTCATGCGCCTCGAACAGATCGTGCTTGCCGACCCGGCGGCCGCCCGCTATTACGTCGAGTACATGCATCTGCATGGCACGTTGATCTGGGACACGGCCAAGAGCGCGGGTTCCGCACCTCATCGCGTTTCGCATGCGCTCAATGGTCGACACGCGGTTGAACCATCGCGTGCCTCCCGGCGCGTCCCGCATCGAACGGGAATCATTGCGGTCACTGCCGCCGCGCTGCTGATCACCACGGGCGTCGCGGCGTGGCGTCTCACGGGTGATCGCGATGGACTGCCGGCCGTGACTCACAACGGCGGCCGATCCGTCGAGGAACACGCGATTCCGGCCGGCGATGGAATTTCGAACGACAGCAACCGCGTCAACCCTCATTCGGACGAGCGGAAGACCAGTACGGTGAGCGGTACGCTCGCGGGCGTCGCGGCACGGGACGGGAAGAGGATTTCCGATGCCGATCTCCCTCGGCCGGTGATGGCCGAGGGCAGTGCGACGCATCCGCAGACCCCGCCACCGGCGGCGACGGGCCTGAAGACCTCCGATCCCCCATCGGCGGGTGTCGCCTCCAGTGGAGCGGGAAAAGGCTCGTCGACGGGCAAGACCTCAGACCAGAATCGTCTCCTCGGGGATATCGTTGCGTTCGTCAATGAGGAGCTGCGCACCGCCTGGGACGTCGAGCAGGTCAAGCCGTCGCCGCGAGCCGAGGATTCGGAATGGCTGCGACGGGCTCATCTGGACATCATTGGCCGCATTCCCGCACCGGGCGTCGTCGAACGCTTCCTGAAAGACAACCAGCCTGGCAAACATGCGCGGATGATCGACTCGCTGTTGGATGAGCCGCAATATGTGCGGCACTGGACCACGGTCTGGACCAACCTGCTGATTGGCCGGTCCACTTCAAACGACGTGCAGCGAACCGGCCTTCAGAAGTTTCTGCGGGAGGGCTTCGCTCATAATCGCGCCTGGAAGGACATGGTCTTCGACCTTGTCTCTGCCGAGGGAACACCGGAAGAGAACGGCGCCGCGGGATTCCTGCTTGCTCACCTCAACAATGAAGCCGTCCCGGCGACGGCCATCACCGCACGCGTCTTTCTCGGCACTCAGGTGCAATGCACCCAGTGCCACAATCATCCCGCCAACGATGCCCGGCAGAACGAGTTCTGGGAGTTCAACAGCTTCTTCCAGCAGACGGCCCTCGTCGAGAAAGAGGTGAAGGATACGGTCTCCGGCAAGGTGGTTCGGCGGGCGGCCCTCGTCAATCGCGAGGTGGGTGGACCGAATTTCTACGAAACCCGCCAGGGACTCATGCGGGCGGCGTTCCCCAAGTTCGACGGGGAACAGGTCGATCCGTCCCCGCAGGTGAATCGTCGGCGTGAATTGGCACGGCTGATGGTCGAAGACGATGGCCAGCAGCTCGCCCGGTCATTCGTGAATCGGACCTGGGAGCACTTCTTTGGTGCGGCGTTCACGCGTCCGGTCGACGACATGGGACCGCACAATCCGCCGTCGCATCCGGCTCTTCTCGATCGGCTGACGAGTGAATTCGTACAAAGCGGCTATGATGTGAAACAACTCATCCGCTGGATCTGCCAGTCGGATGCGTACCGGCTCTCAAGCCGTTTCTCGGACGCCAATTCCATCGACGATCCGGCCGTTGGAAACACGCCGCTGTTCAGCCGCGTCTACGTGAAGTCGATGACGGCCGAGCAGTTGTACGATTCGCTGATCGTCGCCACGAAGGCGGACGAGGCGCCGCGCGCCCTTTCCCATGATCTGGATCGCCAGCGGGACGAGTGGATCCAGCAGTTCATCCTCGATTATGCCACCGAGGAGAACGACGAAGCGTCGACGTTCGATGGAACGATCCCGCAAGCCCTGCTGGTGATGAACGGTGAGCTGGTCTCGGCCGCCATCAGCAGTGCGCCGGGAACGTTGCTGCACGATGTGGTCAAGGACCGGGGATCGGAGAACGACAAGATCCGTCGGCTCTCACTTGCTGCCCTTTCGCGGTACCCGACGCCGAAGGAATTGGCGGCGTTGCGGAAGACCCTGCACGAGCGGGTCACGAAAGCGCCCCGCTCGCAGAATCGGGATGTCCTGATGGCGGAGGGCTTTCAGGACGTTTTCTGGGCCTTTCTGAACTCGAACGAGTTCGTGCTCGTCCACTGATTGTGAACAGAAGCCCAACAGCCCAACGAGGAAGCCCCGCACGAATTTGGTGTAAATGGGAGGCTCAGGGTTGGCTGCGACGAGAGACTCGTGGAAGTCGCACCCGTTTCCGGAGAGTCAGGAGCCCATTCCACTCGTCCGCGAATACACGGGTGAGGAGTTTGCGCGGCTTCGCGAGGGTCACATCCCGACGGGGATGGAGGACCACTGGTTTGCCGTCTTCGAGGAGCCGTGGCTGTATCTGCACCGAAGTTGGAGCGGAGTCGCTGTCTATCGGGTGCGGTTCGAGTTTGCCAACGATCGCTGGATAATTGTGGAGTCACTGATCAATCGCGATCCGCAGCAGCAGTGGAGAAGCGTTCCGGACAGCGACAGCGAGGTAACTGTGCTAGGGATTCGACTCGACGCATGGGCTGGACGCATCGCAGACGCGAAGGCAGCACAAGCTGCCCTGTTCGAGCGTCGAAAGGTTGCACTGAAACGTCGGAAGCGCGGTGCGAACGACGGAAGCTGATGTGATAACCCGTCTCACATCACCCGAGAGCGGGCTGCCGCGCTGGTCTTCAACGTATGCCACTCCGTTGCGAAATCGCATTGGCCTATCGATTCGCCAAATCTACGCGATTTGTCCTTCCCGCCGATTGAATCGGTGATTGCCGCCGCGTTTCTTGCTTTGGACAGATTTACTGCGGAGATGCGCGCCGCCTTCGCAGGCCCGGGGTTACCACGCCTGCGACAACGACACGGTGTGGTGAAGCGACCGGCGTTTCCGGTTAAAGGGCTGTCGGCAGCATCGTTCGATGCGGTATGCTGCGCCGAGTGGTGCTCACCACTTGCGAAGTGCATTCCTGATCGATGGGCGAGGAACCATGCGAATCGTGTCCGCGAACGTTCGACGCCCGACCGCACCCGCGGCCCGTCGTCGCACGCCGCGCGCCGGTCTGGCTCCGCTGGAGATGGTCCTCAGCCTCCCCATCCTGCTTTTCGTGATGGGCCTGATGCTGCTGATCGGGATGGCGGGCGGGTGGAAGCTGCGAACGCAGATCAACTCGCGGCAGGCGGCGTTTCGCTCGCTTGAGCCGCGCACCGGCAACGCGAGCGGGCTCCCGCAGGGATTGCCCCAGACGACAGAGATGTCGTACACCGATCCGAACCGGCAGTTTCTGCAGTCAGATCCGTTCGCCGAGTTCGCAGTGATCCGCGGACCGCAGCTGACATCGGCCGCGAACAACGGCGGCAACGCGGGACAAGCGATCCCCGTCAACACGCAACTCTTCGACATGACGCTTGGCTTCCGGCAGGGGCACACCCGCGTCCGCCGCAATTTCCCGATTCTCGGCAACATGCCTCCGCGGCAGTTCGATTTCACTCGCGAGACGGTCGTGCTGGACGGCACGCTCTGGCAGTACCACACGCAGCAGATTTCCTCCAACACCGATCGTCGAATCCCGTATCTTTATAATTTCCAGCTGGAGACGATGGTCCCCCAGTTGACTTCGGGATTTCAGTCGGCCGCCATCAATATCCTGCAGAACCCTCGGCGGACCCCGGACCTGACTCCCCTCGAAGGGGAAGACCCGGAACTGCTCGTCATGGTTCCGGAGTCATCTCCCGATTTCGCCCGGCGATACTCCATCAACGTCAACTATCGGCAGACCTACGATC
>JADZEF010000112.1 GCA_020850695.1 Planctomycetaceae bacterium | reverse complement strand
GCGAGCCCGGCCGAGCTGCCCCCCGACATGGACGCCTTCAAGCAGCAGCAGTTCCGTTGGGCCAAGGGCGGGGCGCAGACCTGCAAGAAGCTGCTGCCGATGATCCTGCGGTCGAACCTGCCGCTGCGCATCAAGGTCGAGGCGTTCTTTCACCTGACGAGCTGCACCGCGTATGTCTACATCGTGATGCTGACGCTGATGCTCTACCCGGTGGTATACCTGAAGGTTCACCTCTTCCCGGAAGGTATCCTGCGATATCTGTTCGACGCGTCGATCCTGCTCGTGGCGACCTGCTCGGCCAGCACGTTCTACGTCTGCAGCCAGCGGGCACTGTTCCGCACGTGGTCCGACAGTCTCAAGTACTTGCCGTTCCTGATGGCGCTCGGCATCGGCATCTCGATGAACAACGCGCGGGCGGCGCTCGCGGGCTTCTTCGGCGAGCCGGGCGAGTTCGTCCGCACGCCCAAGTTCGGCGCCGCCGCCCAGAGCACCGCCTGGAAGCGCGACGTCGGCAGCATGCGGCGCAAACAACGCAAGCTGAAGCTGCAACCGTTCTTCGAACTGGCGATGGCGCTGTATCTGCTGTGCTGCCTCATTCTGTGCCTGAGCGATCGCAAGCTGACGATCGGCGTGCCGTTCCTGTGCCTGTTCATGATCGGCTACCTGTACGTGCCCCTGACGACGTGGTTCGGCCACCGCCTGGGCCGCGTCGAGGCCGAGGAGGCCGCCGAAGCGACCGCCCCGGTGCGGGTTGACTGAGGGCAAATGCGTTCCCAATAGAATCCCCCAAAGGAGCCCTTCGAGGCTCCTTTTTTATTGGATTTCGCAGGAGACGCCCGGCGCGTTCGGCATGGGTTTGCGGCCGTGATTTTGCTATCATGGTTATCAATGGAAGCGATCCTCGAACCCCTGATGCGCTCTCCGAAGCTTCGCCTGTACGTCGACGAGCTGACGGAGTGTCTGCGCATTGAGGAACAGGCTCGCTGGAAGTTTCGAGAGGAGTTAAACGACGACGTCCGTGCCGAGTTCATCAACGGAGAGGTTTTCGTGCACTCGCCCGCCCGGTATTTGCACACAGAGGTCGTCGGTCACATCGCTCGCGTGCTGAGCACCTACGTTTTAAAGCATGAGCTCGGTTCTATTTCCACAGAGCAGGCACTCGTTGAGATGACGCGCAACGACTACGCCCCTGATATCTGCTTCTGGGGCCGCGAGAAACTTGCTCTTCTCAAACCCGACACGATGCTTTGCCCTGCTCCGGACTTGATTTGCGAGGTCTTGTCCCCCTCCACGGAGCGACACGATCGCGGGGTGAAGTTCGAAGACTACGCGGCCCATGGGGTCGGGGAGTACTGGCTCGTCGATGCCGATCAGCGGCTCATCGAGCAGTATCACCTGCAGGATGGGCGATACGAGAAGGGCGAGGTGGTTCGCGAGGGGTTCATCACGAGTCGCGTCGTCCGCGGGTTCCGCATGCCGGTGGCGGCGGCGTTCGACCCGAAGGTGAATCTCGAGGCGCTGCAGGCGATTCTGACGAGCCAAAAGCCGGATTAGGGGCTGGTTCGCGGAGCAATCCAAGCCTCGATTTGGGGCTCCACCCCCTGTTTCGCCCACCCGGTTGGCCGCTAGAATCTCACAGCCCGGGGGACTTGCAAACCGCATCGGTGGAGTTATAGTTGCCACCGGAACTTAAGGTGTGAGAGGAGTCGCTTCCGAGCCGACCCGCCGGCGCCAAACCGGACGAATCGGGCGGGGGTGATCGCACCCGGGAGTCTCTGGCTTCGAACAGCACCGGACGTGGTGGGCTTCGACGGGAAGCCTGCTCCTTCCCTCATGGTCGGGCGTATCCGCCTGGCGGAATCATCATCGGCTTTAGCGCAGGAGCCGGCCGTTGACCACGACAACTAAGATCTTTGTCATCCTGGTTTGCCTCTTCTCGTTCATTTTCACGCCGATGGCGATTCTCTTCGCCGCCCGGTCGGAGAACTGGAAGGCGAGCGCCACCCAGTACCTCGACCAGGCCAGGGTCGCCGCGGCTCGCGAGCAAAGCGCCCAGTCGCTGCTCAACGCCCGCGAGGCCGACTGGAGTCGTCAGTCCGCCGAGTACCAGAAGCGCCTGCTCGAGTCGCAGCAGCGCATCGCCGAGCTCGATCGCCGCATCGTCGAGCTGACGCAGGCGCGCGACACGCTGCAGCAGGCTCACGCCCTGCTCGAAACGCAGACCAGCGTCCTGTCGGCCGAGGTCGCCAGCAGCAACCAGCAGAACAAGAAGCTCAGCGACGCCCGCGAGACGGCGCTCGCCCGCGAACGTGAACTGCAGACCGCCAACGCGGTGCTGAACGATCAGCTCCAGCTTCGCATGGCCGAGGTCGACGTCCTCAAGCAGCAGCTCAACCAGCGCCAGCAGGAGATGCTCGCCTGCCGCCAGGAGAATGAGGATCTTCGAAAGGGCCAAGGTCTCGGCAAGGCGACCCAGCCGCTGACGGCCGGCCCGAGCGGCAATGTCGAAGCCCTCACGCCCGCCGCCTCTTCCAAGATCACCGGCAAGGTCAAGCAGCTCCGCGGCAACATGGTCAGCATCGACGTCGGCAGCTCGTCCGGCGTCCAGGAAGGCATGAAGATGATCGTCCGCCGCGGCGGCAGCTACATCGCCGACATTCGCATCACGTCCGTATCACCCGGCGAGGCGATCGGCGAGATCACGCTGCTCGGGCCCGAAGGCAAGCAGGTGCGCGGCGGCGACGATGTGATTGACGAAGCCAGCTTTGTCGCGGGTTGAATGATCGGTGCGGGCCGGCGATCTGCCGGCGGAAACGATTCGATTGATCCGGCGGTTGCCCGCCGTTCGTGCAGGAGCGTGACGCGATGCCCCCAACCCCCAACGGCCCCCGGGTCGCCGCCCAGGATGACCTCTACACGGTTCTGCTGATCTGCGCCACCGCGCTGCTGCTCATCGGTACGATCTTCATCGCCGTCCGTTCCAGCATGCTGTTCGACACCGCCTTCCCCGTCGCCGGCTGAGCGAACTCTCTCCCCGCTTTGTGTGTCCAATGTTCGCCTCCCACGCTTTGATGATGGCGAGGTGTTCGCGCGCACGCAGCGCGCCAAGAGCCGCGGGCCTGTCGCCCGCGCGGCCTCTCGGACGGGCCGAACGCGAAACACTCTATAGGCTGTTTCTTCGGGTGAAGGTTGGTGCTATTGCCCCAGCACGCCCGTCCAGCCCGGCTGGCGCTGCGGGTGCCAGATCGACGCCGCCCGCTCATCGGCGGGAGGAATCAGCCGGGCCTCTTCCATCTTCTTGATGGAGCCGTCGACAAAGCTGACGTTGGCCTTCTTGTTGTGACGGGGCTGAACCCATTCGGGCCGGCGCGGGCGATCCCCGCGGAACTGGTTGTCGCGCGAACGAATGTAGAAGCCCGTCTCGGTGCACGCCGTCCAGTCGTTGTAATCGACGAAGAAGATGTGCCACGGTTTGACGCCCGACGAGGCGGCCGAGATGTTCATCGCCATCCCGCCGCGGATCAGCGGCACGATGAATTTGTTCGACGTCGAGAAATTCGCCTGCAGCGTGCGCGTCCGCCAGTCCAGCAGGCTCAACTCGCGACCCGTCCCCGTCTTCTGGGCATAGACTTCCGCCTTCTTCGGTCCGATCGGCTTGGTGTAGACGTACGCGTCGTCGAAGTCGCGGTCACCGCCGGCGGTGTCCGCTTCCGTCTCCATGTCCGCGCGATAGTACCCGTTATAGAGCCCGTTCTGTCGCCGGAAGTAGCCGCTGTCGATCGACAGGCTGGGGTAGGTGAACCCGGTGCGCTCCTGCTTGATGAAGACCGCGGGAATCGGCGGACCAGTGTTGGACGGGCACTCGAACGGCCCTGGATCGCCCGACATCATCCGCATCACATGCGGCGCCCACCCCAGGTGCACCGGCGCCCGCTTGCGCTTCGACTCCTCCAGCCACATCGTGCCCGCGACCGTGAGCTGGTGCATGTTCGAGCCGCACACCGCCCCCTT
>JADZEF010000111.1 GCA_020850695.1 Planctomycetaceae bacterium | reverse complement strand
TTTTCCGGGTGGCCGGGTCTGACCGAAGGGAAGGCCCGGAATCCGCGTTCAAACCGGGCCTTCGCAAAGCCTCAGACCCGGCCACCCCTGATTCTTTTTCCGGAAAACCCGTCGGTAATGCGCTTTAGCCTTCCGCCCGCGCCCGCACCGTCGCCACCCGTTCCGAGAGGATCGTCACGGCGATCCGCGTCTCGTGGAACAGCAGGACCGATCCATGCACCAGGGCCGAAACCGCCAGCATTCCGGCCGCCACGCCCGCAACTTCCAGCGACTGGATAGCCATGTCGGCCTTCACCGGGACAAGCAGGGCCCCAAAAAGCGACAGCAGCGCGGCCATCGCAAAGCACGCCAGGGCCACGTAGAAGCTTCGCAGCCCACGCAATAAGAGGAGCGTCCGCCGCTCGGTCGCCGAAAGTTCCCTGAGCCGTCGCTTCGACTCGTCCGACGTGAAATGCGTCTCGGCTTCCAGTTGCTTCGACAGTTCCCGCGCCCGGTCGACCGATCGGGCGAGCCGGTTGCTGGTGCTCATGATGATGACCGACGAGGCGTTCGTCAGGATCGCCGGCGCCACGATGAGCGACAGGACCGCGTACGGGTTCGGCTCCATGGCCCGATGTTTCCAGAAGTCAACGCTCGCGCTCCCGAGTCGCGGCATGCGCCCGGTTCGACGTCGACTGGATGCTAGCGATTCACCAGACCTCCGCACAGCGTTCATTTGCCATGCTCTGACGGAGGTGCATCCTTTATTGGCTGGGGCATCAGTTGTTGATGACGATCGGTCCGCAGGTGCAATGGACAGCGTATTTCAGTCGAGTTTTTGGGGAAGGGACAAAGGCATTTAACAGGAGCAAGCAGAGGGAGCAGAGAGAAGACAAGCAGAGAAGAAAGACGTGCTTCACGCCCGCATCGGTCGCGCCATCAGGCACCTGCATTTTCTCTGCTCCCTCTGCTTGCTCCTGTTGAATGCCTTTTCTGAATTGGATCTCTCCGGTATCCGCGGTCACGGTGTGTTACGAGACAACATGCCGCGAGACCTGCTCAGGCACACCGCGGGCACTCCTCTACGAATTGAAGGGTTGCACTGCAAACGTGTGCGTCTCTCAGCAAGGAACGTGCCCCTTCGGTAACAGAGTGACGGCCCACGGCGTACAATCCCTCACGGAGTCCGCCTTTTTTGATCGTTCCCTTCGCCGCTCGGGTTCGAACTGCTGCGCCCATGTCATCCCCCATGCTCGAAGAAACACAGGTTGATGTCGCCGTCATCGGGACCGGTCCGGGGGGCGAAGGGGCCGCCATGCAGGCCGTCAAGGATGGCAAATCGGTAGCCGTCATCGAGCGTTTCAACCAGATCGGCGGCGGATGCACCCACTGGGGAACGATCCCCAGCAAGGCGCTGCGGTTCGCCATCTATCAGATGACCGACGTCAACTACAGCCGCATGTTCCAGAAGGCGGGGGTTCGAATCGAACTCGACTTCCCTGAGCTGCGACGATCGGCCGATTCGATCATTCAGCAGCAGGTCGAGATGCGGCGCGGTTTCTACGACCGCAACGACGTCACGACGATCACCGGACACGCGAAGTTCATCGATGTGAACACGCTGGAAGTGACGCAGCCCAACGAGGGGAAACGCCGTGTCCGGGCCGACTACATCATCGTGGCGACCGGGTCTCGGCCCTACCGCCCGCCCGGCGTGGTGTTCGACGACCGGGTCCACGACAGCGACACGATTCTCGGCCTGCACCGCACTCCCCGGACCATCACGATCCTGGGGGCCGGCATCGTCGGGTGCGAGTATGCCTCGATGTTCCGCAACCTCGGCTGCAAGGTGAACCTGATCAACTCGCGCGACAAGCTGCTCGAGTTCCTGGATGACGAAATCGTCGACGCTCTCGCCTACCATCTCCGCGATCGTGGCGTGCTGATCCGGCATGGCGAGCACCTCGACCGCATCGAGTCGCACCCGGACGGAGCGGTCCTGGCGCTGAAATCGGGCAAGCTGATCAAGTCGGACGTGCTCCTGGCGGCCGTCGGCCGCACCGGCAACACCGACGGCCTGGGCCTCGAAACGATCGGCCTGCAGCCGAATCAGCGCGGCCAACTGGTGGTCAACGAAGACTTCCAGACGACTGTCCCGCACATCTATGCCGTGGGGGATGTCATCGGGCCGCCCGCCCTCGCCAGTGCGGCGTATGTGCAGGGACGGTACGCCGCCCATCATCTGATCCACGGCTCGTGCGACCGCGCCCTCATCCGAGATATTCCGACCGGCATCTACACCAGTCCCGAAATCAGCTCGATCGGCAAGACCGAGCGCGAACTGACGGCGGAAGGAGTGCCGTACGAAATCGGGCATGCGATGTTCAAGCACCTGGCCCGCGCCCAGATCACGGGCCAGACCGTCGGAATGCTGAAGCTCCTGTTCCACCGCGAGACGCTTCAGATCCTGGGGGTCCACTGCTTCGGCCAGAACGCCGCCGAGATCATCCACATCGGCCAGGCGATCATGTCGCAACAGGGCGAAGCAAACTCGCTTCGGTACTTCATCAACACGACGTTCAACTACCCCACGATGGCCGAAGCCTACCGCGTCGCGGCGCTCAACGGTCACAACCGATTGTTCTGACGGTCGCGCGAGACGCGATCGTCCCTCGTTGAAAACTGGGGCCACGGAACGACGGATGGGACGGATTTCCCAGCGCGGGAGACCCGCGACCCAGTGGATGAGCGCGAATGACCGCTGAGGTTTTCGGAGGTTTTTCTCAAATGCGGTTCGTCGGATGGATTGAATGAGGAACCCAGGAAGGCAGGAGAAGAAGCAGGAACGTCGAAGAAAATGGAAGCTTGCACAGGGACTTCACGAGGTTTCTCTTTGTTCCCCTGTCCTGTTCCTGCCTTCCTGGGTTCCTCATTCATCCCTCTTCCCGGTTTGCGTCCGTGGTGTCTCACACGCCATGAATCTTTGGGTGGCGCGAAGATTTTGAAGGTGAGTCATACGGACAACAGAGTCATGTGGTCCGTGCCTCTCGGTTCTCTCCGTCGTTTCCATGGCCCCTGCCGGAGACGTCGCAGGCGTTCGAGTGCCTGCTTTTGGCAGTCGCGACCGGTCCACGACAGGTCTGCCAAACTGACAGGCGCCGTTGCGTTTGTGCGTAGTCCGGCAGTTCACTGCTGATGCCAGAAGCCCATCCCGCAAAACACTTTGCGAGAGATTTACGGGGATGGACCATTCGCCCCACCACGGCCGGCAAGATGTCGGCACGGCGATTGCTTTGAACGTCGATGCGTGAGTTCACTGTCACTCCGAACCCATCATCGCCATCCCCCAAAGCCGGAGTCGTCGATGCCCGTCTTTCGCTGGGGACATTCCTGGAACCCTTTTCAGGACCTGGAGCGCGAAGTTGACCGCCTGCTGCAAAGCGTCAACCTCTCGGTTCACGGCATTCGATTCGGGCAGAAGTATCCGGCGGTGAATCTGTTCGAACTCCCGGACGAGTTCCTGATGACGGCGGAGCTTCCGGGGACTCGCGTCGAGGATCTGGAACTGACGATTGAGGGGGGCGTGCTGACGATCGGCGGAAAGCGATTGCCGCCCGAAGGGATCTCCGAGGAGAAGTTTCGCCGGCAGGAGCGGTTTCGTGGCAACTGGCAGCGGTCCTTCACCATTCCCGAGCGGGTCCAGGAGGAGCGGCTGTCGGCCGAGTTCACGAATGGAGTGCTGAAAATCCATCTCCCCAAAGCGGCCGACTCCCGGCCGCGTCAGATCCCCGTCGTGGAAGGAGGGGAGTGATGGCCCGCGATCCCAACCCGCCCGGCTCCGAGTCCCGCCCCGCCGGCAATGAAACCCCCGCCTTGGGGGCCAGCGTTCCGGTTCCTATCACCCGGCCGACGCCAGCCCCGCACGAGGCGTCTCCCGCTCCTCCCCCGCCGCAACATACGGACGCGCCTTCGCTCGCCAGCGAACAGACGGTGGAAGAACGGTTCATCTTCACTCCGCCCATCGATATCTATGAGACCGGCGAAGGCCTTGTCCTCGAGGCCGACCTCCCGGGCGTGACGTCGGAGACCCTCGAGCTTCAGGTCCAGAACAACAAGCTGACGCTGTTCGGCCGCGTCGTGAAGCAGGCGCCGGAGAACGCCATCCCGCGGCATGAGGAATACGGCGTCGGCGATTATTTGCGCTCGTTCATCCTGAGCGATGAGGTCGACTACGACCGGATCTCGGCCAAGCTGCAGAATGGCGTGTTGCGGGTGGTGCTGCCGAAGGCCGCCAAGTCCGCGCCGCGGCGGATTGAAATCAGCACGCAATGAAGGTCGGCCGCCGCACCGTCACTTCTTTGCGGCGGCTTTTTCGGCCTCGTCCAGGCGAATCGCTTCCTGGCGGTAGCGCTCGTGCACCTCGAGGTTGAACTTCGGGTGACTTTCGAGCGGGCTCGCGTGACGGTGCCGCGACGCGCAGCGGTAACACACCAGCACGTCCGGCATGACGATGAACAGGACCATGTCGAGCAGCGCGAAGCCCATCAGGATGCCGATGGCGATCGCCGGCTCCATCCAGGCCCAGGCGATGGTGCTGAAGAGGATTCCCATTCCGACCATCAGCAGGCCGAGATATTGCGGAAAGTCCTTCTGACGCCAGAGGTCGTTGCACCCGCACACCAGGCATCGCGTCGGCCGTCCGGCTTCGATGTCGCTCGGAGCGATCGGCCGGTCCCACCCGCAACCGGCGCACACCACGACGGGCGATTTCTCGACCTCATCGGCCCGTTGCGGGTGATTGCATCGCGGACAGCGGAAGACGAGTTGCATGGGCGTTGGAAAAGGATGGAGTGATGGAGAGATTGAGGGACGGAGAGGAAGAAACTGCGGTCTGACAACGGTCGGCGATTGGGTTCGCTTGGCTGCTCTTGGAGGCGAACTGAGATCCCGTCCCTCTGTCCCTCAATCACTTCCTCTCTCCGTCCGCCTCAGAGCGGCAGGCCAATCTCTCGGGCGAGCAGCATGCCCGCCAGCTCGCCGAGGAAGATGAGAATGACGTTGGCGAACAGGACGCCCGTCGCCGACTGCGTGTTGCGGTACTTCAGAATTCTCGCCGTCATCAGGCACAGGATCAACGGAAGCACGATTCCCGCACTCCAACGCAGCGCCATCCACATGTGATGCGTGGTCCCGGAAAGCGAAGCCCACGTCAACCAGAGGCCGATCGCCGAGAGAACCAGCCGGAAGACGAGCGACACGCCAAACCAGGCGTTGGCCCGTCCCAGCGGGGCGATCGACATGGTCGGAGCGGTAAGGTACCAGTGCCCCAGCAGCATCCCGGTGACGCTGCCACCCAGGACCGCCGCGGCGGCGAACTCGGAAATGGCCCGATAGAGGCGAAGCGGAACGGTCCCGTCATTCATGCGGAGTGCCCGCGTCACCAGGATGCCGGCGGCGCCCACGAGCACCGCGAACAGAAACGCCGTTCCCCCCGCACGACGCTCCAGGGTCCACGAGACCGACCCCGCGAACGAAAGGACGGCCAGCGCCACGCACAAGCCCAGGGCGATGTTCGGCCAGTGAGATACTGATGCGGAAGTCTCGGAAGTCGAACCGGCCGTTGTCGCTGCGGCGAAGTCTCCAATGCTCACCGAGGCGAGCACACTCAGAGCGAGGGCGAGCAGCAGCTGAATGCGGAAGAAGCCGGACGTGATCTGTCGCCGCGGCAGCACGGCCCAGGTCAGGGCCATGCCGAGGAGCAGTCGCAGCGAAAACAGGGCGATCATGGGGAGCGCAAGAACGTAAGGCGGGAGGCGGGCGAAGGTCGAATGACGACATCCAATCGAATGACGAAAATCAAATGTCTAAGGAAACTCAAAATTCAAAAGTCTGAAATGAAGAGGTGATGCTCAACCTTTTAAGTTTCGAGCTTTGAACTTTCCTTCGGCCTTTGAATTTCGTCCTTCGGATTTTGAGGAACGCGGCAGGTTTGGCCACGTTATCAAGGGTCACTTGCTGCGGTTGATCAGTGTCATCACTTCCGCGCGGCTCAGCTGATTGGTCTTGAAGAGGCCGCGGACCGCGCTGGTGACCGTCAGGCTCCCCGGTTTGCGGATGCCGCGGATCGTCATGCAGGTATGGGTCGCTTCGAGGACGACCACGACCCCCTTCGCGTCCAGTTCCTGGGCCATCAGGTCGGCGATCTGATGGGTCATCCGCTCCTGCACCTGCGGGCGGTGCGAAACTTCTTCGACGACGCGGGCCAGCTTGCTGAGGCCGGTCACCTTGCCGCGCGGCAGGTAGCCGACGTGGGCCACCCCCATGAAGGGAAGCAGGTGATGCTCGCACATGCTGTTGAACGAGATGTCGCGCACGAGAACCAGCTCGTCGTAATTCTCGGTGAACACCTTGCGGAGGTGGCGGGACGGATCAAGGTGGAGGCCGGCGAAGAGTTCCGCGTACATCCGGGCGACGCGGCCGGGCGTTTCGCGAAGGCTCTCGCGGTCGGGATCTTCGCCGATGGCCAGCAGGATCTCGCGGACCGCCCGCTCGATCCGCGGTCGATCGACGGCATGCGCCCCCTGGCCTTCGGACTGAGCCTGGGATTCCTCGGTGTCGCCCGGCGCGCCGACGCAAGCGTCATCCAGGTCGTTGTCTACCGCCATGATTCAGAGTTGCCGTCGAATGCCGGTTGAGCGGGTGCGGATCGGGTTTGCCGAGCAGTGATTCTTGTCGCCCCCTATGATTGTAGGGGGACCCCGATCGCCTGCGATAGTTTGCGGGTCCCATTTGCCATTGCCAAGACGCATCCGTCCCAGGCCGCTCCCAACAAAATGGCGGGCCACGGAAACGACGGATGGGACGGCTATGAATAAACCCCGGAAGTCAGCCGAAGGACGAGTGGACGACATCCCTTCCACCAATCATTCGTGCTCCTGGGCGAAGCTGGTCGGGTCGAACCAGTAATCGAGGCCCATCCAGAACGAGCGGGCGTAGCGGAAGAAGAAGAGGGGGAAGAGGACGCAGAACGCGACCAGCCACGGCGCCAGCTGGCGGTTGCTCCATCCCAAGCCGAAGTGCAGGCTGAAATACGACAGCGTCATGATGAGGCACGTCAGGCCGTAATTGATGTAGGCCGACCCCAGGAAGTAGCCCGGACCGCGCTCGAAACGCAGCCCGCAGTCGCTGCACCGCGGGTGCATCTGGAACAGGTTGCGGAACTGCTTGCCGTTCCCGCATCGCGGGCACCGCAATCGTGCGGCCCGGCCCAGAGTCACTCCTAGACCGGACTGCTTCGCCAGCCGCGGTGTACGGTCATCGCCGCCCGAGTCGCCCTGCCCTGCGCCGTCATTCCCGTCTGTCATTCGGATTTCTCAGTCCCTTCCGGCGGATAGACCGGCGAGTGTCGTAGCGGTGTTTCGAGGGTCAGCAGGCACATCGAGGTGACGTAAAGCCGGCCCCACTTGTCGCTGAAGTCGAAGTCTTCGCCGAGGGGCTTCACGTTCCAGCTGCCGCGGATGTCCGAGGGGGGCTTGATCGGCCCCCCTTTGGTCTGGTTCTCGACGATCTGCCGGGCGACGCGGCCATACCACTCGGTCCATTCCTTGCCCCCCACATTGTGAAGACTTTCCCCAATGAAGTGCCAGGCATAGATGTTCCGGTGGCCTTCGGTCCAACTCGGCAGGTTCTCGTCTTCCTGGAGGTACGCAAGGGCGTCCTGCATGGCCGGATGATCCTTCGGCCAACCGAGATATTGACGCGAAAAGATTCCCTCGGCCGTCATGGCGGGGCCGAAGCGGTCTTCCGGATAGTTGGGGGCGAAGCGATACCGCGCGCCGTCCTGCACCTGCACCAGGTCGAGGAATCGCGAGCCTCGCATGTACGAGTCATCCGGGACACCGAGCCCTGCCGAGCGCGCGGTGTGCAGCGCCATGAGCGCCCAACCGGTGACGGCGAGGTCGGCGACGGTGTCTGTGTTCTGATGACGGAACTTCCAGCCGCCGTCGTTCGGCTGCTGCGAATCGAGCAGATACTTCACCCCCTGGCGGGCCGACTCGCGAAGCGCATCATCGCCGGTGAGGGCCAGCGCTTCGCACATCGCGATGAGGGCGAAGGAGTGAGCGTAAAAGGCCGTCTCGCGTCCCATTTCGTCGTGGTCGTGGTAATCGCCGTCGGCCTTCTGGATCTGCTTCAGCCAGTCGAGCCCTTTGCGGATATTCGACGCGTACTGGCCGCCGTCGGTGTGGGTGTGACCGGCGCCGAGGAACGCCATGAGGGCGAGACCGGTGGCTCCCGTGTCGGTGCGGCTGGTGCGGCGCCCGGCATCGGGGTAGCCCTCGTGGAGCTTCCAGTTGCCGCCGGACTGCTGCTGGCGGGCGAGCCAGCCGAGGCCAGCCTTGATGGAAGCTTCGACGCGGGCGTCGCCGCCGAATCGGCCCCCGCCGCCGCTGACCGCGCCGACGCCCTTGCCGTCGCCGTCTCCCTTTCCGGTTCCGCGTCCGCCCAACATGCCGGCGGGACTCATCGCTTTGACTTCAGGTCCCACTCCCCTGGGAGGCGGCGCGCCGCCCGGGTTCTCCGACGGCTTCTCAACGGGCTTTCCCGCAGCGGCGCTGGCGTCCTTCGCCGCTTCAATCCGGATCGGAGTCAGGCCTTTGGTTCCGTTGGTGGAACCGGCCGGGTCGGGAATGAACCAACCTGATTCGAGGGCCTGAGTGTTGGTGCGGCGAACCTGCTGGATCACGATCATCGCCAGCCCGGTCAGCACCGCGACATGGACGGCGACGCTGACCAAGATTCCCTTCCAGCCGGAGCGGAACCACTGCAGCCATTCCTCGTGCCATTCGAGCTCGGGCTTGTTGGTCAGCTCGGTCGGGTCGACGCGGAGCGGAAACCAGGCCGTCGACCGCTTGCGGGCCGAGGTCCTGGCTTTCGGCTTGGGCTTCGGCAGGGAGAGTGCGGGAAGTTCGTCGGACATCGACGGGTGGTTCCGGAGCAGGAACGCCCGCACGGAAGACCCCCGCACGGCGCAGAAGTTCATCGTAGCCGAAGCATCGACCGCGTCCAACAGGCGACTTGGGAGTGAAGATCATCGATCATCCGCAAGCTGCGGGAACCTCTGCAAGACCCATGAGTCTGATGCTCGTCAATCCTGGGACGGGTCTGGGAAGTACTTATCAAACGCACCCTTTTGTGTCGGCAAGGCCTGCCCGAGTCCGAGCGAGAAGATTTGAACCTGAGTTTCCGAGTTCCCGACCTGATTCTCTGTCCGGTATTTCAACCGGATGCAGCGGACTTTTGGCACCAAGTCCCGCCATACACCGAGTTCGATCTCCGCTTGTTTCCTGTTCGCTTCATGCGTCCTTGAATTGGCGGAGTCTTCCTTCATTAAACGCTCCGATTCATCCACCTTGCGTTGTGCCTCCTGAATCATCACCGCGTAGAATTCCTTCATGGTCAGCGCACTCGACCACTCGACTTCCTCCCAGCGTCCCGCCTCGACGTTCTTGCGGAGCCATTCCCTGACCATCTGCCGCTCTGGATGATCCGGTTCGGAGGCGTCAATGGATGCATTGGTGGGACGTTCCGGGGCATCCTGACAACCGGACAACAGGATCGCCGTGCAGAGCATGATCCAGCGCATGGCCGCCTCTCCTCGCATTCCACTCGGACGTGTCAGGGTCCCTCTGGACAATCCGGATTCTTGCATTGTGCCTCCACGAATTCCTGCTTCCTCAGCGCGCGACGCATGCTGCGGCTGAAGAAGACTTGAATCCGTCGTGCGGATTGGGCCGATAACAGATCGTATCGACGTCAGATCCTGCATCTTTGTGCCGACCGGACCACCGGAGGACAACGCACGGGACTTCACTCGATCGAGGGGACGCTCCCCGGACGTGGGAAACCGCCCGGTCCGCCGAGACGTTCGCCGCGCGATCTGTGGAACGGTCTCTCAGGGATGGAACCATGAGCCGCTTTTCGCCGTCCGGCCGAGCTTTCGTCGCTGCGCTTCTGGCATTTGTTGCGGTGGCCGGCGTGACCTCGCTGGCGGTTGCGGGAAAGCTTTGCTGCTCGCATTGCGGGCGGGACAATGGCTGTCGCAAGGTGTGCCGGCTGGTCTGCGAGGACCGCAAGATCACGAAAGTGTGCTGGGGCCGGCAGTGCGAGGATTTTTGTCTTCCGGGCCCGACCTGGTGCGGGAAGAAGCACTGCGAAATGGTCTGCACGGACTGTGCGAACCCGAACGACCCGAAGGCCGTGACGACGGGCCCTTCGCCCCTTGTGTGGCGCGACTGGATTCCCGGACGCTGCGCGACCGTCCACACCAAGGCGCGGCTGATGAAGCGGACCGTGACGAAGACGGTCCCCAGCTACAAGTGGCAGGTCGAGTATCTCTGTGCCGGATGCGAAGAGGGCTGCACGCCGATTACGCACCCCGCCGATGCCTACATTCCGCCGCCACCGGCCGTGGACGGGGCGAAGATCATTCCCGGGCAGGTCGTCCCGCCGCCGGCCCCGGTGAAGTGAGCTAGTCAAACGATGCTTCCCGCGGGTCGTCGATGCGGATAAGTTGGAGAGGTTCGAGCCTCTTCTCATCCCGCCGCAGGAAACCCGCCATGACGTTGCCACGGCACGCGATCGCTCGACGGAGGGAGTCGGCGCCCGTCTCGTGTGCCGGACCGCAAACGCCGGTCTTCGGACGGCGGCGAATGCTGCAGATCGGCGGGCTGGGGCTGACCGGGTTGTCGCTGGGTCGGCTGCTCGAAGCGCGTGCCGCCGAGTCTCTCACGCGGCTGGCTCCGCGGGCCGATGCGTGCGTCATCCTTTTTCTGAACGGCGGCCCCAGTCATCTCGACATGTGGGACATGAAGCCGGATGCGGGGGACGGGATCCGCGGCGAATTCAAGCCGATCGCGTCGTCGCTGCCGGGCTATCAGATTTCCGAGCATCTGCCGAAGCTCGCGAAGCACATGCATCGCGCGACGGTGGTGCGGTCGATGCACCACACCGTCAACAATGCCCATGCCGCGGCGGTCTATACGTCACTGACCGGACACGACCGCGGCGATGCCAACGTGATTATCGGGGCGGGGCTCGACGACTATCCGACGCCGGGCTCGGTCCTCTCGACGCTGCGCCCGCCGCAACGTCTGATTGTCCCGCAGGTCCATCTTCCGTACCTCACCAAGGAAGGGGCCGGCGGTCCGCCGCAACCCGGGTTCTTCGGCGGGATGCTCGGCCGGTCGTGCGATCCGCTGTTCGTCCTCAAAGATCCGAATGCCGCTGATTTCCAGGTGCCCGAGCTGACATTGGTGGCAGGGGTCGACAGCGAGCGGCTGGCCGTTCGCCGGCAACTGTTCCGCAACCTCGATGCCCACCTCGGCAAAGAGGGGGGACTGAGCGTCGATGCGATGGACGGCTTCCAGCAGCGCGCGTTGGCTCTGCTGACGTCGGAAGACACGCAGCGGGCGTTCCGTATTTCGGATGAGCCCGCGGCCGTGCGCGACGCATACGGCCGGAACATCTACGGGCAGAGCACGCTGCTGGCCCGGCGGTTGATTGAGGCCGGCACGCGGATGGTGACGCTGTCTTGGGCGCCGGACGCGAATGCCACGTGGGACACGCATGGCGGCAACTTCCAGAAGTTGCGGGATACTCTTCTGCCGCAGTTCGATGCGGCGTGCGCGAGCCTCACGAGCGATCTGGCGGATCGCGGGATGCTCGACCGCACGCTGATCGTCGCGCTCGGTGACTTCGGACGCACGCCGAAGGTCAACGCGAACGCCGGCGGCCGCGACCATTGGAACTTCTGCTACAGCCTGATGATGATCGGCGGCGGCATGAAGCCCGGCATGATCTATGGATCGAGCGACGCGACCGGCGCGTTCCCCGCGTCCAGTCCGCTCCTTCCAGGAGACATCATCTCGACGATCTATCACGCCCTCGGCATCCCGCACGACCACGAGCTACGCGATCGCCTCAATCGCCCGCACCGGCTGGTCTCGGCCGGCGAAGTGATCGACGAACTGCTGGCGTAGAATGCCTCGGGGTCTGAATGCACAACGCCCAAGGTGCCGAGGCCGTCATGTGCCTTCGTGGACTGTTTGATGCGGCACCCCGGCTGCTCAAGGCCGCAGCCGGGGTGCGACCGCGCCGGCGATTATGATTTCGGTGCGTGCCGATTGGACCTTGAGTCGACGGATGAGTAGTATCGCGGGCGACCGGAGTTCTCCGGTTCTCCCTCAAACCGCTCACTCATCGATACCGAGGTTCATCCATGCTGGATCGTACGGAATTCTTCGTGAAAGAGCACGTCGGCTTGCTGAAGGCCCGCGATGCGTTCGACATTCTCGACCTCGACTCTCAGGAGAAGATCGGCGAGGTGTCGGAGACCACACCCGGCTGGGTGATCGGTCTGCGGCTGGTCGTCAACAAGCAGATGCTGCCGAAGCGGATCGAGATCAAGGACGTCAACTCGGAGACGCCGGTCTGCACCTTGGAAAAAGGGATGTCGTTCTTCGTCTCGAAGGTCTTCATCATCGACCAGGCGGGAGAGAAGCGCGGCTACCTCAAGAGCAAGGTCTTCTCGCTGGGCGGCGGGTTCCATGTCTTCGACATGAACAACCAGAAAGTGGCCGACATCAAGGGGGACTGGAAGGGCTGGACCTTCAAGATGCTCGATTCGAGCGGGGCCGAGCTCGGCACGATCGCCAAGAAATGGGGCGGATTGGCCAAAGAGATGTTCACGTCGGCCGACAATTACGTCATCGCGCTCAACGATGAGGGGGCGACGCGGGGCAACGGCGTGAAGATCATGCTGCTGGCCGCCGGCATCGCGATCGATACGGTGTTCAAGGAACGGGCGTGACGCGGGTCACAACTCGGGCGGCGTCCAGTCGGGGATGCCGGTCGAGTCGGCCTGCCTTCGGTAGAGTTCGTGGAAGGGGCGGGTCTTCGACATCGCCGCGCCTTCGTTGACCATCAAGGGCCGCGTTCCCGCCCACCAGGCGTCGTACGCGGCCCTCATGGCTTTCACGACGTCGGGATGCTGGTCGATGACGTTGACCTTCTGTCCCGGGTCGGCCTGCATGTCGTAGAGGGCCGTGCCGTCGACGTAGCGGAACCGCTGGTTGCGGACGGCGAAACCCTTCCACTGGTGCTTGTTCGGCTCATCGCCGACCGGCCAGCGGCCGACGTGGGTGAAGAGGTAACGGTCGGGCCACTCGGCGTCGGGATTGGCGATGAGGGGTTGCAGGTTGCGGCCTTCGACCTGTCCTTCGGGAAGCTTCGCCCCGGCGTAGGCGGCGAGCGTGGGGAGGATGTCGATGTGGGCGGCGATCCGCGTCACGTCGCGGCCGGGGGTGATGTGGCCATCCCAACGGATGAAGAAGGGAACCCGCACCCCTCCTTCGTCGGGACTCACTTTCAAGCCCTTCATGCCGGCGTTGTAGGGAAGCATCTCGGTTCCGTCGGGCTGCTTCCCCATGGCCTTGCCGGGCTGGCCCGAGCCGCCGCCGGTCATGCCGTTGTCCGACATGAAGATCACGATTGTGTTGTCGAACAGCCGCCACTCGGCGAGCTTGTCGAGCAGCCGGCCGACGTTGTCATCGATATTCTCGATCATTCCGTAGAAGCCCGCCTGGTCCTTGCCGAAACCGAGTTCGGTGAATCGCTTGGAATACTTCGGAGGGGCGTCGTAAGGGAAGTGCGGGGCGTTGGTCGAGATGTACGCGAAGAACGGCTTTTTCTCGTCATTCGCCTTGCGGATCCATCCGAGGCCGGCGGTGAAGAAAGTGTCGGTGCAGAAGCCGCGGGTCTTCACGAAGGAGCCGTTGTGCCGCAACACGGGGTCGAAGTACGTGTTGCCGGGAGCGTCGGCGCAGCTGCATTCGTAAGCCTGGCCGATGCCGCCCGCTCCGTGGATGAGGGCCTCGTCAAACCCGCGACGGTGCGGTTGGTAGGGCTCTTCGTCTCCGAGGTGCCATTTGCCGAAGATGCCCGTGGTGTAGCCGGCCGACTTGAGGACTTGCGGAAGGATGGTCGCGTCGAGCGTCATCCGTTCGCGTTCGAAGATGGTGTGCGTGACGCCGTTCCGCATGTCGTGGCGGCCGGTCATGATGGCCGAGCGCGTCGGGGCGCACGTGGGACAGACGAGGAAGCGATCGAACCGGAGGCTGGAATCGTAGAGGCGATCGAGATTCGGCGTGCGGAGCCACGGATGCCCGTGGCGACCGACGGGGGGGTAGCCCTGGTCGTCGGTGATGACGAGGATGATGTTGGGCGGGCGGGTGGTTTGAGTGCTCTGATCGGCGGCTTGCGCCAATGGGGTGATTGTTAGAAGGAGTCCGACGCATGCCAGGCGGAACGGCGGGTTCATGCGATGTCCTCTGCGCATTGGAGGGATCCGGTGATCGTTGAAAACAGGTGGCTTTTCGTGATTCAGGTCGCCACCTTCGCCCCGTTGGGGCTTCCGACAGAAAAGGGAACTGGCTTCCGGGGGCGTTGCCCCCGGCTATTCAACTCTGCCCCTTTGGGGCACATACCCAAGAGCGCGCGATGATCAACGGGATCGCGCTCCGTGTGGACTGAATCCTGGCTCATCATCGGCGCTCGTGCGCTCATTACAGCTCGATGATGGCCTTCACGACGCCGGTTTCGGGGCGGGTGAAGGAGGGGAAGGCGTCGATCACGCTGTCGAAGGGGGTGCGGTGCGTGATCCACGGATCGGTGTTGATCTTGCCCGATTCGATGAGGCCGATGATGTTGTCGAAGTCGGCCGGGAGCGCGTTCCGCGAGCAGAGGAGCGTTCCTTCGGGGCGGTGGAATGTCACGTGGCGGAAGCTGACTTCTTCCGTCGTGATGCCCACGAAGACGAGCCGGCCCCCCGGGGCGATCAGGCCGAATGACTTCGACATCGAGACGTTCGAGCCGGTGGCGTCGAAGACGACGTCGGGGAGGCGGCCATCGATGCGGCGGCGGAGTTCTTCTTCGACCTTGTCGTTCGCGAGGACCGTCTCCTTCACTCCCATGACGTTCTGGCAGAACTCGAGCCGCTGCGCGTTCATGTCGAGCATGAGGATGCGCGCGCCGGTCAGCCGGACGAATTCGAGCGTCGCGAGACCGATGGGCCCGGCCCCGATGATGAGGACGGTGTCGTCCGCGGTGACCTGGGCGCGGGCCACCGCATGGCAGCCGATGGCCAGCGTTTCGACCAGGGCGAGCTGGTCGAACGCGAGCGTCTTCGAGACGTGGAGCTTGCGGGCGGGGAGCGTGAAGTAGGGACGCAAGCCGCCGTCGCGGTGGACGCCGAGGACTTCGAGCTTCTCGCAGCAGTTGGGGCGGCCCTTGCGCGAGGCGTAGCTGTTCGGGTCGTTGATGTAGGGTTCGATCGAGCAGCGGTCGCCCGTCTTGACGTTGGTGACGTTGCTGCCGACCGAGACGACTTCGACGCCCAGCTCGTGGCCGGGGATGCGCGGGTAGCTGAAGAAGGGCATCTTGCCGAGATAGCCGCTGATGTCGGTCCCGCAGACGCCGACGCGGTGCACGCGCACCACCGCTTCATCCGGCCCGGGGTTGCCGGGCTCGGGGAGGTCGATCTGGCGGAAGTGCTTCGGCTGCTCGAGCTGCAGGGCTTTCATGCGGGGGTCTTATCGAGGAAGACGGAAAGGCGATTTAGCGCAAAGACGCAAAGGGGAAAGGCAAAGAATCGCAAAGGAAGATAGGACATCCATCGACATCGAAGGCATCAAGGCGGGGAGTATTACACCACAGAGACACGGAGACACGGAGAAAGCCAGAAGACGCGTAGGAATTCAGAACGACGGTGGGGCGAACTCATATTTTTCTTCCCCTTTGCGCTTCTTTTGCGCTTCTTTGCGGCCTTCGCGTCTTTGCGTTAAGTGCCTTTGCAGCTACTTCGCGTAGCGGAAGTCGACGCTGGCGAAGAGGGCCTGGTAGAGGCGGGACCATGCGGCCACGCGGGCGGGCTCGTCTTTGCCGCTGGATTCCAGGAAGGCCATCGCGGCGCGGCGCTCGTCGTTGTTGGGAAGCCGCGTGAGGGTGGTGCGGTAGGCGCGGTCGAGGCGGGCGGCGTCATCGAGCGAGGCGTCGGCCAGGGCGTGTTTCGCCGCGTGTTCCGCTTCCTGCATCACGAAGGGGCTGTTGAGGAGGAACAGGGCCTGCGTCGGAACGGTGCTGACGTTGCGGCGGCCGAGGACGAGGTTGGGGTCGGCGAAGTCGAAGACTTCGAACAGCTCGTGCAGGCGATTGCGGAGGACCGGCGTGTAGACGCTGCGGAGCGTGTCGTCGAACTTGTAGCCGTATTCCCCTTCGGGGCCGATTTTGAGCGTCGGACCGCCGGTGGAATCCTTGAGGCGTCCGCTAGCGACCAGCATCGCGTCGCGGAGGCATTCTGCTTCCAGCCGGCGGCGGTTCTGGTGCTGGAGGAGTCGGTTTTCGGGATCGGGGGGGGAGGGTCGAGGGTCGAGGGTTGAGGGTCTAGTGACAGCAGGGTCTGCAGGAGATAACGATTCACTCGACATCTGGTAGGCCCGCGACAGGACGATCGTGCGGATCATGCGCTTGATGGACCAGGCACCTTCGAGGTTGCCCCGCGCGGTCGCTTCGTCTCCGGCAGCACCCGCCTTGCCTTCTCCGGTCTCCTGACTCCTGTCTCCTGACTCCTGCCCTTGGAACTCCAGCGCCAGCCAGTCGAGCAACTCGGGGTGCGAAGGGAGTTCGCCCGTCGTGCCGAAGAGGTCGGGGGTGCGGACGATTCCCGCGCCGAAAAGATGGTGCCAGACGCGGTTGACCATCACGCGGGCGGTGAGGGGGTTGTCGCGGCTGGCGACCCAGCGGGCGAGTTGCAGGCGGCCGCTTTCGTTGGGGCCGATCTGCGAATCCGTGGGAACGGGGCCCTGCCCCTGCTCGGGAAGCGTAATGCGGAGGAAGCCGCGCGGGGCGACGTCGCCGCGATTGGTGAGACTGCCGCGAATGCAGATGCGGATGTCTTCCTTCTTCGGTCCCTCTTCGATCGACATCGCGACCGGGCGTTTGGGACCCGACTCGTTCAGCTTCTTGAGTTCCGCTTCGAGCGACTTCACGGTCTGCTCGGTGATCGTGCTTCCCTCTCTGCCGGCCGGAATTTCTGCGATGGCCGGACCGGCGTCGAGATCTTTTTCGGAGAGGAACTGCACTGCATCGACCGAGATGTGGCCGTTGGTTCCGGTGTTGGAGACGAGGACGAACCACTGGCCGTTGCGGTCGAAGCGGTACGTTCCGAGAGAGACGAAGCGGCCGTCGATCGGCGGGGTCTCGCGCATATTGACGTGGACCGTCTTTTCGCCGTCGCAATGAAGAATGGTGACCGGGACCTTCTCGGCGCGGTTGTCGTGCGGGATGTACGCGAGACGCACCTCGTAACGACCCTCGCGGGAGAAGACCGGCGTGAACGTCAGGGTCTTTTCGCCTCCCTGGCTGCGGTCGTCGTAGAGGTAGCCGTCGTCGATGTAGTTGCCACTGAAGGTGGACTTTTTCCAGGGGCCGACTTCGGCGGCGAAGAGATCATCGAGGACGAGTCCCGGCAGGTCCTTCGAGTGGAGGACCCCCTTGCCCAAGGCGACGACCTCCTGCGGTTGCTGCTTCTTGAGTTCGGCTCTGGCGGCGGCGACCCGCGTCTGGAGCGCCTTGACATCGGCCGCATGGCGCTCGACGGCTTGCGCGAGCATCGGCTCCATCGGCAGCGGAGCGTCGACCCACTTCGAGACGTTGTCGTGAATGAGAGTCTTGGTGCTCTTCATGATGCCCGCGAGGGCGTAGTAGTCGCGGGTGGGGATGGGGTCGAACTTGTGGTCGTGGCAGCGGGCGCAGCCGATGGTCATGCCGAGGATCGTGCGGCCGATCGTGTCGATCTGCTCGTCGATGACGTCCATTTCGAGGACGTCTTTATCCTGCTCTTCGTAGTTGGTGGGGCCGATGGCGAGGAAGGCGGTGGCGACGAGTTGCTCGTGACGTTGCTGCGGGGTCTCGAAGGGGAGCAGGTCGCCGGCGATCTGTTCGATGAGGAAGCGGTCGTACGGTTTGTCGGCGTTGAATGATTGAATGACGTAATCGCGGTAGCGCCAGGCGTCGGGGAAGACGAGCGAGCGGCCGCCGCCGGAGGACTCGGCGTAGCGGGCGACGTCGAGCCAGTGCCGACCCCAGCGCTCGCCGAAGGCGCGCGAGCTGAGAAGCGCGTCGACGATCTTCCGGTAGTGCTCGGGCGACGGGTCGGCGAGCCAGCGTTCCAACTCGGACGGCGTCGGCGGGAGGCCGACGAGGTCGAAGTGAACGCGTCGCAGCAGCGTTGCGGGGTCTGCATCGGGGGCCGGCTTCAAGCCCGCTGCTTCGAGCCTGGCGAGCAGGAAGCGGTCGATGTCGCCGCGCGGCCAGTTGGCCTGCTTCACGGTTGGTACGGCGTGACGCTTTGGTGGCTGGAAGGCCCAGAAGCTGCGGCCGGATTCGAGCGTGTTGTACTTCTTTTCGGTTGCGGCGACCTTCGGTTTCTCGCGGGGGTCGGGGGCGCCGAGTTCAATCCACTTCTGGAAGTCTGCAATGACGGCCTCGGGGAGCTTCCCCTTTGGGGGCATTTCGAGTCCGTCGTAGCGGAGTGCGGTGAGGAGGAGGCTTTCGTCCGGCTTCTTCGCCACGACGGCCGGGCCGCTGTCGCCGCCGGTGCGCAGTCCCTCGCGGCTGTCGACGTAGAGGTTAGCCTGGACGATCCGCGATTTCGTCGAATGGCACTCGTAGCAGTGCTGCACGAGAACGGGACGGATGCGCTTTTCGAAAAAGTCGGTCGCTTCGTCGGCGCGGACGGGGATCGATGTGAAGAGAAGCGTGACGAGGATGGAGCAGCAAGTCAGCCGCGGGGCAGGCACCATGACACGACTCGGAAAGCGGCGTGCGGAAGGCGAACCGGATCGGTTTCAGCGTCTCGATCCGAATTCGATTCTAACGAAGGTGGGGGCCGTTCGCCTGCCTTGAGTGTCTCCGTCACGCCCCGCGGGAAGGCAACCGGAGAGCGCATTGCCTTCGGGTTTTCCGGCCCGCAGAAGGAACACGGAAACGACGGATGGGACGGATTTCACGGACAGCAGAATCTCATTCGTGCCTCGCGGTTCACTCGGTTGTTTCCGTGTCCCTTGGGGGCAAGCGGTGGTGCTCTCGCTTTTCTTCCGAATCCTCTAACGCACTCCGGCGTCGAGAACCGCCTTGAGCACCGCGGCGTGGAGGGCGGGGTGCGTGACGATCACGCCGCGATTGACAGCCAGCGATTGGCCGTGGGTCCAGTCGAGCGGGTTGCCGGCGACGTCCGTCACTTTGCCGCCCGCTTCCTCGACCACCAGCACGCCGGCCGCATGGTCCCAGATCTTTTCGCGGTAGTCGGCCCGCGTCGGCAGTCGCAGATACGCGTCGGCCTCGCCCCGCGCGACGGCCGCGTACTTCGCCTGGCTGTCCATGCGGACGGACTTTGCGGTGACGCCCAGCGAGCGGGCGATCTGCGCGGAAACGTCGTGGTCGCTGTGCCCCGACTCGACCGATTCACAGATGACCGCATCCTTCGGGTCGTTCGTTCGTCGCACCGAAAGCCGGGTACGCGTCGTCTCTCCATCCAGTGGAATTGCGAAGGCGCCTTGGCCGCGCACCGCGGCGAACAGGACGCCGCGGGTTTCGCTCCCCGGCGTCACGGGCAGGTTGGGACATCCCAGCACGCCGACTTCGATCTGTCCGTTGACGATCAGCGCGAGGGCGACCGCGTACTGCTCGCGGCGGACGAAGCCTTTGGTTCCGTCGATCGGGTCGAGCGTCCAGAAGCGAGGAGCGAATGTCGTGGTGCGACCGCGGTCGATCCAGTCGCAGATGTCGTCGCTGGTACCGGTGAGACCGACGGAATGGACATCGGCGGCGATGCGGTCGCGGAAGGCGGACTGTTCGCCGGTGCGGAGTTCGGCCGAGTCTTCTTCGGCGATGATGGGGTCGTTGGGGAAGGCGTCGGCGAGGGTGCGGCAGATGACGGCCTGGCTGGCGAAGTCGGCGACCGTGACGGGGGATTTGTCCTTCTTTTCGAGGACGTCGGGAGTGATCCGCGACTGGACGGTGCGGCAGACCTGCGAGGCGAGACGCACGGCCTTGAGAGCGGTATCGAGTTCGGCCGTGTAGGGGACGCTCATAAGGGAGTTGGATTAGGGCGATGAATCGGATCCGGCGGTGCATGTTCCGCGATGGGGCGATCGAAGTGTCGCATACCAGGGTGGATCTGTCACGGCGGGGATGCGAAGCCGTGTTCCGGTACGGCTCTGGTTTGCGTCGAACGCCGCTCTCAGGGGCCACGGAAACGACGGATGGGACGGATTTCCCGGCGCGCCGCAGCCGCAACCCGAGGAAAGGCCTCTGACGCAAAGGCGCGAAGTCCGCAAAGGAAGTCACGCAAAGAGAATCAGAGAAGGTCGGTGCAACATGTCACGCGAGATCGAGTGCCGCGTCTTTACAGTAGATGTGAGATGTGAGATTGGAGCCGCAAAGAAAATCGTCGCAAGACGCAAAGATTATGAAGGTGAGGAGCACGGACGGCCCGAAACACTCTGCCGCGAGGTGCTGCGGTCCTCCGGGGTAATTGCGATGCGTCGGGTTGGAACTCTATACTCCGCCGTGCCTCGTTCAGGTGTTTTCTGCCTGGGCGATTGGACCGATTTGTTGCTTTTCCGGGATTCGAGCCATGCGCCACTTCACGATTTCCCGTTGGATGCTTGTGCTGGCGTGCGGCGCCGCCGGGCTGGTGACGTTCGAGTTCGCCCAGGGGCGGGACTGGCCTTCGTGGCGCGGTCCGAACCGGGACGGGATTTCGAGCGAGAAGGGGCTGCTCAAGGAATGGCCCGAAGAGGGGCCGACGCTCGCCTGGCAGTCGACCGGATTGGGAAATGCGTACTCGGGCGTGGCGGTGGCCGGCGGCAGGATCTACACGATGGGGCGGCGTCGCGACACCGACCTGATCTGTCTCGATGGGAAGAACGGCAAGGAGCTGTGGGCGACGAAGGTGGGAGGGGGCGATCCCAACTGCACGCCGACCGTCGATGGCGACCTGGTCTATGCTTTGGGCCGCGACGGCGACCTGCTGTGCGCCCGGACGAAGGACGGGAGCGAAGTGTGGCGGAAGAGTTTCTCGAAGGATTTCGGCGGGAAGATGATGTCGGGCTGGGGGTACAGCGAGTCGCCGCTCGTGGACGGCAACCGGCTGATTGTCACGCCCGGCGCGAAGGACGCGATGATCGTCGCGCTGGATAAGAAGACCGGGAAAGTGATCTGGAAGTCGGCCGTGCCCGACCTGGGAAGGAAGGGGGGAGATGGTGCGGCGTATTCGTCGATCGTCATCAGCAATGCCGCGGGGGTGAAGCAGTACGTGCAACTGACGGGGCGGGGCGTGATCTCGGTGGACGCGAAGGACGGGACTTTCCTGTGGAGCTACAACGCCATCGCGAACGGGACCGCCAACATTCCGACGCCGATCGTCAAAGGGGATTACGTCTTCTGCTCGACCGGCTACAACACCGGGGCGGCGCTGCTCGAAGTGGTCCGCAAGGGATCGGAACTCGTGGCCGAGGAGATCTACTTCCTGCAGCCGAAAGAACTGCAGAATCATCACGGCGGGATGGTGCTGGTCGGCGACCACATCTATTGCGGGCACGCCCACAACGAAGGCTTTCCGTTGTGCATCGAGATGAAGACGGGCAAGACGATGTGGCGTCCGGGCCGCGGTCCGGGGAGCGGGTCGGCCGCGGTGATCTTCGCGGACGGACATCTCTACTTCCGCTACGAGAACGGCATCATGGCGCTGATCGAAGCGACGCCCGATGAGTATCGCCTGAAGGGGTCGTTCAAGCTGGCGACCGTCAACGGCAAAAGCTGGCCGCATCCGTCGATCGTCGACGGGCAGCTCTATGTCCGCGACGGGAAGGATCTGCTGGTGTACGACATCAAGGCGAAGTGAACGTAGCGATCTCCTCTGAACTGACTTCACAAACTCTCTGAGCCGCTCCCATGCCGACGAAACTGTTTGATCTCACTGGCCGTGTCGCTCTTGTCACCGGCGGAAGTAAAGGCCTTGGAAAGGCGATGGCCCGCGGGTTCGCCGAAGCGGGGGCCGATGTCGTCATCTCGAGCCGGAACGAAGCGGAACTCAAGGCGGCGCTGGCCGAGATCACGGCGGGAACAGGGACGCGCGGGGCGTACCTCGTCGCCGACATGGCGAAGCGGTCGGAGTGCAAGCGG
>JADZEF010000110.1 GCA_020850695.1 Planctomycetaceae bacterium | reverse complement strand
TTCCAGCCGCGCGGATTGCTGCGACGCAACGACCCGCTCGATTTCGGCCCGCGCCGATTCCAACGCAGAGCGGTCACTTTCCAGCCGGCGCAGCTCGGCCTGAATTCGAGACTCTTCCTCCAGGGAAGAGGTGGCGTCCGATGTGACCGCGGGCTGGAAGCGCATCGACTCCAGCCTGGAACGTTCCTGGTCGAGCCACTCCCGTTCGAGTCGAAGCCGTCCCTCGGCACAAGTCGCTTCGCGCTCGCGAGACTCCAGCTGGCGCGTGCGGTCGTCGAGCGACTTCCGATCGGCTTCGAGCTTCGCCCACGCGTCTTCCAGAATGGCCCGCGAAACGTCGAGGTCCTGCTGTGCCGCGGCCACGGCGTCCGAGCGGTCGCTCTGGCTGGTCAGCCGCTCGTCGATCTGCCGCCGCTCCGCGTCGAGCCCCGCACGCCGCGCCTCGAGCTCGGCCTGCTGCGCCGCACAAGTGCGGGCCAGCTCGTCGAGCGCGGCCGACCGCTTCTCGAGTTCGGACGAACGCGACGCCAGGTCTTTCGACAAAGCCGTCAGTTCCTGGGAGCGGGCGATACACTCCGCCTCGAATGCGTCCGCTTCGGCGCGGCGGGCCTCGAGTTCCAGTTCGGCGTCGGCGAGCCGCTCGCAGGTCTGGTAGATCTGGTCTTCGCGAGCGACCAGCTGGTCTTCCAGATGACGCAGCTGTTCCTCGGCGCTGCTCGCCGCATTCCGGCTTTTCTCGACTTCGAGCGATTCGGCCTCGAGCTTCCGCTTCTGCAATTCCAGTTCGGACCAGCGCTCTTCGAGCAGCCGCTGCGACGACTCCGAATCGGTCTGCGTCGCGCGCAACTCGTTCGACCGCGTCTGAAGCTGAGACTCCCAGAGGTCGCAATGTCGCAGGCGTTCGAGGATTTCCGTCTCGGTCTGACTGATCCTGCGCTCGCGTTCGGCGATCGACCGCTCCTTCGCCGTGATCCGTTCGCCGCGCTGACGCACGTCGTCCGCCTGGTCCTGGACGGACGCGAGCAGATCCTCGAGCAGGGCCTGCCGCCGCTCCAGCGCCTGCGTCTCGGCGGACAGAGCGGGTTCGACCGAGTCAACCGGCGCACCTTCCTCGCTCAGCAGCCGATCGATCAGAGCCGCGGCTTCGTCCAGGCGGGCTTCGGCCGAGGCGGACGCTTCGGCAGTCAGTTCTCGACGAACCTGCTCGCTGACTCGCGGCCGATCGACGCGGGGGGATTGGACCGTGTGGACGGGAACGGGAATCTCAGCGGGAGGCGGGGCGGGGGATTCCTCCTGCGTGGTCATTTCGCCGACGCGGAACTCGACGGGACCGATGACCAGGCGATCCCCTTTGTGAAGACGGGCTTCGGTGACGGGACCGTTGTTGAGCCAGGTGCGGCGATCGAGCGCGCGAACCGTGGCGGTACGGTCGCGGACCGCGATTTCGCAATGTCGGGGCTGGACACCCTGGAAGGGAAGCGACACCGAGCACGCATCGCTTGATCCGAGCGTGTGGTCTCCCGGAGTGAGCAGCACGGGCTCCACCGGCAGCCGGCTGTTGGCCGGTTCGAGCACGAGAATCGAACGGGGGGTTCGAGTGCCAGGGCGTCGTGTCTGGGGCTCGATGGCGCCGAGCATGGGGGTCGTGCTCCAAGGGGCGGCCTCCGCCGCCGTCTTTCCCCCGTGCGCAGGGGGAGTGCCGCCGGATCAGTTCCGGCAAGGATTGCTATGGTCATATAGCTCGCGAATTCCGGTGAGGCAAAAAGGGAACGTGGCGGAGAATCGACAGTTGGCGGGTTTTTCGCCACGCGGTCCGAGTATGCGGCTGGAAGGAGTTGCGGGTCGGGAGGGTTGGTCCGATGGTGCGGAACCTGTCGAAGAGTTCAAAGATTCCGCCCCCCCGAGAAAATAAGAAAGCCGCAAGGGAAATCCCTTGCGGCTCGTCGTTCACGCCTCGCTTCTCACGCCTCCCTTCTCACTCCGCGATCCTCACTCCTTCTCGCGGGCCTTCACCGTGACCGTCAGCGGCTCGGACCACTGCTTCAGCTCATCGGTGTAGTAGAGGTACGCCCGGCTGGCGGGACCGGTGTAATCGCCCGGAATGGACGCGACCAGGCTGAGCGGCAGCTCGACCGACTGCCTCGCTCCCAGTTCGCGCCAGTAAAGCACCACGTCGCGGCCGATCACCTCGTACGCGGCGATCCGTTTCGACTTCACCAGTTCTTTCAGCTGATCGTGCCGGACTTCGAGTCCGCCGGGGATTCCCACCAGAGCGATCGGATTCGGAACGGTTTCATCCTTCGTGTTGGAGACCTTCAGCCGCGCCTCGGTGACGGCTCCTTCGGCGACGGACTTGTCGACGAGGCTCGTTTCCAGCCGCACCGCACACTCGTCCGACGAATCGGGCTGCGTGCTGGCCAGCTTGATGGTCACGGTGTGCGGCATGCTCGAGCCGCCGACCATCTTCACTTCCACGACATGCTTCCCCGGGGTGAGAGCGGCCGTCATGTCGGGCAGCACGATGGCTCCCTGGGTCTTCGTGTCGAACTTCACCGGCGCGCCGATCTCTTTCCCCTCGACCATGAGCTGCAGCGTGCCGTCCGATTTCGGCCGGGCGAGGATCTTGTCCTGCTCGACGATCGCCTGCACGGCCAGCACGGTCGACTGCGTGGAGCCGAAGCGGCCCCCCTTGCAGACCTCGGCAAGGTATTTCACCCCCTTGTCGGCGAAGTCGATGTAGTCTTCGTCCGTCAGCCACGCCAGGGTCGCCAGTGCGGTCGTCTCGATCGCGAGAGCTTCCCCACCGCTGCCGACAATCGAGGTTGTCGCCCCCTTGATCTCGCCATTCGGTTCCTGCAGTTGCACAAGGCGGTCGAGCAGCTTGTTGCGGCCCTCCTTGTCTCCGGCTCGGTGCAGTACATTCGCCGCGAGAGCCACGACGTAGCTGTTGGACGACTTCTCGCCCGCCGTCCGCACCGTGGCGACTTCCGACGCCAGATCCTGCACACCGGCCCGGAGCAGCGCCCACGTGATATAGGCGTTCGAGCAGTCGCGGTCTTCGATCCACGTGTGGAGGGCGCGGCGCTCCCGCTTGAAGCCTCCCTGTCCGTCCCGACGGCTGGTGAGCCAGGTGCGGGTGCGGTCGAGCATCTTCGAGTCAACCGGACGGACGGTCGCCATGTCGGTGAACTCGAGCAGTCCATAGGCCGTGAGCGCTTCGTGGCCAGGGTTCTCCCCAAACCATTCGAACCCGCCCGACTTGCACGCGAAACCCATCAGCCGGGTGTAACCGCGCTCGAGGATGTCGTTGCTCTTCTGGATGATGGCGGGATCGACCCCGGTGTGCGTCGTGAAGTACTGCTGGGCCATCACCAGCGGATAGACGCTCGAAGACGTCTGCTCGAAGCAGCCATAAGGCTCCTGGATAAGCCGCTCCAATGCAGCCGTCATGCTGGCGAGGGGCGTCGGATAGACCGAGACGTTCGCCTTGAGCGTTCCCGGAACGATGTTGCCGGGGATCTGAAGCTCATGCTTCGTGGTCGCGTCGGCGGCCAGCATGCCTCCCTTGCCGATCTCGATCGGGAAGCCGAGCGGCTTGACGATCAGCGGGCGTGTCACCTTGTCGCTGTAGGGGCCTGCCTGAGCGCTCAGAACCACGTTTGTTGTGCCGTGGAACTGGCCAACGTTGATCGTGAGGATCTTTCGCAGACGGGTATCAGCCGGCAGCGCGAAGGGATCGAACCCGACCAACGACAGCCCCGCTGCTTCGACATGAATGGCGGCTTCCGATAGGTCTTCTTTCGTGCGGTTGACCAGAGCGAGCGGAATTCGGAGCACGTCCCCCGAAGAGACTTCGAGCGGCAGCTTGGGTTCCGCATAGAACGGCTCGACGGACGACACGGTGGACGACGCGGCGCCCAGGCTCCCCTTCTCGCTGACAGCATCGGCGAAGATACGGAAGCTGGTGACGGAATCGTTCATGGCGAAGGCGACTTCGGCCTCGCCGGTGTGCGGATTGGTACGCACTCCCGCGTTCCAGTAGAGGGTCTCGGCGAAGTCGACACGGTCGCCCGGCTTGCGATCGGGACGAGCTGCATGGGCGAACTCACGGACGACGACCCAGTTCCCCTCATTGCCGAAACCGGGGGCGCGCTTGGCCATTTCCCGCCTTCGGAAGAGACCCTCGGGGGCCGCATCCCGCTGCTTCTCGATCGCCTCCTCAAGTCGCTTCCTCGCACCTTCGGCTTCGGGCTTCGCGGCCGCTTTCTGGTCGCCAAAACGGTTCTCAGGCGGTTCCTGTCCCGCGTTCTTGCGGATTTCGCTTGCCGGCTTCAGGTCCTTCAAATCTGGCTTGCCCAGGCCAGAGCGGTCGTCGGCCGCAGCGGGGGCGTCCTTCGCTCGGACGGCGCGTTCGTCCTGGGGAGCCGCCGCCGCAGGGGCGGGAGGCGGTGCGAATGCGCCCCGCGGAGCTGCCCCCGCTTTGGGAACGGCGCCCGCATTGCGGAAGAACCGCTCCGGTCCGCCACCACCGCCGATCCCGAATCCAGGGGCAGCGAGTGCCATCGGGGGCGGCGCCGTCCGCATCGCCACGACGCGGCGACTGTCGTCGCCGTGCTGACTCAGGAACTCCGCAGTCTTCACGAACGCAAACCGCCGCCACCCTTGCGTCCCCAGCAGGAGGTCGACCGCCAGCGTGGCCTTCTCGTTCTTCGGATCGAGATAGACGTGAGCGTCAGCCAGGTCCTTGACGTCGTTTTCAAGAAGCACCATCACCGGCAATCTCGGCGCCTGCTCGCGTTTCTCGACCATTTCGAGCACTGCGTCATCGGTCACCGTCAGCCCCACAATCGCGCCGAGCGGCTTGCCGTCGGCATCGGTCGATTTCACTTTCAGCTTCACCGGACTTCCCGGCGTGTACGACTCGCGGTCCGCCTTCACGGTCACCTGCACGCCGCCCTTCTGTTCGCGGAACACGAGCCGCTCCGCCATCGGGACGCCTTGCTCATTCCAGACGGTGATGACGAGCACGCCCGTGGCGTCTCCCGCATCCAGCGAGACATCGACCATCTTGCCCGCCTGGACGTCAACGGACTGGTTCGACAACTCCTTCTCGCGCTGCAGCAACTGGACTTTCAACTTGCCGGACGCCGTCGCGCCGACCCGCACCTTCACCTCGCTCTTTCCCGGCACGACGTTGCCAACGCTCGTGACGACGACGCCCGATTCCTTTACTTCGGGGAGCGGATACGTCGTGCGGATGCCCGCCGGCTCGCTGATCGTCAGCGTGTACTTTTCGCCCGCCTTCGGCGTCAGCATGAAGCGTCCGCGGCCTTCGTGCTCGGTGCGGAACTCGGCGACCGACTTTCCGGACGAATCGACGATGGCTCCCTTGAGGTCGGCCGGCTTCTGGCTCGGCGTGAGGGCCGATAGGTAGACGCGATTCGGCAGTCCCGCGACGAGTTCGCCCCCTTCGGCGAACATCGACAGGTCGACGGTCTGCAGCAGTATGGGAATCGTCTTGGATGCCGTCTCAACAACGCCTCCATCCTCGATGATGCAGGCCAGCGTCCCCTCGCCGCGGGCGATCTGTTTCGGCAGATCGAACCGCGCCGAAACGACACCGGACGGATCGACGGTCGCGGTTGCCTCATGAACCATCGCACCGTCGACGCGGGCCTGGATCGTCACCCGGGCCCCGTCGGGAATGCCCCCTTCCGCCCGCTCGGTCTTCAGCGTGGCAGAGACCGCATCGCCCGGTCCGTAACCATCTCGCACGAAGACGATCTGGTTTTTCAAACGCGACGGCCGATACGCCCTGACGTCGAACTTGCGCTCGGCGGGGGCATCGCCCGTGGTGGACGTCAGCTTCACTTTGTACTCGCCGCCGGCCTGTCCCTGCGGGACATCCCAGGCGAAGCCCGCCACGCTGTCGGTCACTTGCGTGGCTCCGCTCGCGACGACATCTCCCTTCGGCCCGAGGATCTGGTACGTCATCGCCGGCCCGCCCCCGACCGGCAACGGAACATGCGTGTGAGCATTCAGCACCACGCCGCGGATGTAGACCTTCTCGCCGGGGCGGTACATCGGCTTGTCGGTGTTGATGTACGTCAACGTGCGATCGGCCCCGCCCAGGGCCTCGCTGGTGACGAGCGCCGGCTTGCCGTCGTTCTCGGGCCCGCCCGGCTGCGGCTTCTCGGCCGAAACGAGCGCGCGGGTGGCGGTCACCGCCGTGAAGACCGCGAGCGGGGCCATCCCCAGGGCGACGCGGCGGGATACCAGCCAGTTCTTCTCGGACATCGGATTACTCCCAGGGGATGATTCCTGCGTGTTCCGTGCGGCATGCCGGGTCGGGGCATGCCGCACGGAACCCTCAACGCTTAGAATTGGAGTGAATGTCGATCTGGAGTGGGTGAAAGCGACCGCGCGGCAGACCGCCCCGCAGCCAGAAAAGACTTCCCTTTCGCGATCGACGTCGCCGTGCCGGAGAATGGCAGGGGGTTATGAAGTTAGGCCTTCAGCGCATGTTATACCGCCTGTCGTTGACAGTCGGGATTTTCTGCTTCGTCGAAATCTTCGTCCACCTGACCGATGGGACCCGTCCGAACTACATCCCACCGTGGGGCCACTATGTCGCGTCGGTGGCTGTAATGGGCTTCCTGTTGCTCGGAGTGGCCTGGCTCAGCCGACCTGCGGAAGTGCCTCCCGACCCCGTCTCGGAATCGCAGGCTCCCGCCGTACCCTTGCCGTCGCCGCGGGTTTCGTCGAAAAAGTCCAGGCGGCGGCGAAGGGTATGACGACTCGCCTGTCAGGGGAGTTCCTGGAAACTTGAATTTTCTGCCGTCGCTGGCGACAAGTTCTCCTCAGTGGTTCCGACCATGCGGCCACTGGCCGCCCGGATCTCCGGCACTCACATTGCATTGACCTTCCGTGACTCGCATCGAAATCGCCTGCCAGCAGATTGCCTACGCCCGGGCCTACACTCGCACCCTTCTGGAGGGGCTGGACGACGCCGATTGGTACCGCATCCCCGCGGGCGGCGTCTCGAATATCGCCTGGCAGGTCGGCCACATCACCATGGCGCAGTTCATGCTGACGCTGTTCCGCCTCCGCGGGAAAACCGATGCGGACGAGGCGATGGTTCCGAAAGCGTTCCTCAAGCGGTTTCTCAAGGGGACGCAGCCCAACCCGGACCCCGCGGCGAACCTGCCGGTCGCCGACATTCGGCGAACATTCGAAGCGGTCTTCGAACGCGTGATGGCCGAGCTTCCCGAGTATCCCGATGCGGAGCTCGACGGCACGGTGGGCGAGCCTTACGTCGGGTTTCCAACCCGCTACGGTTCGCTCCTGTTCTGTTCTCACCACGAGATGCTGCATGCGGGGCAGATCGGCATGTTGCGCCGCTTGATGGGGAAGGCGCCGATTCGGTGATTCTCGTATCGCTCCGCCGAAGGACATTGCCAGGGAGGACACGCCGCTCCTGGGGAGCCGCCGCAGCCCCTCTCCGCGCTCGCGATCTCTGGTGGGGATCGAAAGACGCTGATTTCCCGGGCTGAATGAATTCCGACCGGTCCAAGTGACTTTCCCACGCGCCCTCACAGTCATCACCGGGCATTCGGCATCCGCGGAAAATTTCTCCCCACCCCCTTGCCTTTGCCCGATCGTCATCCGTTTGCCACAACTCTCCGCGCCGATCAGGCGATAAAGGTAGGGCAGGCAATACACGAAGTTGACGTTGAGTTTGAGGTCGTGGCCGCGTCAGCAGCCACTCGGGTTGGACGCCGCGGCGGGATGTTGTTCCGGCCGGCTGGTCGACCCGGACTCTCGCGGTACATCCTCGCGGGAGGCGGCCAGGAAGGGATCGATGCGGCGGGTGAGACGCCGTGGATCCGCGCGGCCGGGCCGGTGCGGCCCGATCCCGCACAGAAGACATCTTGGACAGGACCGCAGCCGCCGCAGGGGTGACGGCAGCCGGCGGTTCTGTCCCTGGGGACGAGGGCCGTCCCGATGCGCCGACTGGCTGTCTCCCCCGGTCCCCCGGGAGCGGCAGACGTCGGGACGGCCAGGCCTGGCGACCGCAGCGTCCTTCGCTGCGCCGGGCTGACACCTTTGCACGAAGACAACGCACACGTTGAGACAACGATGTTTCGCAGGTGACTGGCTTTCATTCGACATCGTCATCCGGCATTGGAAACCCCGCGCTCCGCCGCACATTGTCCCGCCCCGCAAGGAGAATCAAGCCGTGAACGCTCCCGACCCCGATCGCATTGAAGTGGACAAGCCGTTCGCCGAAACACGGCGTCAGGGATGGGCCCTGTTGCTCGCAGGCGTGATGGTCGGCTTCCTCGGAATGCAGATCATCATTGTGAATCCGATGAAGCGCCAGCTGGACGGCGTGCGGCAGAATCTGGTGTCGATCGAAGGGGACCTCGAGCTGCTGGTGGGGGTCCGCGATCAGGCGTGGAAAACGAATAACTTGCTGGCCGGGCTGAAGATTCAGCAATCTCAACTCGACGCGTCGCGGACCGCCCTGCTGGAGATCGCCCAGCTCCGGTCCGACCTGCAGCAGGAATCGGAGCGGACCGCCGAAGCGGTTTCGGGTTTGAAGGCCCTGGCCCAGCTTCAGAAGCAGGTGCTGGCGCAGCATGACCAGTCGGTTGACGCGGCCCGCATCCTCGATGACATCATCGCGATGCAGGAACAGATCATCGAGCGAAAGGAACCCAGCGAAACAGCCTCGCTGGTTCTGGGGGACATGATCTCGGTCGAAGCCCGCCTGATCGACCAGGGGATGTCGACCCGCAGCTCGGATGAATCGCTGGACCGCATCGCCTCGCTGCAGAAGCGGGTGATCGGGCAGGCGGAAGTCGCCGCCCAGGCCGAGCTCGCCGCCGACCGCGTCGAGAGCCTTCAGCAGCGGGTGATTGCTCAGAAGCAGCCGGCCGAGGCCGCCGCGAATGTCCTCTCGGAACTGATCGGGCTCCAGGGCCGGATCCTCGCCGAAGATGTGACCACAAGCGAGGCCGATGACGCCTTCGGCCGCCTCTCGCAGCTGAAGAAGACGGTGATCGCCGAGGGGATGGAGGTCGAAGCCGCCAAGACGAGCCTCGACGAGCTCCTCCGGATCCGCAACCAGCTGGCGACCGGCAGCGAGTCGATCGTGACCGCCCAGCAGAATCTCGGCACGCTGCTCGACATCGGGTCGCGTCTCGCCGGACGCAGTGCGGAACTGGTCGATGCGGTGCAGACGCTCGAACTGCTGACCGACTTCAGCGTCGAGATGAAAGAGCAGATGAAGACGCTCGAAGGGATCCGCAAGGGGTTGATGGAAATCGTGCTGCTGGAGACGAACCTGGGCCGGGTGATCCGACTGCTGGAGCCGCTCAGCGAGCTGTCGAACCTGCGGCGGTTGAACGAGTCTGAGATTCGCGAGGCGGCCCGCATCATTCTCGAGCAGCGTTCGACGCGGCTTGGAACGAACGACGCGGGGCGGGCTCCGACGGCGGCGAAGCTCCCGGCGACCGACTCGGCGGTGAATGACCGCCCGGTTCCGGAGCCGAGCGACGCGGCCGAAGCGTTGTCGAAGTGAGGTGACTGAGTGGTGATGAGTCGAAGACGAGCGGGCTGAGAAGTGATGAAAGAACGGCGGGGCGCGGTCAACGCACCCCGCCGTTCTTTTCGTCATTTCGCAGCCGCCTGAGGCAACTCAACGCAAAGACGCAAAGGTCGCAGAGAAACGCAAAGAAAACCTGACCGAAGTAATGCCGGCCAAGCTCCCGTGCTGCCCTGCAACGAGTCGGAGCGAGTTCCTCTTCTCAGCACGCCGCCGGAAGAATTGGCTTCGAATCCGTTGCTTCCTTTGCGTTTCACTGCGACCTTTGCGTCTTTGCGTTCAAATGCCTTTTTTTCCGTCGGCAAATGAAAATGGGCCGCCGCGAGACTTTCGCCTCGCGACGGCCCAGACCCTGAGATTGCTGGTGTCACTTTGCCGGAGCACTTCGCCCCGCACGCCGATCAGTTTCCAGTGGTCGGAATGCCCAGGAGTTCTTCTTCCTCTTCCTGGATGATGATGCGAGGCGTCACCATCAGGAGCAGGCTTTCTGTTTCGCGGCCGACGCCGGAGTTCTTAAAGAGCCGGCTGATGTACGGCAGCTTGTTGAGGATCGGCACGCCGGCCATGTTCCGCGATTCCCGCAACCGCTTCACACCGCCGAGGAGCACCGTTCCGCCGTCCGGCACGCTGACCGTGGTCGTGACGCTGACGCGGTCGACGACGGGCTGCTGAACCGTCTGGGTTCCCAGGAAGTTGCCCTGCTGCTGCTGGTTCTGAGTCTGCGTCTGAGTCTGAGTCTGGTTGACCTGCAAGGTCAACGCCCGCATCAACATTTCCCGGGCGTTCGCTCCACCGCCGCCGAGGGCTCCCGAGTAGCCCACCTCTTCGGGCACGTTGAAGAACGAGCCGCCACCCTGCTGACCGCCGCCGCCGAACGGCGACTGGCCGCTGACGCCGGTCTGCTGCTGCTGCTGGCCGAGGCCCTGCTGGCCGTTCTGGCCGGTGCCCCCCTGGAAGGTGAATGTGAAGACGTCGGCGATGCTGCTGAACAGCGGGATGACCGTCAGTCGCACATACCGGCGATCGGCCGAGATGACCGCCTGCACCGTCAGCGTCACACCTTCAGGAATGACGTTGATGATCGGCTGGAACCCGACGGAGAAGAATCCGACCGTGGGCGACAGGCTGGTCACGAACGGACGCAACCGGTTGTTTTCGACCGTGGCCTGCTGGCCGTTGAACAGCGTCACCTTCGGGGCGAACACGAGGTTCGACCGCTTGTCACCCTGGGCGGCATTGATGAAGAAGAAGGCTTCGATGTCGCTCAGGATGGCCATACCGACCGTGACGCCCGCGTTCGCATTGAAGTCGCCGAAGTTCGGGACACCGATGTCGAACGATCCCTGGCGGAACTGGACGTCGAGATCCTGGGTGAACTGACCGTCGGCGGTGTTGACGCCGGCGATGGTGCCGCTCTTCGGCCAGTTGTCGCGGGCGGGCCGCTGGATGATCGTCAGCGGGTTGGGCTGAAGACCGTTCGTGGCTCCTGACTGGGCCGTTGCCTGAGTGGTCGTTTGCGTCGTGGTCTGAGTGGTTGTCTGAGTTGTTGTCTGCGTGGTCGTCTGCGTGGTCGTCTGCGTCTGGACGAAGGCGGCGGCGAACGTTCCAAGGATCGGCGTGCCGAAGGCCGGCATGCCCGTGGTGTCCCCTTCGACGTTGTCCTGGACGTTGAAGTCGAAGTCGACGCCGATACGCTCGAAGAAGCGATCCGACACGGTGATGAACCGGACTTCGATCGTCACCTGCAGGTCCTGCAGGCGGCGGAGCTGAGACAGCAGGTCGGCGATTTCCTCGTGGACCTTCTGCGTCTGGCGGATGACGAGCGACAGCGTGGTTTCGAACGGACGGACCGAGCCGGACCCGCCCACTTCATCCCACGAATCGGGCTCGACGGTGCTGACGATGAGCTGCTGGAGTCCGTCGAAGTCGGCGGTCGCCGTGTTCGACGCACCCGTCACGTTGGCCGCGCCCGAGGTCTGCGGTCCGCTCCAGTTCGGAACTCCGCCGAGCGCACCGGCCGGATCGGCCACCTGGAACTGGGCCGCACCGCGGCCGCCGACGTTGAACTGGGCTCCCGGGCCGCCCCAGCCCGTGGGCGAGGCGGTGCCGGTTCCCGCGATGATCGACGTCGGCGTAAAGTTCGGGATCGGCACGACCAGGTCGGCCACCGGGTAGGTGGTGACGACCAGTTTCCCCTGCTGCTTCAGGCGGCTGGTGATCTTCAGGACTTCGTCCTCGATCGTGTACGAGAGGCGGAGCGGCTCGAGGAGCAGGTTGAGGGCGCTCTTCAGCTTGATGCCTTCGACGTTGATCGAGATCGGGGTGTCGGTGCTGACGCCTTCTTCCTCAAGCCCGAGCGAGTCGAGCATGACGTTGATGTCGGCGGCGGTCGAGATGTGGGCGATGACTTCCTTCAGCGGGGTCCGCTCGAAGTTGAGCGTGATCGGACGGCCGAGGCTCTTCTCGATCCGTTCCTCTTCCGGCTCGCGGATCCGGCTGTCGGCGCGGTTGTACTTGCGGCGGCGATCGGTCAGGTCTTTCCAGTCCTTCGGATTGCCGAAGTCCATCGGATGGGCGTCGTTCACCTTGGCAATGGCCGACTGTTCGACGTCGTCGAGCTGCTTCCAGAACGACTCTTCCTTGTCCGACCGGAGCTTGTTGTTGCTCGCGATCCGGCGGCCGAACCGGGCCTTCTCTTCCATCACCACGGCGACCGGGTTCTCCGGCTGGAGAGCCTTCGCCCGCTTGGCGAGGACTTCGGCCTCGGCGTACTGCTCGGCCTTGTAGAGCTTGTTGTACTCTTCGACGAGGTTCGCGAACTCCTGGTCAATCCGCAGGGCGGTCTTGGCCTGGTTCTCGATGATGGCCTTGGTTTCGTCGTTGTTCCGCTGGTTCGCGAGGATCGGCTCGCGGGTCTTCTTCGCGGCTTCCACCGCCATGCGGGAGCGCTGGAGCTGAGTCAGCAGCGGCTTGACCGATTTGTCGGCCAGCCCCGACGACTCGACTCCGACCATCGCACGGTCCAAGATCTCCAGGGCCGCGTCCGGGTTCTTCTCCTTCAAGCGTTCCGCACGGAAGATCGCATTGAGCGTCTCCGAGCGAAGCCGTTCGAACTGGACCTGATGGGCCTGCTCGGCGATGTCGAGGCTCTTCGGTTCCTTGGCGGTCTCGGCGATGAGCGGATCCTCGTCATTCGTCTTGCTCGCCAGGCGGATGCCGCCCTTCGAGGCCTTCGCCGGATTCAGGTCCCGCAGGAAGTCCTGCAACTGCTGCTGACGGGCCGGATCGAGCTTCTCGCCCGAGCGGTGAGCCGCGACGAACATCAGGTAGGCCCCCTCGCGGTTGCCAGAACGCAGCAGGACGAGGCCCTTGTCGTAGCTCTCGCGGGCCGAGGTCTTGCTGGTGCGGACAGCGCCGAGGTTCTCGGCCACCGCATTCACCGGTTCGCCCGAGCCATTGACGGCGAACGGGTCTTCCAGCTCGGTGGGGACACGCCGCCTGGCGTTCTTCGAGGAAGCGGTGGCCACACCCCCTTCGTCTTCCTTCGAATCGTTCGATGCGACGTTGTTGAATTTCTTGCTTTCGAGGGCGGCCACCTGGGCATTGATGGTGGCGGGAGTGTCTTCGAAGACTTCGTAGGCGACGTTCATCGACTCGGCGACTTCGGCCTTTTCACGGGCTTCGTCCAACCGGCCTTCCTGAATGTCGCGGCGGGCTTCGGCGATGAGAGCGGCCGCCTGCTTCTTGCGGGCGTCGTGCTTGCTGCGTCCATTCGCACGCGGCAGCGGTTCATCCATTTCGGCGCCCTTGGTCGCCCGAGGCTTGGTCTCGGCGATCGGAGCGCCGGCCCCTTCCATGCGGGTGATGTCGGCCAGAGCCAACTCGGGACGATCATCGAACACCATGTAGGCGACGTTGAGCTCTTCCGCTTCCTGGACGAGCTGCTTCGCCGCAGCGTAGTCGCCGTTGGCGGCCAGCTTGCGGGCTTCCGTGAGAAGTTTCGCCGACTGCACCTTCTTCGCGGCATTCGCGCCGCCCGCCGTCTTCGTCCCGGCGGCGGGACGAACGTTCGAGCCCTCTTCCGACTCCTCGCCGGCGGTCAGTTCGATGTCGGACTCCGGCTTGCGAACGGGCGACTTGGCCTCTTTGCCGATGAAAGTCGAGCCGGTGTGGCGCTCGATCCGGGTGAGGAGTTGCGTCGGAGTTTCTTCCAGGAGAGTCCACTTGCAGGGAATGGCGGCGGCTTCCGCGACCTTGTCGCGAGCCTCTTCCCAGCGGCCTTCGTCCATGAGGTCATGCGCCTCGTTCATGAGAGCGACGGCCTGCTTCTTCGCCGCGGGCGCATTCGCCGGGACGGTCGCCCGCTTGGCGGGAGACGTCGAGCGGGCCTTGGTGCCGCGAGCCTTCGGCTTCGGCTCGGCGAAGGGGCTGTCGTCCCCTTCCATCTCCGAGTCGTGCGGGAGGCTGGCCTGGGCCCCTCGCCTCGCCTGGCGGCTCGCTTCGATGCGGGCCTGGCGAAGGAGGTTTTCCAGTTCCCTCTTCTCGAGGATGTTGAGCACCCCGGGAGCCTTGCGGACCGCTTCGAGCGTTCCGGCCGCTTCCGAGTAGCGTCCCTGGATGTACTCGTCCCGCCCCTGGCGGAAGAGTTCGCGAGCGGTGAGCTTGCTGGCTTCCGGAACCTCGTCCTCGGTCGAGGCAGTTCCAGCCGCCAGCGACGGCAGGCGCTCGCCCACTCCGGCCACCCACAGGGAGAGGCCGACCAGGCTCGCGCAGGCGAAGAATCCGAGAGCTTTGCCCAACACAGGAACCTCCTTGTAAGCCCTGAGACGAGTGCGGCTTTGCGATGAACGGTGATTCGGGGGCCCGGCAGCGGGCGACTTCGTGTCCGGCGAGACGGCCGGCTGCACAGTTTCGGGTGACACGTTTTCAGGCGACACGGTGACGATCCTTCGGCACGGACGCTGGCGTTCCCGAACCTGCGCGGAACCGGTGCCGCCCTGGCAGGAACGCCACGGTCGACACGGACCTTGCTCCGGACAGCCCGGATGGTCGGTGGTAGACGACAGTCGGAGAGGGGAGAAAGCGGAGACGCTGAGAGAGAGGAGTCGGCTAGATATCGCAATCCGCCGAAACGGGTCAAGCCCGGATCGGGAGAGAGCCCTATCCAATCGACGGCAGGACTACTGGCGGGAGATCGACAGAAGAGGCTTCTGGCACCACGTCGCGAACGTGAACTGGAGTTTGCGGCGTGGCGTCAGGAGCTTCGACTTGAAACAGATTCCCTACGGTCGGACCGTATCAAGAGAATCGACGGAATCATTTCAGCACTTGCGGTATTTCCGGAAATGTCGGCGCAATTTCACCAAATTCCCGTTTGAGCCAGGGGCTCGTTCTTCACGTTTTCTTTGCAATCGGGCTCGCCTCGAGGTGAGTCCTTCTTGCGACCCACTACCAACTGCCCACTATCTACTTCTTCTACTGCAATGCCGTCGGCGATTTATTGTCGACGTACGGCGAGACGACGAGAGCCTTTTCGCGAATCTCGTCCAGGAACTTCTGGGAGGCCGCCTTGCGGTTCTCCTGTTCCATCTTCGCGCGGATTTCATCCTGGAGTTCTTCGAATGGTTTCTTACCGGCCGGCTTGCGGTCGATCACCTTGACGATCTGATAGGCGCTCTTGCCGACGAAGACGTCGCTCACCTTGCCGACGGGCATTTCGAACAGGGCCTGCTCGACCGCTTCGTCATCGAGGCTGCCGCGCTGCATCCAGTCCCAGGCTCCGCCGCTTTCCTTGTTCGCGCCGTCCGAATGCTTGCGGATGACGTCGGCGAACTCGGCCCCAGCTTCCAGCTTGTCGAGGGCCTTCTGCACGGTGCGGTAAGACTTTTCTTTGCCACCGTGCTTATTGAAATAGACAATGAACTGCTGCCACTTCACCTTTTCGGGGAACGCGTAGTCGGCCTCGTGCTCCTGGTAATACTCGAAGAGTTCGCGGCGGCCGATCTTCTTGTCGAACTTCGCTTTGACGCCGAGATACTCGAACGCCATCCTCTGGTTGAGGAACGCCGTCCGCAGCGATTCGACGGACGTCCCGTCCTTGGCGAGCTGTTCATCGAGTTCCTGGCGGCTGTTCGCCTTGGTCGTCTTCTTCAGCCGCTCGATCTCGCCGTCAAACGCCCCTTCAAGGTGCGACTGAAGCATCTTCACCTGTTCGGGCTTCAGATTCGCTTTCAGATGCTGGACAAGAATCCGCTGCTGGATGTGTCCTGGCAGATCGCGCTTGAGGAGCATTGACCGCAACTGGGCGAATTCCTCGGCGGACGCCTGCTTCTGGGCCATCGTCAATTGGACCGAATATCGGTCGAGCACTTCGGACGCGAAGATCGGCTGGCCGTTCACGGTCGCCACGACTTCGCTGTCATCAAGCTTCGGCCCCTGCGGAATCTCGGTCGCGGACGCCCGCACGACGGTGATGTCGCTCTCAGGGTCGGCATCGGCGGTTTTCGTTTCGTTGGCTTCGCCCGCGTCCCCCGCTTTCCTTCCCTTCCCAAAGAGTTTCCCCAGCGTCGCCTGGTTCGTCAGCGAGGTGCGTGGCGGGGGGGGCGGAAAGACGGGGTTGTCGCTCTTGGTTTTCTGCAGTGCGTCGCACCCGGCGAGAGACGCCACCATCAGGATGAGGGTGAACGTTGAGCTCTGAAGCGATGGCCTCTTCTGGCGGGACGAAAGGCAGTTTTCACCACGGAGACACGGAGACACGGAGAAGACAGGAAGGGAGTTGCTGGAACAGAACTTATTCCGCGCCATGCTGCTCCGGTTTTCTGTTCTCTCCGTGTCTCCGTGTCTCCGTGGTGAAATAATGCCTTGGATTGATTGCAGAAACTGCGTCGTCCCAAGCGACGTCACGTGAGCTGCCGGACTCATGCCGCGAGGCATGGCTCTCACCGGAGCGTCAGGTTGTCGGACGATGTCCCGCATGGGAGTCGATGAGAGTGAAGCGGCGGACATGGATACCGCACCCAGGGTGCTCCAAGCCGCACCCTGGGTGCTGCGCTCGAGTCCCGAATGCGCTGGATCGTTGACGAAAAGAAGGGATTGGTGCGGAGCGCCAGGGCGTGAAAGCCCGAGCCACGAGTCCGCGGCGAGAGGGGATTCGCCCTGGCCGTCGCAGCACGTCCGCTCTCTCAGCGACCGTTTCTGCCTTCCGGCTGTCGGCGAAGCGCGGGTTTATATGCCAACCGCGTTGTTCACTGCAACACCGATTTCACTTCGGCCAGCAGCGCGTCGCCATCGTTCAAATCCGAGGAGACGACGAGGAACGCCGCCCGCCCATCCACGATCCGCAGCAGGGTTCCCAGCCGCTTCTGAAGTTCACGGATGCGCGTCGGATTGCGGTAGCCGAACACGACGAAGCCATCCTCGATTCGTACTTCAGCGATCTGCCAGACGCGGCAGAGAGCCTGGAGTTCCTTGATGTCGAGCAGCCGTGCGGCCTCGGGGGGCATCGGACCAAAGCGGTCGACAAGTTCGGTCCGAAAATCCGCGACTTCCGCCACTCCCTCGCAGGCCGACAGCTTGCGATACGTCTCGATCTTGTGCCGTCCCGGCGGAACCCATGTCCCCGGAAAGTACGCCGACAGCGGCAGCTCGACCTGCACGTGCTTGTGCTCGCGGAGCGGCTGCTTCTTCATCGCCCGCACCGCGTTCTCGAGCAGCTGGCAATACAGCTCATACCCGACCGACGCGATGTGCCCGCTCTGCTCGGTTCCGAGAATATTCCCCGCCCCGCGGATTTCAAGATCGCGCATCGCAATGCGGAAGCCGGCGCCGAGTTCGCTGAACTCTTCGATCGCCTTGAGCCGCCGCGCCGCTTGCGGGTTGATCATGCGGCCTTCTTCCAGCAGCAGATAGCAGTACGCACGGTGCTTGTGCCGTCCGACACGTCCGCGCAGCTGGTGCAGGTCGGCGAGGCCGTAAATGTCGGCCCGATGGATGAACATCGTGTTGGCGTTGGGAATGTCGAGCCCGCTCTCGATGATCGTCGTCGCGATCAAAATGTCCGCTTTGTGCGTGACGAACTGATACATCGCCGCTTCGAGTTCATCGCCCGACATCTGTCCGTGCCCGACGACGATCCGCGCTTCGGGAACGATCTGCTGCAGCCGATGCTCGATCTCGTGAATGTCGTGGACGCGATTGTGAACGAAGTAAACCTGCCCGCCGCGATTCATCTCGCGCATCACCGCGTTGCGGATGAGCTGCGGGTCGAACCGGCTGAGCCGCGTCTCGATCGCCTGGCGATCCTGCGGGGGCGTCGTGAGGTTCGAGATGTCGCGGATGCCGAGGATCGACAGGTGCAGCGTTCGCGGAATGGGCGTCGCGGTGAGCGTTAGAACGTCCACCTCAAGCCGCAACTGCTTGAGCATGTCCTTGGCCTCGACGCCGAACCGCTGCTCCTCATCGATGATGACAAGGCCGAGGTCCTTGAACTTCACGTCCTTCTGGACCAAGCGGTGCGTGCCGACGACGATATCAAGCTCGCCGTCCTCCAGCGCCTTCAGGATCCGCTTCTGCTCTCCCTTGGTGCGGAACCGCGAGATGACATCGACCCGCACCGGAAACTCGGCCATGCGTTCCGAGAAGGTGCGGTAGTGCTGCTCGGCCAGCACCGTCGTCGGAACGAGAATCGCCACCTGCCGCCCCGCATCGATCGCCTTGAAGGCCGCCCGCATCGCGACCTCGGTCTTGCCGAACCCGACATCCCCGCAGATCAGCCGATCCATCGGCCGCGGCAGCTCCATGTCGGCCTTCACGTCGCGAATGGCCACCGCCTGGTCCGGCGTCTCCGTATACGGGAACGCCGCGTCGAACTCCTTCATGAACTGGCTGTCCGGCGGGCATGACATTCCGGGCTTCGCCGCCCGTGCCGCCTGCAACTGAATCATGTCGGCCGCCAGGTCGGCCACCGCGCCCGCCACCTGTTGCTTCTTCTTCGCCCAGCTTGTCCCGCCGATCTTCGAAAGCTCGGGCGCGACCTTCGTCGGGCCGACGTACTTCTGCACGAGATGAATCAGAGAGACCGGCACGAAGATCCGCACCCCGTCGCGGAACTCGAGCGCCATGTGCTCTTCGGCCTGATCCTCCACCGTCATCAACTGCATCCCGCGATACCGGCCGATGCCGTGCGTGAGATGGACGACCAGATCCCCTTCGTTGAGATCGAGAAAGCTGTCGATCGCCCGCGACTCGTGCCGCCGCTTCTTCCCCGCAACGCGCCGCACCTCGGTGCGGCCGAACAGCTCGTGGTCGCTGAGGACCACGACCCGATCGCGCACCAGCCGGAATCCCCGCGTCACATACCCGACGCAGAGTGTGACACTCTTGCCGATCGGCTTCTCCACTTTGGCGAACATCTCGGCGAGTCGCGTCCGCTCGCCGTCGTTGTGGCACGCCACAACGAGCCGCTCCTCCTTGCTGATGACAGTCGCCAGCTCGCTGAGCGCCTCGGATCGCGGGCCACCGAGCCGCTCGATCGATTCCACCGCCAGATGGCAGTGCTGCTCGTACCCTTCGGCCGTCAATGTCGCGACAACGACCGTCGGAAACTGCGTGCAGCGTTCCAGCACAGCAGGCGCATTGAACAGCCCGCGCGGATCATCGAGTCGCGACCGGAACTGCTGCCCTTCGTCACGCAGTTCCTGAAGCTCGGACAGGACAATCCAGGCGTTGGGCGGGAGCGCGTCGAGGAAGCTGGTGCCGTCGGGGGAGGTTGAGGGGCGATTGTTGATGGTCGATGGAGAAGCTGTCTCTCCACTGTCGGCGGCCGCGGTCGCTTTGCCGCGCTTGCGCGCCCCGCTTGCGGGCTTGCGATCCTCGCTTTTCTCTTCCCCGACTCCTGATTCCTGACTCCTGACCCCTGTCCCCACCGCCGTCAACCGCACCTCGCGGTGATCGCTCACTTTCCGTTGCGACTCGACATCGAACCGGCGAATCGATTCGATCTCGTCGCCGAACAGCTCAATACGCAGCGGATCCTGGGCATCCGGCGCATAGACGTCGAGAATGCCGCCGTGCATGCAGAACTCGCCCGGCGCTTCAATGGCGGGAACGCGTTGGAACCCGCGCTCGACCAGCCACCGCAGGAAGGCCTCGACATCGAGTTCTTCGCCAACCCGCAACGTCCGCGTCCCGCGCTCTCGCTCGGCCCGGCTCGGCACCGGCTGCATGAGCGCCGGGAGGCTGGTGACGATGACGGTGGCGGAGGATTGAGGGATGGGGGGATGGGGGGATGGGGGGATCGCAAGCGTCTTCGCAGCGTTCTTGCCCGACTTCTTCTTCTGAGGACTCGAGATAGACGACGAAGCTTCAAATGTTGCGGAAGCGCTTTCCGTCCCCCCATCTCCCCATCGCCCCATCCCCCCATCGGCCTGCAACTCCATCTCCTGCAGCACGCGCAACCGCCCGCCGAACACCGCATCGGCCACCGACTGCTCATCGGGCAGTGTCTCCCAGGCAGGGAACACCAGAGGCTCGCGGCCGAGGAAACCGGCGAGGTCGACCGCAAAATCGTCGACGTCGCTGATCCGCGGCAGGACGATGACGACGGGCCCGGACGATTGCCGGGCGAGTGCGGCGGCGGCGAGGGCGCGCGACGATCCCCAGGCGCCGTCGATCGTGCCGCTCTGCCCTTTCTTCAGGACCGCGACAATGTCGGCGAAACCGTCCGCGCGCTGCAGGAGAGGGACCAGATCCTGCAACGAGTCCAGTTGATGGCCGTCCCCGGTCTCCATTCTGTGCCGAATTGTAACGGCCGCCGCAGCGTCCCGCACGGCGCACCAGGCGGGCTCTGCATCCGCCTGCCGGGCCGCGCCGCTCCCTGAGCGGCCGGACTCATCCCTGCTATCATGACCGGCAGACCTCTCAACCACGCCGCTCGTTCACAACCGCTCCCCGCGACAGCCATGCGCATCGGCATCTTTGCAGACGCTCACGATCATGTGGACCATGTCCGTGTCGCCGTCGGAATGTTCAACCAGGCGAGGTGCGACCTCGTCCTGTTCGCGGGAGACTTCTGCTCTCCCATCATCGTGCCGCCGCTGCGCAAGCTGACGTGCAAAGTCATTGCCTGCTGGGGAGACAACGACGGGAACCGCATCGGCATCGAGGGGGGGATGCGCATCGTCGGCCCGATCGGCTAGCCGCCCTTCGGATTCCGCACGAAGGACGGAACGCGGGTGCTCATCACCCACCTTCCCGATTCCATCAAAGGGCTGGTCGACGACGCCGACCTGATCGTCACCGCGCACTCCCACCGGGCGTCCGTGGTCAACGACGCCCGCGGGCGGTTGTTCGTCAACCCGGGCGAGTTGAGCGGATGGTTCTTCCGCCAGCCGTCGATCGCGATTGTCGAGACAAAGCCCCTCTCGGCCCAGATTCTCCGACTGCCCGACATGCCCGTTCCGCCGGTCGTCGTTGACCTGGCATGACCGCTCAACGGCTTCGTCGAACAACCATGCCGGACAATGGGAGACGCTGGCCGACGCCTACCGCTTCGGCTTCGCGGTCAGGTTCCGCCACCAGTGGCACGTCCCCGATTCAGACCCGCACGCGATGTCGAGCCGGCCGTCCGCGTCGAGGTCCGTCACGATGATCGTGCAGGCCTCGGGGTACTGCTTGAACGCATGCCGTTTCCACGCGGCCTTCGGGTCGCCGGAGTTCTCGAACCAGCAGATCTCACCCTTTCCCTTGATCCCCCCGGAGCAACCGGACGCGACCACGTCGAGGTCACCATCGCCATCGAGGTCGCCGACGACCGCTTCGAAGCCCCACGGCACATCGCCCAGCATGTGCTTCCTCCACTCGGCCCCTTTGCCATCCTTGCCGACGTTCTCGTACCACGCCGCCTGATGCGAATTCTGAGGGCCGCCGCGGATGCCGAAGGCCATCACGACGTCGATATCGCCATCACCATCCATGTCGACCGGGTGGCCGTGCGTCGGCATCAGCGTGTTGTCGTCGATGATGTGCCGCTTGCTGAACTTCTTGATGCCGGGCTCGCCCGTGTTCTCATACCACACGATGTGATGGCCGTAGGTCCCGCTGCCGAGGAGGTCCAGCTTGCCGTCCTTGTTGATGTCGACCGCGACGATTGTCCGCGTGTTGGCGATCTCGGGGGCCTTGTCGAAGCGGTGCTGCGGCCAGGGTTCGTTCACCTTCTCCTTGCCCGGGTTCTCGAACCACGAGAAGCAGTCGCCGGTATAGGCGGAGGCCGCGATGTCGAGGTCGCCGTCGCCGTCGAGGTCGGCCAGGTCGACGTCGTACGCCCGCATGAAGTCGGTCGAGATGACATGCCGCGTCCAGCCCTTCTCCTCGGTCGGCTTGCTGCTCTCGAACCAGATGAGGTGACCGATGCGGTTCTTCACGATCACCACGTCGAGCCGCTTGTCGCCGTTGAGATCGCCCCAGGCGTGCCGCTCGAGGTAGCCCTCTTCGCCGTCGCAGATGAGATGCTTCTTGAGGTTTCCCTTGCCGTCGCTCTCGTGCCACAGGAGCACATCGGTGTGAACGCCCGCCGTCGACAGGTCGAGATCGCCATCGTTGTCCACATCGACCGCCGTCACGCCGTAGACGTAGCGGCCATCGCCCCAGACGAGGCGTTCTTCGAACTGCAGCCCGCCGCTGTTGACCAGGACTGGCTCTTTCGAATCGGAGCGGGCTGCGGGAACGCAGCAGACGCCCACCGCCAGGAGCCCGGCCAAACTCACCGCCCACCGCGTGCAGAGGCTCATGATGCGACTCCAGTCTTGTCGAGTGGGCATTGCCCACCACCATTGGCTTGGCGTAATCACACGGCGTGAAAGACATGGTGGGCCGTGCCCACCCTACGCGTAAAACTGGATATCCAGTATATCGGACGTCAGAACGTTTGCCAGCCAGCTTTGATGGGAAACCGGACGAATCGTTCGAACCTATTTTGTCGATTCGGTTTGCGTGGCCTTCTGCGGGCGTTGCAGGAGCAGCCAACGGGTCGCTTCCTCGTGGGGGGCGCAGAGTTGGCCGTACTGAGGGGTTGGCACCGCGTGCAGGCGGTGGGCGATCGTGCCGACGACCCGCAGCTCGACGGGAATCGGGTTCCGCTTCCCCTTCGACTTCCTGATGACCTCCAGGCTGAGGTCGATGCAGTTCTGTGTGCTCACGCGGGCGTCGTCGTTTCCAATCGTGATCCAGAGGGGCTTTCCGACGAGCTTGTCGGCGACGTGGACCGGAGAGAGAGCCAGGGCGAGTTCGTTCTTCTCGGCTCCCGCAAACTCCGCGAGGGCGGGCAGGTGAGTCACCGGAGCGTAGGCAATGACCTGCTTCACGCGTGTGTCGGCCGCGCCGACGTGTAAGGCAAAGAAGCCGCCGCGCGACGTCCCCGAGACCGCGACCTCGGCGGGATCGGTGTACTTCTCCGCCACGAGGTAATCGAGGACGTGTGAGAACTGCTTGTTGAACACCTCGGCGATGTTCTCCCCTTTCACGATGCGATCCTTCCAGCCGGTGAGGTCACCCCCCTTTTCGCCCGGGCGGGTGTCGAAGCCGTGGCAGGGCATGTCGATCGAGGCACAGAGGTAACCGTGCCGGAGGAGCAGCCGCCCCATGTGGTTGACGTCCTCGCCGATGAGACTGTTCCGCATGTCGGCTCCGAAGACGAACAGCGTCGGGGCCGGTGCGGCAGGCTTCTCGCCGAGGATGGCAAAGGGGACTCCCTTGTCGGTCTTGAGGAACTTCACCTCAGGGAGCTTGTCGAGCGCTTTCTCCTCCGCCCGCGCGCCGCTCACGATGAGAGAACTCGAAACCACAGAGAGCAGGAACAGGCGAGAGATCATGTAGTCCGTCTCAGATAGGAGGGCGCGTTCATCGCGGCGGTGGACTGCTGTCGCGAGGGAAACCGGCGAAAGTCAAAAGCTCAAGAAGGAACCACGGAATACACGAAATACACGGAAAAAGACGAGATCCATGGAGCCGCACGGGTTCGCAAAACTTTCCTTTGCCTCTTCTCTTCTTCCGTGTATTTCGTGTATTCCGTGGTTCCTGTTCTGAATCCTGGACTCGTCGCGAAGTGCGTTCGAACTCCCCTCAGAATCGCTCCGCGAGGTTGAAGAGACGCACCGCGTTGTCGCGCAGGATCTGCGTCTTCTCCGCGTCTGAAAGCTCCGCATGGTCGATACGGACGCGGTGCATCGAAGTGTGATAGAGGGGCGTGTCGGTTCCGAACAGGACCCGCTCGACACCGATTTCCTTCACCGCCCACTCGATGAGCTTCGGCGTGATCGACCGGGCGCTCGACGTGTCGGCGAAGACGTTTCCGTGGCGGCATTTCTGGATCGCCCGCACCTGGTGCGTCAGGTCGCCATCCCACCCGCACCCGATGTGCGCGAGGATCAGCCGCACTTCCGGGAAGTCGTTCGCGAACGGCACGAAGTCGGCCGCGAGACTGTTCTGCTCGCTGCTGTGCGTGAGGATGATCGCCTTGCGGGCCGCGGCGAACTCGAAGATCTTGCGTCCGTGGTCGGGGATCGGATAGCCGTGCTCTTCGGGATGAATCTTGATGCCGACGCACTTCGGATTCTTCAGCATCCGGTCGGCCTGCTCGTAGGTGGCCGGGGTCTTGGGATCGATGACGACATACTGCAGCAGGCCATCGACCTCGTGAACGATGCGCGCCGCGTGCTCGTTCCCGCCCACGGGGTCGCCGCCGAACCGCGGCAGCAGAGCCTGGAGCGGCGAGACGATCGTCCATTCGATGTTCGCCCGCCGCGCCCGGTCGGCCACTACCTGTGCGTCCCCCGTCATGAAGTCGGCGATGTCCTGCGGCTGGTCACTTTTGATGTAGCGTCCGTAATGCCCGTGAACATCAATGGCGCGGATCGATTCGGTCGACATGATCATGCTCCCGGCGGAAGCCCTTGGCCCAAGGGGGAGATTCGGAAAGTGCTCACACGTCGGATTCTATCGCGGAGCCATCTGTTCGCCTTCGTCACGCGGTGTCTCTTGAAGTCACCGGCTTCGGGCCGTCGGCTTCTCGACGAGGACGTGTCGACCCGCTGGTTCGGCCTGCGAAACCTATGCGAAAGGAATGCCTCGCAACGACTCGCTCACTCGTTATGCAGCGGCTCGCTCGCCAGCGCGGAAAGCCCCGTCATGCTCAGTGCGATGGCTGTTGCGGCGCCCAGCGCGGGTAGTGGTCAGCCAGGCGTGCGGCGAAGCGTTCGAAGCCGTCGTCGGTCGCTCCGTGGTAGGGCGGCAGCAGCCGCAGCGGGAAGCGGCGATCGTGCAGCTTCCACAGCATCTTGTCGTAGGTGCCGTCGATGTGCTCGCCCGCCCCGCCTTCCGCGATCAGCAGCTGGAGAATGCCGTTCAACTCCTTCTGGCAGGAGACGAGCATCTCGACGTCTTTCCGCAGTCCCGCATTGAAATAGGCGTGCCCCGATTTCCAGTTGGTCGAAGCGAGTGAAATCAGCAGCCCGCACTCTCCGAGGAGCGAACCCCACAGGAATCCGGTTTCTGTCAGGAAGTGCTGCAGCTGCGGAACCTGTCTCTGCAGCGCCGCGATGCGGTCCATCGAGTCGGTGCTGTTCTTGGTCGCGACGAGGTTTGGATACTCCTCGGCCAGCCGGGCGTATTCCGGCGCGGTGACGAGCCGCTTGGTCCGCAACAGGTTGTAATGCAGGAATTGGCAGTCGCCGAATCGTCCCACCGTCTCACGGAAAAAGTCGAACAATTCGTTGTCGGCCAGCGCCCCCCAGTTGGGTAGCGAAATCTGATAGCGCCGGACTCCCAGCTCGCGCACCTTCTCGATGCGCTCGATGATCGTCCCGAGCGACTGACCGATCACGCCCACCATCGGTTCGGCGCCGCCGCGGCGCATCTCGTCCGTGAAGACGCGCGCGATCTCCATGTACTGCCGCTCGGTGACGGCGTAACCCTCACCGGCGGTGCCGAAGATGTAGAGATACTGAGTTCCGTCCCTCAGCAGGCCGCGGACCTGATCGCGGAACAGATCTTCCTGGAGTTCGTGCTTTTCACTCCAGGGGACGACGCAACCGGCCATGATTGCGGCGGGGAAACGAGCCATCAGACAAGCCTCTCTCGGCGTGGCGTCGGAATGTGCAGAAGATGAGCGGTCGTTCCTTCCCGAAGGGAAGACGGTCGAACCGGCTGTTGCGTCGTCCGTGCTTCAGTCCACCATCTTCACGTCGAACGTGTTGTCCCCTTCCTTGCCTTCCTTGACGGTGTATTCGAGATTCGACGTTCCGAAGTTGGCGTACTTCAGCGGGGCATGATTGGTGAAGATCTCCATCTGCATCCCGGCCCGCTGCTGATTCTCCTGAGTCGAAGAGGTCTGCGAGCGGACCATGACCTTGTTCGGTCCGATCGGAACGTCCTGCTTGTATTTTCCGTCTGGTCCGAACTTGGCGACGACGAGTTCGCCGGACGAATGCTGGAAGACGACCTCGCCCTGCGGAAGCGGCTTGGAATAGCTGACGGTGCCGCTGACGGGCGCCTTGGGCAGATTGCGCTCGGCGGACTTGCTGCAGCCCGCAAGGCATAAACCAGCAAGGGCAATGAGGAACGGAGAGCGACCCTTCATCGGGAACCCCGTGGAAAAGAAGAGACGTGGAAATGAAACGACGTCAGCGAAGGGTGTGGCGGCGGTTGCCGCCATCGACTTCAGAAGTCGCCGATCACGTTCCCGTCGGCCTTGTCGGCGAGGTCTTTGAAGGTCTGAAGGGCGATGTTGTCGGAGACGAACCGCACCGCCCCATCCATCATCAGAATATGAATGCCGCCTGTATGGTGACTGTGAAGCGAGGCGTCATTCAACCGGCCCAGCAGGTTCGCCGGGTTACCGTCATTCATGTCGGAGTTGTAGAAGAGCCGCGAGTTCGGCGTCGAGGAGACGGTTCGCGTGCTGTATTGCCAGCCGTAGTCCTGCGCCAGGACCCACGGAATGGCATCGTCCCCGCGTCCCTGCCCGGCGCGCGGTTTCTGCCCCTTGGTGAATCCCGAGAACTCACCCATTCCCATGATGTTGGAGGAACCGTCCGTCAGGTCCCTCATGCTGACCCGGGCGCCGCGCCCCCATCGACCGGTGTAAGCGAAGCACCCCGTGCTCGACAGCGCTCCCGCAGAGAGCGGCGTGATTCGGCTGCCGCCGCGCGGATCGTCCGAGCCGGCGATGAAGGCGTATTCAACCATGGCCAGCGTGTCGTACCAGGCGCCGCTCATGTTGTAGTTGTAGATCGGAGAGGCGGGGGACGAGGGGCAGATGAAGGGGGGAACAATCGTGGTCGCGATGGGAACCGAAGCCGAACTGTACATGTCCGGCAGGCTGAAGTTGAGCTTGTTGTAGATCGTCGTCTGATCGAGATACGGAAGGATCAGCGAATAGCCCGAGGAGCCGCCGGCATTGGGACCGTTCGTGCAGGCCGCCGGCGGAAAGATCGAGTGCGACTCGTGGTAGTTGTGGATAGCCAGTCCCAACTGCTTGATGTTGTTGCGGCACTGCGTGCGGCGGGCCGCTTCCCGGGCCTGTTGCACCGCGGGCAGCAGCAAGGCGATCAGGATGGCGATGATCGCAATCACCACCAGCAGTTCGATGAGCGTGAATCCTCTCCGGCGACGAATGCTCATGACGACTCTCCCGACGAAATGAGACGAAGGACCTGTCGGCAACGATGTCATCGCAGAGGGAAATGCTCCGCGACGTCACGACGCGCCGAAATCACCGCGCGCCAACAACCCACGAACCAGCGACCATCGATCTCGATGGACCCGGAAAAGGAACGAGAGGGGTGCGAATGAGAAATGGCCGGGTGCGAGCGCACCGTTTCGAGAATCGATCAGCCAGCGAAGCCGGAACCAGGACGGGAGCGCAGAACTCCGACGCGGCGGAACCAGTGGCGAACACACTGGATATCCAGCGCGATCTGTCGATGACGATATCGGGGCGTGGTCAACGCATCAAGCGTTAAATTTCACTTTCGAAAAAGGCGTGGCCGTGAGTCGCGGCCAATGACGGTAACGCCGACTTGTTTCGCGCCATTGGGCCGGCATGAGGCACGAGAACCCGACCGATTAAGCGTCGGTTCGCTCATCGGACGCGGAGTCGAGGCGCTTCTTGAAACTTTCGCGCCCATTCTGAAGATGCCGCTGCATGCAGCGGCGCGCGGCGTCGGCGTCGTGCGCGCGGAGCGCTTCGAGGATTTCGAGATGCTCTTCGGTCGCCATCTGGTTGGCATTCTCGGCGAGAGACGTCTGGGCGATCTCGTATCGCACGTGGGCCAGGACGCCGAGTGATTGCACCAGCGAGGTGAGTAGGTCATTCCCTGCCGCACTCAGGATCGTGCCGTGAAAGACCCTCTCCTCATCGATCAGTTCGCCCCAGATCCGCCACACTTCGCTGGGCGAGGTGTCCGGGGGAATCGGTTCGTTGGCCTCGCGGAACCGCCGGCATGAGCTTTCGAGGATCTTGATCTGGGCGGGAGTGATGCGCGCGGCCGCCCGTGCGGCGGCGTAGGGTTCGATCAGTTCGCGGAGATCGCACAGATTGTCGTACTCTTCCGCCGACAACTGGCGGACGTAGGTGCCACTTTGCGGGCGACACTCGACAAGCCGCATCTTCTCGAGTTGATTGAGTGCATGCTGCACGAGAGCCGAACTGACGCCGATCTCCTCCGCCAGCTTCCGGCGCGAGAGTTTGCGTCCCGGTTCGAGTTCGCCCCGGATGAGCTTCTCGTGAATATACTCGTAGGTCTCGTTCAGCCGGGACGTGCGCGCCTTCGAGCCGGCCTTGGGTTTGGAGCCGATCCCAACTCTCCCACCAGTGAATGCGGAATTCGTTTCGTTCGACCGATCATAATCGCGGCTGCCGCGCGTCGCCACGTCCGCCGCCGCTGGTCGCAGGATCGTATCGCGGAGCGTCCGAGCGACGCACGCTGGTCATTCCAGCAGTCGAACTCCGTGGGCCTCCGCGAGTGAGACGATGGTCAAATAGCGCCACGGCGGCCAGGTCGCAGAAGCCCATCACGGGGTCGGTCGCTGGGTCCTGTGGACGTATGGGTCCCCAGTGATCGCGATGTGTCTGGAACCGATCACAGTGTTCCCGCCAACATGGGATCAACGTCCATCAACGGAAAGTCCCCTCGGAACACTTCGACGGCCGGCCCCGCCATCAGCACGTCTCCGGCAGAGGTCCACTCGATTTCCAGCGTTCCCCCGGGGAGATGGACCGCCGCGCGACGTTCCAGGAGGCCCCTCAGTGTCCCGCCGACGACGGCCGCGCAGGCCCCGGTCCCGCAGGCCAGCGTTTCTCCCGCTCCCCGCTCCCACACCCGCATACGAAGCTCGGACCGGCTGATCACTTGAACGAATTCCACATTGGTTCGATCGGGAAAAGCCGGGTGCCGTTCGATCCGCGGGCCGAGTGTCCGGACCAATTCACCCTCATCACACGATTCCACAAACACGATCGCGTGCGGGTTCCCCATCGAGACCAGCGTGACGCGAACGTCTTGTCCCTCGATTTCCAACGGCACGTCGACCAGCGGCTCCCTGGCATCATTGCCGTTCAGGATCACCGGAATGTCGGCCGGTGCGAGCCCCGGCCGGCCCATATTCACCCGAACGCTTTTCACGCGGGTTCCGTCCCATTCGAGCGTCGCCTCGACCACTCCCCGCGCCGTTTCGATGCGCAGAGGATTCCCGTGTAAGCCTCGGTGGTCGTGCAGCCACCGCGCGACGCACCGCAACCCGTTCCCGCACATGAGTCCGGGGCTGCCATCGGCATTGAACATCTGCATGCGTGCGTCGGCGATGTTCGACGGGCCGATCAGGATCAGGCCGTCGCTTCCGATGCCGAAGTGACGGTGGCTGACCCGACGTGCCAGGGCGGGGATGTCCTCCGGCAGAGACTCATCCCACAGGCTGACGTAGACGTAGTCGTTTCCCGCTCCGTGCATTTTGGTAAAGCGCATCCCCCCTCCCGGGAATTGCGAGAGTTCGTGCGTCGGCCAAGCCATGGTCTGGCCGAAATCCGTTACTGTCAGGAGGATATAGCCGCCTCCCCACGGCCGGAAGAGCGGAAATACGGACGCGCAGGAACGGTGTTTCCAATGGACAGACAGCCCCTTCCGCCGATAATGACAGACGAACGCCGTGCGAATGCGGGGTCAATGCCGCCTTGCCGAAAGTCGATCACGGCTTCCGTCTCGTGACATTGGCTCTTGCCTGCTATAATTCCGGAAGCATCCGCCTCGCTTTGTTTCGCGGAACCGACCATCCGACCAGGAGAAATTTCCGTCATGTCCACCGCTCTCGAAAACACGCCTGTGGCCGCCGGGGCCTGGCTGATCACCGTCACGGAAGGGGCGGTCAAGGAAATCCGTCGCGTGATGGGTGAACAGGCCATGCCCGAAACGACGTTTCTGCGCATCGGCATTGCGGCGGGCGGCTGCAGCGGATTCCAGTATTCGCTCGGCTTCGACGACAAGTTCGACGCCGCGAAGGACCACATGGGCGAGCAACACGGCCTGAAGGTCGCCGTCGATAAGAAGAGTGCCCTGTACCTGGAAGGGACCGTGATCGACTTCTACGAAGGTCTCGAGCGCCGCGGCTTCACGTTCAACAACCCGAATGTGGTGAAGAGTTGCGGATGCGGCAGCAGCTTCTCCGCTTGATCTGCCTGAAGCAAGAGACTTGAGTCCCATTCGATGTGACGCTGACCGGCCGGCGATCCCCTGGATCGCCGGTCGCGTCGCATTAAGGAAGGCCCATCGATCGCCTGTTGCCCGAGAACTTGGAAGGCGGACGCGAGGGTTCTCGAATGGTCGCCATCGCCGGACAGACCTTTCGGACCACTTCCGCCGAAGTTACCCTTACAATGAATCCACGATCCATGGCGCCGGCCGTGAGCCGTTTTTCGCCGGTCTGAAGCGTCGGCACGAGAGTCAGGAGTCGCCTCATGGGATTGAAGGCACGCAATTCGATCCTGGCAGTCCTCTCGGTCGGGATGACCTTGGGACTTCCGGGCACGACCGAATCTCAGTTCCGACTGCCGCTCGGGGGCGCCGCAACCACGGCTGAATCGCCGGCAACGGCCGACGCTCAGGTCGACACCAACCGGAAGCTCGCGGCGTCTTTCGCGCGGGCCCGGGATGCTCTCGGCACTGCCGAGTTCGGCGCCGCCATCGAGTTCTTCCAGGAACGGATCCTCGACAAGCCGGAAGACTATTTCGTCGACCAGGACCTGAAGAGCACCCTGAAGGCAGAAGCCCGAAAGGTCCTGGTCGGTCTGTCGAGCGAGCAGCGCCGGCAATACGAACTGAGGTACGGCGAGGCCGCACGCCAGTTGCTGGCCACCGCGAAGTCGGATCAGGATTTCGAGGTTCTGGCCGAGGTGGCCAGGCGATACTTCCTCACCGAGCCCGGCGCCGAAGCCGCCTACCTGCTGGGGTCCGCCCACCTCGACCAGGGACGACCGCTTCAAGCCGCGCTGCAGTTTGACGCTATTGAGCCCGAATTCCGCGGCCGGTGGGAACCGGCCCTCACGCTCAAGCAGGCCATCGCCTGGCGGAATTCGGGAGCGTCGGAGAAGGCGAAAGCCGTCCTGGTCGAAGCCAGGAAGCGCAGTCCGCAAGCCCGCTTTGCGCTGGGCGATCGAACGACCGGATGGTTTGACCGCGACGACGGTGCTCTCGCGTGGCTCGATCAGGCCGTGCGAGTTCCCTCGCCGCGTCCGTCGCGGGGAATGGACGAAGAGGGCTGGATGCTGCCGCGCGGTTCCTCGTCGCGCAACGGATCCGCCGCCGACGTCTCGCCGCTCTGGCGCCCGCTCTGGCGCACGGCCACACTCTCGCGCGAGGAAACGGCCGACGACGATCGGACGAAGAAGGTTCAGGCCGAACTCGAAGGCATCCGCACGCGACAGCAGGGGACGAGCTTCCTCACAATTCCCGCGGCAGTTCCCGTGGGGGCCGTCGATGTCGTTCCTCCTTCCATGCCCAAAGGTCTCGAAGGCCAGGGCTCGACTCTCGACGTGGTCGTGTTCCGCACGCTCGCCAACATTCGGGCCGTCCACCTGTCGACGGGACGCACCCTGTGGGAATCGATTCTTTCCGACCCCGCCTACGAACGCCTGGTCGAAAGCGACACGCCCAACGTCGTGCAGAACGGTCAGATGCAGCCCCCCTTGCAGACCCTGCTGACGCAACGGGCCTGGCGCGACCTGACGGCCGGCACCCTGAGCACCGATGGGACCCGCGTCTATTCGGTCGAGGATGTCGGCTTCGTCAGCAGCTACCCGCAGGCGACGTTCGCTTTCCGCGGAATCCCGAATCCGCTGACCGCGAACGATTTCAATCGCCTGATTTCGATCGAGCTTTCCACGGGGCGTCTGCAGTGGGAAGTCGGCGGCCCACGACTGGGAAAAGGGCAGGAACTGACGCTCGCCGGGACGTTCTTCCTCGGCCCGCCGCTCGCCGTCGACGGCCATCTCTACATCCTTGGAGAAAACAGCGGGGAAGTCTCGCTGCATGTGCTCGATGCGCTGACGGGAACTCTGGAGTGGTCGCAAAGCCTGGGAATTCCCGAAGGGAGCCTCGATCTCGTTGGACGTCGTCGCATGGTCGGCATCTCACCGGCCATGTCGAACGGAATTCTGGTGTGCCCGACCGATTCCGGGATCGTCGTCGGCGTCGACCCGGCCGCGCGAAAGCTGCTCTGGGGAACGCGGTACACGGTCAATACGCCGGTGACGCGGGCGAGGTCGCGCGTCAACTTCCAGATGGGCGGCGTCGCGGGGATGATCGGGGCGCAGGATGACGAATCGCGGTGGATCGATTCCACGCCGGTCATCGGCGACGGACACGTCGTCGTGACGCCGCGCGACTCCGAAGAGATTCATTGCCTGCGGCTTCACGACGGCGAGGTGATCTGGCGCCGAGCCCGCGGGACGTCGCTGACTGTCGCTGCAATTCACGACGGCAACGTCATTGTCGTCGGCCGGAACCAGGTCGAAGCCATCCGCCTGAAGGACCCCGAGAAGTCGACGGCCGGCACCGTCCCGCAAGGGAAATCGGCCTGGCGCGACCCGACCCCCATTCCGACACCCTCGGGTCGAGGCGTGCGTTGCGGAAGCCGCTACCTCATTCCGCTGTCCACCGGCGAGATCGCGACGCTCGACCTCAAAACCGGACAACTGGTGGCCCGTTCCAAGTCACGGGACGGCGCCGTGCCCGGCAACTTGATTGCCGTTCGCGGTGCAATCGTCTCTCAGACGATCGATTCGGTGACGGCGCTCGACGGTCTGGAAAATGTCGAAGCGCAGATCGCCCAGGCGCTCGAGCAGGACGCCAACGATGCGGTCGCCATGGCGTTGCGCGGCGAGCTGCGACTGCATCGCGGCCAGGAAGCCGAGGCGCTGGCGGATCTCCGCAAATCGGTCGAGGCCGATCCAAAATCCCCCGCCCGGCCCATCCTCGCGGCAGCCCTTCTCGAGAGGTTCCGTCATGACTTCGCCGGGCATCGCAACCTGGGACCCGAGATCGAAAAGCTGATCGACGATCCGCAGCAGCGCGCCGACTACCTGCGGCTGACCGGCGCTGGATTGCTGCGCGTGGGCGAGCGGAAGGCGGCTTTCGCCGAGTACCTGAAGCTGGCGGGAAACGGGCAGGCCGCGAACACGCTGGAAAAGATGAGCGAGGAGCTCAACGTGCGCACCGACCGCTGGGTTCGTGCCCGCCTGGCCGAGATCATCGAAGCCAGCACCGATGCCGAACGGACTGCCTACGACGAGATGGTGCGGGCGACCGCGGAGGAGATCCTCAAGCAGAACGAGCCGTCGGTTTTCCGTGGATTTCTGGGAGTGTTCGGCGACCTCCCTCTCGCCGATTCCGTCCGACGCCGGCTGAGCGACGCGCTCGACCCGACGAAGGACTCGCTGGCTCTCGAATTGCTGCTGACGCGAATGCGCGAGTCGGCGGATGCGGAGACGGCCGGCTATGCCACACAACGACTGGCTCAGCTCTACTACGACCGCGAGCGGACCGCGTTGCTGCCGCCGCTCGTCGTCGAACTCTCGCGGCGGTTCGCCGACGTGAAATGCCTCCACGGCAAGACCGGGGCCACGCTGGCCGAAGAATGGAAGTCCGACGACACCGTGCTGCAATTGTTCGCCGCCTCGTCCATCTGGCCCGATCGAAAGCTCGAAGCGAAGCCGCGCCGTCCCGCGACCGGCAACATTCAATACGAGTTTCCGGTCGACGTTCAGGGACCGCGCAGCGCCTATGACCGCTGGCGGTTCGTCATCGACAATTCCCGGCTGGGCCTGCGCGCCAAGGATGGAAACGGCCAGGAACGATGGACTCGGACGCTCGATTCAATCCGGGACGGGAAGAATTCCAACAACCCGTTGCGCGGGGTGCAGAACATCAACGATACTTCGGCCCGCATGTGCGGGCACCTTTTCGCCATCCGTGTCGGAAGCGCGTTGGCGGTCCTCGACGGACTGGCCTCCGGGGCCACTCCGCAAGACCTCTGGATGCGGGATCTGAGCGACGGAGCGCAGACCCGCATCGACAGCTTCGTTGCGGGGGGGATGGTCCGGCAGCGGCTGAGCGACAACATGGGCCGGCCGATCGGATCGCTTGGCTCCATCACCGGAGATTACCTCTGCTATCAGACGGGGGCGAAGCTCGTCGCCGCCGACCCGCTGACCGGAGACATCCTCTGGGAACGCCGCAACGCGCCCCGCGGCAGCGAAGTCTTCGGCGACCGCGATTACATTTTCGTGGTGGCTCCCAATTCGAATCAGGTCAGCGCCTTCCGCACCCTCGACGGAGAGCCCGCCGGTTCGAAGGCGATTCCGCTCGCATCCAATCGACTGCTGATGGACGGCCGCCGCATCGTGGCCTGGGAACGGCGCGGCGGGGAAGGGGGCGAACTCTTCGCGATTGATCCGCTGACGGGCGATCGCGTCTGGTCGCACGAGTTCAAAGGGGAAGCCCGCACCAGTCTCATCGACGCCTCGGAGATCGCGCTCCTCGATCCTTCCGGCCGCTTCGTCGTCCTGGGCGCGCTCGACGGCTCGCCGCGGATTGACGCGGACGTGGGACGCATCGAGCCGCTCGAAAGCATCGGCGTCGTCCGTTCGGCCGATCGGTACGTCCTGATCACCAATGCTCCAACCCCTGGAGCGATCCGGAGAAACCAGTTCACCGGCAACCAGTGGTCCCGCCCGCAAACGGCGAACGGTCCTGTCTGGGCATTCGACCGCCACACGGGGAAGGCGCTGTGGGCGGCCCGCGTCGAAGGGCAGTCCTTCGACATGTCCCAGCCCGAGGACCTTCCCGTTCTCACCTTCGCCGCCTATTCGTACTCTCCCCAGGGAGTGGGCGCGGGAATGGTCGGGCAGTTCATGACGGTCAACCTGATTGACGCCCGCAACGGCCAGAAGATCTTCGAAGAGAAGTTTACCTCAAGCCTCGTGCCGCACCGCTTCCGCGTCAGCCTCGCCGACAAGACCATCGGGATCGATTTCCTGGGGACCAGCCACGGCTTCGAGGTCCGCCCCACCGACGCTCCGCTCCCTTCGGCCAATCTCCCTTCGACCGCCAGGAAGTCGGCCGTCCCGCTGGACTCGACGCCGCAGTAAGCACGCGTCGCACTTTTGGTCAAAGAAACAGGGGCGTAGTCAGTTTCGGTTGCAGGAATTGCGCAGTTTCTGTGTAGAGACGCGAGGGGGAACGCGAATGCTCTCTACGCCGAAGGCGTTGCATCCGATAGCCCAGCGTCGCGAACGGAGTGAGCGCACGCTGGGAATGGCCGGAAGGCTTTCAGGTACCCCAACGGGGTTCCATCCGAATGTGCCAGACGCTCGTTATGGATCCGCGTTGGGGTGCCTGATGAGATCGATGCCCCACCCAGCGTGCGCTCGCCAAGCCTCGCGACGCTGGGCTATCTGATGGTACGCCGAAGGCGTACTGATGCTCGCGGCGTCTCTCAAGTCCGCCAGAACAAGCAACGTAGAAATCCACTCCCACGCCCAGAAACAGAGAGGTCCTCGGGGCCGTTCATCACCCCGAGGACCCCGGCTATTCGATCGGCTGATGAGTTCCAGGAATCCGCGACCCGCTGAAACGTCGGCACCCTACTTCTGCCACCGCTGCCATTCCAGGCCAGGCCGATCAATGCGGAACGCAACGAGCCGAGTGTTGTCGACCTCGGTGACGTAGACCGTCTTGCCATCCGGCCCCCCCATGCACAGGTTGCTGGGGCTCTTGCCGAGGACGTTGATCGACTTGAGGATTTCGCCCTTGGGAGACATCTTCACCACGGTTCCCTCGCCGTACCGGGTGATGTAAAGATTGCCGTCGATGTCGCACCGCATTCCGTCAAAGCCGTGATCGGGGAAGCGCTTGACCAGCCGTTTGTTCGCAAGCGTTCCATCCTTCGTGATGTCGAACGCCCAGACGTTCCGCTGGACGCTCTCGTTGAGATAGAGCGTTCTGCCGTCGGGACTGACCTCGATGCCGTTCGACGTCCCGAGCCCGTCAGCGACCAGCGACACCTGGCCCTTGGTGTCGATCTTCCAGATGCGCCCGGTTCCTTTTTCCCAATTCGGATCGCTGGCGTAGAGCGTGTCGTCCGGGGCGATGGCCAGGTCGTTGGGCTGGCTCATCTTCGGCTCGTGGGCGAACACCTTCACTTCCTTCGTCTTCGGGTTGATCTGGAGCACGTTGTGCTTGGCGTAGTCGGCGACGTACATCATCCCCGCACGGTCAAACCGAATGCCGTTCCCGACGCTCCCCTCGGGAAGAGTCACCCACACTTCTCCCTTTCCCTCCGGCGTCACCTTGCCGATCGTTCCCTGGTCCTTGAAGTTGACCGCGTAGATGTTCCCTTCCTTGTCGCACGCGGGTCCTTCGATGCCCGGCGTGAACTCCTTCGGCTGCGTGAGAGGTTTCGATTCAAAAAGCTCCTCGGCGCACGCCCATGACGACGCACCGAAGACAACACCAAGCAGCAAGGTCAGGCCAGGACACGAGCGGATCATGGAAAGAGGCTCCGGGAAGCAGGTCGAGCGAGCAACGTTCGCGGCCAGTATACTTCGTCGCGCGCTCTGATCCACTTGCGGAGCGACGATGCCGCCGCGGGGGTCTTCCGCTACTCCCGCGGCCCCTGACGGACGACGCGGCCGCCGTGGGTCCCGCCCCCAGGGCCGAGTTCGATAATCCAATCCGCCGCCCTCAACACATCCGCGTCGTTCTCGATCACCACGAGCGAGTGGCCGAGGGCCAGCAGCCCGTCGAAGCACGCGATGAGCGTCGCCACGTCGCTGCGGTGCAGTCCGGTCGTCGGCTCGTCGAGCAGGAAGAGCGTGCGGACGCGACGGCGCGACGCCAGCTGCATCGCCAGCTTAAGCCGCTGACGTTCACCCCCCGAGAGAGTCGAAAGCGACTGGCCCAGCGGGAGGTAGTCCAGCCCGACGTCCCGCAACGTCTGCAATCGCTTCACCACCTTGGGGTGACGGGAGAAGAAGCTCCACGCCTCGCGAACCGTCATCGCCAGCACCTCGGCGATGTTGAGTCCGCGATACTTCACCTGAAGCACCTCGCTCTGGTAGCGCGTCCCGTCGCATTCCGGACAGGTCATCGAGACGTCCGCCAGGAACTGCATGTCGATCGTCAGGCGTCCGGTCCCTTCGCACTTCGGGCAGCGCCCTTCCGAAGCGTTGAACGCGAAATGGGACGGCCCGTAGTTGCGAATCTGTGCGTCCTGCGTCTGAGCAAACAGCGACCGGATGGGATCGAAGGCCTTGAGGCTGGTGACGGGCGTGCTGCGGAGCGAGCCTGGGAGCGGGCTCTGATCGACGAGCGCAATGTCCTCAAATGGGAGCCCGGGGATCTGGCCGCGTCTGGGCGGGATCAACTCGGCGCGGGCGTCATCGGCCGGCCTGGCGACCGGGCGGCCGATCAGGCGAGCCGCCGCTCCCATGACCGACCCGGCGACGAGCGACGTCTTCCCCGCCCCGCTCACTCCCGAGACGACGCACAGCGAGCCAAGGGGAACCTCGACGTCGATCCCCTGAAGGTTGTTCGTGCGACAACCGGTGACTCGCAGCCGCGGCCCTTCTTCTGGATTGCGCCGCGATGTGCGAGGCGCGGGTTGCCGTTCTCCCGAAAGCCATGGTCCGGTCGTCGTGCCAGGGGCCGCCGCGAGATCAGCGGGCGCTCCGGAAAACGTCACTCGTCCTCCGTCGAGCCCCGCCCCGGGGCCGATCTCGACAAGATGGTCAGCGGCGGCGAAGAACGTCTCGTCATGTTCCACGACGACAACCGTGTTGCCTCGATCCCGCAACGCGCGCGTCGCGGCGAGGATGCGGGCGGCATCCACGGGATGCATTCCCCCCGCCGGCTCGTCAAGCACATAGAGCGCCCGCACAAGTGCGGTGCTCAGTGTGGCCGCGAGCGCCGTCCGTCGCGTCTCTCCGCCGGAGAGCGTCCGTAGCGAGCGATCGAGCGGGATGTCGCCGACGCCCAGATCAATCAACGCCCGCAGTCGCTTGCAGGCTTCCTCTCGCACCGGAGCGGCTGCGGGAGGAAGCAACGCGTGAGCCCCGGATTGCTCGGCGTCGGTCAGAAACGTCATGAGTTCCGTAGCCGTTTTCCGACAGAGCTCTGCAATATGGAATGCACCGAGCCGCACGGCGAGGGCCGCGGGCTGCAGCCTGTCTCCATGGCAGGCAGGACAGGTTTGCGGCACTCGCCATGCCCGCAGAATGCCCCGAACTCCCGGCTGATGCGTACTCTCCTCAAGCTCGCGAAGCCAGACGCGAAGTCCCGCAAATGCCGACTTGTCATTTGCAGCCCGCTTTCGGGGATTGGACGTCGTCCGGAGCCCTTCCAGGAAGAGTGACTTTTCAGCGTCGGTCCATGTGGACAGCGAACGATCGACCGGCACGCCTGCAGCGGCAGCGTCTGACAGAAACTCCTGAACCACCCGGTCGCTGGAAGATCCGGAAGGAAAGGTGAGGAGCGCCTGCTGCGGCGGCGCCTCCGAGTCGAACAACCCTTCGGCCGCCAGGGATGCGGTGGTTCCCGTTCCATGACATGTGCGGCAGGCTCCCAGCGGCGAATGAAAGCTGAAGAGTCGCGGCTCGGGGTCTATGAATTCGATTCCACAGTGTCCACAGCGCAATTCTTCGGAAAAGCGATGCCCCCCCCAGTCACGAGCAGCGATCTGCCGCGTCTCCCCAGGGGTGACTGAACCCGCCTCGACAAGAGTGACGCACGTGCCGTCCCCCTGCGAAAAGGCGGTCTCCAGTGATTCGAGGCAGCGTGCCTCGTCGACCTTGCCGGCCGTAAGGCGGTCCACGACGACCAGCCATTCGCTGAACGAAGTCGGCTCATTCGCCGCGGACTTTGACGCTCTCTTCGACCGCTTGGGAACGGGTTGCACAGTGGGGACGGTCGCGGCGCCCAGCGTCTGCGTGCGGCCATCGCGGATGATGCGGACGAAACCCCGTTCCCGCAGCGCCTGCTCCTGCGCGGCAACGTCGTTCGAAGCGACGCGGCGCGGAAAAGTGATTTGCCAGCGGGTCCCTTCCGGTAGCGACGCGACCGCTTCGCGAACCGTCCCTGCATTCTCATGCCGGATGACGGCCCCGCAATCGGGGCAGACAATCTTTCCGAACCGGGCGAACAACAGGCGCAGCGAATCGTGCACTTCCGTGATCGTCGCCACGGTGGTCCGCGGTCCCGCATGTCGGCCCGCATCCTGACGGAACGCGATCGCCGGAGGCACATGGTCGATGCGGTCGGCATCGGGACGTTCCAGCCGCGCCATCACGCGACGGGCGTCTGCGGGAAAGCTTTCGATGTAGCGCCGCTGTCCCTCGGTGAAGAGCGTGTCGAAAGCGAGGCTGCTCTTTCCGGAACCGCTCACTCCGGTGACGACCGTCATGCCGCCGAGGGGAATCGAGAGGTCGACGCCCTTCAGATTATGAACTCGCACGTCGCGCAGTTCGATGGCGCGCTTCCCCGCGGTTTCGGCAGTGGATGAATTCGAGATGACGAGACGCTCCATCGAATCCGTGACGCTTCAGCCGGCGTTCCGATACCAAGAAGGTATCCCGGTCACTCGGTGATCGGAAGTCGAATGACCGGCCCTTCGGAAGGGCTCCGAAAGTTGTCGCGCCGATTCAAGTAGAGCGATTCTCGACGTGTGCATGGGGCACCTGATCACGGAGAGCGCAGGGGCCGCTTGCGATTGCCACGTCCCTCAGAAGGACGAGCGCTACGCCGTGGTCGCGCCGGCCAATGTTGCGGAGGCCGCCAATTGAGTCTGAAGCAGTTTGCCCAGCTGTTCAATCCATTGAGGGTTGCCGGAGGCGCGGATTTCGTTTCCGGCCTGCTCGATGCGCAGCAACAGTGATGCGAAGTGATCGGATTTGCCGCTCCGCTCGCTGGCTCGCTTCTGCTGCAACGAGTTCAGGGCCTGTTCAAGTTCGCTCTTCAGAATCGGCTTGTGGAGGATCGCCGCGAACCCGATTTCCGTTGCCGTCTTAAGATCGGCATTCGCCCATCCCCCCTCCGAGGGCCGGATGGCTGTTAACAGGACGAAACCCGGAGGCGGGACCGTCCCCTGGTCGTCACATCGCTCGATCAACTGCGACGTCCTGAACAGTTCAATTCCCGACATCCCGGGCATCATCAGGTCGGTGACGACCGTATCGATGGAATGGTCGGCCCGGATGGCCGCAAGCGCTTCCGTTCCGGATCTGGCGGATACCGCGTCAATCCCCAGTTCGGAGAGCGTGCGGCAAATGCGGTGGCGAATCAGACCAACGTCGTCGACAACGAGCACTTTCATGATGGTGTCCCCGTTGTTGCGAAGCGCGGCACTCGATCGCGCACTCACCGAGAGTCGATCAAGGTCGCCGAATTGCAGGTTGAGTTCTATTCAACGCCCATGAGTTGGAACGGTCGCCGACAAGCCAATCAAGCGTAGTGCACAAAAAGTGCAACCCGTGCACGAAGCGTGCATTTTCATGCAATATTCCTGCTTGTTCAATTGGCCAGTTCGGCCTCCGTTGGGCATATTCGCGTCCTGGAGCACGGAAAAAACAGCATAGACGGAACATTCCCTACGGCTCCGGCCGGCGATGAGTCCCCGCTGCTGCTGCACACCGCAGGGCCAGTCGCCGGGACGGAAGCCCCTTACCTTTGCCCGCGCACCGGACCAACTCGTCGTTGCGTCCGAGCATCTCGGCCCGAGCGCAATGTGGACCTCTGTGAGGCGTTGGACGGTGACTCCCGCATCGACTGCGAGTGGTCTCGGCCTCGCAGCGGACGCGCCATGCCGGCGTCCGCTTTGCTCCATCATGTTCTGCCGGGAATTGGGAAGCGGGCTCGGCCATTGGTCGACGGGCCGTCGCATGCCGCGGAGTCTGCGGCGATGTCCTGTGTCACGACTTTCGGCCGCAGGCAGCATGACTTTCGACAGCAAAACACTCCGTACGGGAGTGTTGCGCCCCGGGTCGCAGTCTGAAAGACGTCCGTTTTGCCGCAACAGTCTCTTCGCGAATGTCTGCAACAGTCATCGGAATCTTGATACACCTTGGCCCATTATCCGGTAACTTCCTGAATGTCCTGTTGCGTCCCCGCTTCTTCTGGTCGTGTGTTGGGGAATTCGGTCCATGATTCCTTCCAGAAGGAATCAGAACTGAAGGGGCCTGCGCATTGTTCAATGCCAGCAGTTTCATACGGCAATTGCGCGCATCGGACCCAGGCGCCCTCGACGAACTCCGGCGCATGGCGATTTCGCCGCTGGAGCGCCTCGCGGCTCGATACGCCGATCCCAACGCCGAGCGAGCGTCCGACGCTTCTTTCATTCAACGTGGCCTGATCTTCTGCCGCCTTTGGCTGTATCACCTCACGCCCGTTGAACTGGGACGCCTCGACGATACGCCGAGGCCGGTGGACGCGGTTCGCGCGGCCGTCCAGGTCGCCCTCGCGAGATACTTTTCGCCCCATCGCGCCCAGAAGATCCTGGAGGAGTATCCATCAGACTCATCCCGTGAGGTCTCATCGACATCCCTCGTCGGAACGGTGCCGCGTTTCCGGGTCGAGCTCTCATTCAAACCGCTGGAGGACGTGGGGGGCGACTTCTTCGACGTCAGTACTGACGAAGATCCATTGAGGGTGGTCGTCGGGGACGTCGCCGGACATGGCTGGCTGGCATTCCTCGTTGCCGAAGGATGTCGCCGGCTGATCGGCGCTGTGGCGCGGGAGACGACCCGCCCCGAAGCGGTGCTCGAACGCCTGCATGCCGAACTGCGTCCGGTCCTGCCGGAGGGCCTGTACGTGGAAATCTCCATCACGTTGATCGAACGGAATGGAACCGCTCACTCGGCCTTTTCCGGTCGTTGCTGGCGACTGCATTGCCGCCAGGCGGACAGAACGTTGAACGTCGATCGCCTGGGAGGCCTGTTCGTCGGGTTGAACGTCGACTGGTCGGAAGATTCCTTTGAGGCTTGCGAGTGCCAAATGGACGACGGTGACGAGCTGGTTCTGGGCTCGGACGGGGTCTTCGAGCAACTGACCCCCGATGGAAGAATGCTGGCCTCGCACCTCGACGAGCTCGCAACGACTCCCCTGCCGGCAGGCACTTCGCTGCACGACCTTGTCTGGGGTCTGTATGAATCGGCCGCCGAGGAATGCCCTCCGAAGGATGACGCGACGCTCCTGTCGGTCCGCCGCCGTCCCCCGACCTGCGACGAATGCCCGGAGCATCTCTGCCCCGACCTGGCGGAACGGCAACTCTTGTCCGCTCATCTCAAGGAATCCCCCGCCGCGGAGAGTCTTTATCGGCTACTTTGCGACAAGGTCCGGCGTTCCGTCCTGCAGATCGTGCCGAACGACGCGGACGCCGACGACGTATTGCAGATTGCTTTTTTCCGGCTGATCCGCAAGCTTCACCAATGGAAGCACGACTGTCCGCTCTGCCTGTTCTTCCGGGTGATTGCCGTGCGGGAGGCGTTGAGGGTCCGCGAATCCCAGCGGAACCGGCGGACGGTCGAGTTGGACGACCGGTTTGAAGTCGCAGGAGGCGGAGCGGTTTCGCTCGAGTTGCGGGAATGCCTGGAGACGAAGGCCCGCAGCTTCCCGGTGGCATGGAGGGAAGTGTTGCGGATGAAGCTCGACGGAGTCCCTCACGACCAGATTGCCAAGGCGCTGGGCATCCGGTCGCGAGCGACGATCCAGACGTGGTTGGCGCGGATGCGGGAGGTGTTCCGCGATTGTGTCGGCTAAGAATTGGCCATGGATCGCTTGCACCAGATTGAGCCGGGGACGCGGACATTCGAAGCCGGACGATGCCAGGCGATGCCCGTCATGGCCAATGGAATGGATGGGGACTTTGATGGCGCCCGGAGGCGGTACTCGAAGGATTTCGCGTGGCGAAGGACGCCGGCAGATTTGAAAACCACGGAAATTGAAAAAGCGGATGGACATGCACGATCGTTCGGCGGTCGTGCGGGCATGCTCCGAGGTGAGCGGGAAGGCGAACTCGATGGGAACACCCGGCTTCGAACAAAAGGACTGGGAACGCATCGCATCGACGTTGAAAGCCTGCCGCGACGAGGAGCAGCGGCGATGGGGCCCCTGCGACGATGTCACCATCGCGCGGTTCCTGGCGGGGGTCTGCACGGCCGAAGAACGCGAACAGGTGCACCGCTGGATGAATGACTTTGCCGCCGTCCGTGAACTCGTGACTTTTCTCGACCCCTCGCTGGCGTCGAAGAATGTCGCCGCCCCCGCCAAGGTCCGCGAAGCGGCGACCCCGGAAAACTACGCGAAGCCGACTCCGCTGCCGGGCGGCGGAACGGAGAAACTCTGGAACAAAGTCCGCGAAGGCGTCCTCCAGCTCCGGACCAACCTGGTGGTTCAGTTCGACGACGTCACCCAGACGATCGCGCCGACGTCGTCCACGGCCGTTTTCGGAGTGATGGACGAAGCCCCGCAGGAACGCCGCTGGCGGCTTGAACTCTCGGACCCGGATGTCGAGTGTTCGCTGCGTCTTCACACGCCCGGGCGACGGCACTCCTGGACGCTGACCGTCGAAGAAGTGCGCGGGATTTCCAGCGAGGCCATGCTATCTCTGGCGCGACCCGACGACGATCCCGACTTCTCGGTCCGCCTTTCGGACTGGCTGAATCGGCCCATTCCCCTCGAAGGCGGCCACTGGGAGCTGCTGCTCGAAGACGAAGGACGCCGTTGGATCATCCCCCTTTTGATCGAGGAAGGACCGAAACCATAGTTCGACACGCTGTACTACTAACGTCCAGAATCGTTGCGTCTTGCGAAGCGTTCCTTTGCGGCTTTGTCTTTTCGGACGGGATAGATATGCGCTGACACATGCTCGTCTCTGGCGTTCTCTTTGCGTGCATTCCTTTGCGGACTTTGCGCCTTGGCGTCAAATGCCTTTGCTTTGGTTGCGGCTCTGCCGCGATGGGACTTCTCCTCTCCCACGCCACGAGCATCTCGCGTTGACTTCACTCCTTGGATGCCATCGCATGCCTTGACTCCTTCCTTCAATTGACCTTCGCCGAACCGCGTCCTCCGAGTGCTCCGGAAACCGATTCGATGGCCGGGAAAATCATCAGGCAGCTGTTGGGAATCTCGCCTCTCGGCGGCCGCGACCGCCGGGACGAGATCCTGTTCGCCCCGGGAGAACTCGGCGAACTCGACGGCGGCGCGCCGCCGGCCGTCAAGAAGCCGGTCAACTGGGATCGCATCCGCCTCGAAGTCACGCGGCTGACCGACAGGGTGCGTGAACTCACGACGCTGGCCTGCATGGGCCGGACGCGCGACGCCACCCGTGTCGAAGAGGCGGCCCACTCGCGGTCGCGGCATGTCCTGCCCGACGAAGGCTTCGTTTCGGTCGTCGAGCCGGAGATTCACCCGCACCTCGACGTCCTGGACGACCGCGTCGCTCAGATCCCCTGGGAAGCGCTGGAAGAGTGTTACGTCTTCTGCGAGCGGTGCCAGCCGCGGCGCTACGAGATCCTGGCCCCGGGAGCAGCCGAGGAAAGTTGTCGCCGCTGTCGCGAACCGATGACGCGCGGCGGTGGAAAGCTGTCGCTCCAGCGCCACCTCACCTACCGCGTCCGCAGTCAGGGGGCCACATCCGGCCGCGGCCGCGACTTTCTGTTCGTCATCGACCCGCGGAACGACCTCCTCAGCGCCGAGTTCGACTCGCAGCGGGTCTGTCGCGACAGCTGCGCCGAGCTGAAGCAACTCGTCACGCAGCGCGGGTTTCGCGTGGTCGAGCTGAAACGTGGTTTCGCCACGATTGAAGCGGTTCTTCAAGCGGTTCGAAGCCCCGAGCTGGCCGGCATGTACTACTTCGGTCATGGAACTCCTCCCGACGGAGGAAACCCCGGCTCACTGCTGTTGGCGGACGGAAAACTGGAAGCATCCGATCCGGAACTGTTGGGGGCGACGCCGCGATTTGTGTTCCTGAATGCGTGCTGGGGAGGCGCGGGGGGAGGCGGCGGGACGTTCGAAAGCCGCTGCAATTCCGTCGCCGAGGCTTTCGCCCGCGGCCCGAGGAAGGTCGTCATCGCGTCGCTCTTCCCTCTCGTCAATTCGCAGGCCGCCGCCGCTGCCGTCACCTGCTTCCGGGCCGCGCTGGACGGTGAGCGTTCCCTGGCGGAAGCCTTGCAGGAGGCACGCCGTGAGAGCCTCGCAAGATACGATTCGAACCAGCCCGACATCGGCTGGCTCGCCTATCGCTACTTTGGCGATCCCAACGAGCGGTTTCCCGAACCGCCCGTCCCGGCGCCCCCCGTGGTCATCACGCCGACGGATGCGACGACGGCCGACCCAGCGACTCCGCCCGCCGGGGGCCTCGCGACGACGTCCATGGAACCCGTCCCCGCGAGCCTCTTCGACGACGACGGACGGATGTCTCCCGATCAGTACGGCTTCGACATGCGAAGCGTCCTGCTGCGTGCAGCCCGGAGACGCAACGGCCAGCATCGGCAACGCGTCACGGCGGTCGACCTGCTGGCGGGGATGTTCCGCGTCTGCCAGCTGACCCGGAAGTGCGCCCGCTCGCTCCATTGGGACCCCGACGCCGTCTACGAGGAACTTCGCACCACCCCCGAGAAAGAGCCGTCCGAGCCGCAGGCCGATCTCCCCGAGATTGATCCCGGGGACGATACGCCCGAGGCGCGCAACCGCGTGCTCCTTGCGTTTCTGGACCGTTGGGTCATCCGGCTCAAGCAGGAGTTTTCGGACTCGGCGCTGGAGCTGTTCGACCGCGCCGCGCGGTCAGCAGCCCGCGCCGGCCGGGCCAGCGGCGATGGCAGAATTCACGAGACCGACCTGCTCGGCGCATACCTGGACGACTCGGGATGGCAGGTGGAAACCGATGCGTCTCTTCCCACCGCCGCCGCCTTCCGCAACGGTCTGGCGACCCTCCGTCAGAACGAACGAATCGACTCCAACGGGAATCTCATTCTCACGGGCCTGACGGCGGGGGCCCGGCTGGTGATCGAGCGGGCCCACGAACATGCGCAGCAGCGCGGCCAGAGCGACGTCGGCACGCGGCTCCTGCTGGCGTCGTTCCTGCACGACCCGAACGGACCCGTCGCGACGTCGTTCAAAGAGTCGGACGTCGACACCGATCGGCTCCGGGCGTTCCTCATCGAGTCGACTGACGGCCGCGCGCCGACGACCTTTGCCCTCGGCTGCGACAGCGCGGAACGGCTCGTGCTGCCAATGATCGAGCAGGCCCAGCGGATCCATGCGCGTGCCGGAGAGCGAGCCGACGGCGACGATCCGGAGCGGATCAATGAGTCGGAGTTGTTTCAGGGCTTCTGCGGAATCCTCAATGCCGAAGTGAAGCGGATGTTCCGCGACCTGAAGGAGGGGCTGGGGGTCGATCTCGATGGTGTCGCGAGGCGTCTCCGGAAGGAGCGTGGTCCGAAGCCTGCCCCCTTCGACGAGAAGCTGCAGAGCGCTCTTCAGGCCGCGGGCGACTTCGCGCGCTGCCAGGGACACGCCGAGATTCGCAGCCCGCACCTCGTGGCCGGCCTGCTGACCGTTCAGGACGGGGCGCTGACGGAATCACTTAAGTCGAAGGGAATCTCGCCGTGGGACGCGCTGCGGACAGCCCTCCTGCTCGTTGTTCCCTCAAGCCCCACAGCGAATACGCCGGGCGAGCGCGCTGCGATCCGCCTGAGCGCCAACGTGGAAACCGTCCTCGCCGCGGCGCGGCGACTCTCTGCGGGTTCCATGGCGTCAGCCGCGCACTCGCTGGAGGGATCGACGCTCGCCGAAACACACGTCGTTGCCGCGTTGCTGCGGAATCCGCCGCCGGTCGTTCGTCAGATCTTCCAATCGCTGGAAGGCGGCGGCTCGAACCCTTCCCGACGCCGCGACCGGACAAACGGACAAGGGAAAGATGACTCGGGCGAATCCGCCCCATGACGCCGTCGCGTGGAACGCGACCGGACTATGAAACGTAGGAAGGAGCAGGCCGCCCGATCCGAAGCGTGCATTCGACGACCGACTCATGAATCAGCCTCTCAGTGAACTCAGAATCCCCGCCCCGGCGCCGCTCCGGTCTGTGGCCACGCCGCCGGTGGAATCGGATTCCATGCCGCGCGAACCGGCGGCGCGCCCGCGACGTTCCGGTTCGCGACTGCGTGCGGCGAAGAAGCACGCTCGCCTCCGCGAGTTGGAGGAGCTGCAGAAGTCGCGGCCGGACGTCGCACTCCTGTCATTACGGCACGCGATGGAGCAACTCACGTCGGATGAAAGCGTCGACGCGGATCCTGCACTCACATTCGGCGTCGCCTCGGCCCTTGTCTCCTCGTCGGTCGCCCGCGACGAACTCGACGGAGCGCTCGAACCGATCGGGACGGCGATTAGCCGCCTCCGCAACGATCCCCACTGGCAAGACGCGGGACGGCGCGCCGCCCGGCAGTACCTGCAGATGGTCGAGTTCGAGCGGCGGCGGGGAGACGAAAACGAGGCGATCAATCTGTTCGGCCGCGCCCGCCGCCTGGCCCCGCAGGACGACGCGTTGATCGCGGAAATGGCGCGGGCCGCGGCGGCCCTGGACCGTTCCGACCTGGAAACAGCCGATCTTTATCTCAGCTTTCTGGAAACCCGGCCGGTCGATGCCGCGCTGAAAGAGTCGGTCGAGGCATTGCTCCGTCGCGGGTTGCGGGTCGACCTGGTGCGGCCCGCCGCCGACCAGCTGCCTCTGGTGCGCGAGCTGGGCCGCCGCCTGCTCAAAATTGTTCCGCGCGACTGGTGCGCGGCCGTGGAAGTCGGATGCGACTTGCGTGCGGGACAACTCGCCCGAGCCCTCGCGCTGACGGAGCAATACGCGCCCGACGCCGGGAGCGACGTCGCCACCTGGACGTGCTTTGCACTGGCGGCGTACCGGCGACGGCAGTGGGCGCGGTCCAATGCGTTGCTCGACGGCGCGGCACGGGCGCACGAGGAGGGACGGACGAACCCCGATTCAGCCTGGTCGAGCCTTCGCGGTCCGCTCCGCGCCATGCTGGCCGTCAACGAAACGCTCTACGGCGACCAGGCTCCCGATTGGACCGCACTGGACGAGACGGTCGAGACGCTCGAGTCGCTGCTGCCGGCGGATGCTCATGCGGTCGACGGCCGCTGGCTCATCGGCGCGGGCCAGGTTCAGCTGGGTCGCGATCGTGAAGCCGTCCGCGCATTCCAGTCCGCGCCGCCCGCATTCCGCGCCTGGCGATTCGCCGAACTGGAGTTGAAGGCCTACACGCAGCTCGGCGCGGAAGCGGACCTTCTGCTGCGACTGGAACCGCTCGCGACGGCGACGGACGACAATCCGCTCGATGCGGAAGCGGCCGCGGCCGCCGCGCTCGCGACGGCGCGACTCCACCTTCGCAGAGACCGGGAGAGTGACGCGCGGCGATTTCTCGTTCTGGCGGGAACCCTTCGCACCCCCGAGTCCGGCCGCGATCCGGACCTGGCGCTCGCGGAATGGTGCCTCCAGACGGAACTGGCGCAGCGCAGCCCGACGGCGTCCGCTGCCGAGCCGGACGTGCCGCCATCCGACGACGCGGTTTCCGCGCCCGTCGCCGCCTGGCGCGACCGTCTCCTCGCGCGGCGTGCCGTGGTTCGCGGAGAATTCGGACAGGTTGCCGCGCTGCGGGCCTCTGCCAACCAAAGATTCGTTCCCGACGAAGAACTGGATCACCTCTGCGCGGTGGAGCTCTCGCTCCAGCATCTGGAGCCGGAAGAGGCGGGCCGGCTCTTTGCCGCCGCCGCGTCGCATCCTGCGGCCGTTCCGGAGCATCGTCTCGCCCGCGTGCTCTGGACATCGTCGCGCGAGCCCATGTCCGCGCGCGAGGGACTGGCCGAGGTTCTGGCCGAACGCCCGGACTGTCTCGAAGCCCGCCTTGCGGATTTCTCGCTGCATGTGGCCGCAGCGCTCGAATCGACGGCGGCGGAGTCGGATCCCAACGCTCCGCTGGCGATTCCTTCGCTTGATAGCGTCGCATGGGAGTCGGCCCCGCTCTCCACTCTCTTCCGTCCCTGGTTCGCTCTTTTGCCGACCGACGTGTGGAGCCAGCCTCTTCCGCTTTCTCCTCACCGCGTCGCCGACATGCTGTTCGCCGCCGACGAACTGCTGAAGGCCCGCCACCCTGCGGAAGCCATCGCACTGATCGACCGCATCCGCGGCCAGCTGGGAGACCGTGCTCCCGTGTGCGATCCGTGGCTGGCCGCCCGCATGCGAAAGGCCGCCCTCCTTCTCTTCGGACAGGGAAAGATCCCGGAAGCGTGCGAAGTCCATCGCCGCACCCCCGATTGTGACGATGACAGAGGAGCGTTTCCCGAGGCGCTCGCTCGCTCGCTCTTCGATTCGCCGCAGTCCGAGGCGAGCGCCCCTGACGAAGCGCTCGACGTCTGGTCGGAATGGCTGTCGAAGCAACCCGCCGGGGACATGCCGCAGAGCCCGGTGGTGCGGGCGCTCGAGCGGTTTCTCCGAGTGGACGAGCGAGCCGACAGCTCGCTGGCGGAAGTCGAGCGGCGTGCGGCGCGGTGCGAGGACCTTGCCAGAGCGCGGCCGGAGTGGGACTGGCCGAGACGCAACCTGGCGCGGGCCCGGCGACGGCAGGGGCGCGGACTTGACGCTCTCGAATACCTGAAGCAGCTGAAGGACCCCCGTCCCGACGACTTCCGGCTCCGCGGCCAGATCTGGTGGGAAGAAGGCGACTTCGTCCGTGCGCGGGATGAGTTCCGTCAGGCGGCGGAAGGCGCGCCCGACAATGCCGAGATCCTGTTCTGGAAGGCGATGGCCGAAGCGGCGACGCAATACAGCGAGACAGTCCGCCTCGGCCAATGGCCGGCCGCGGCCGATCTCGAGCAACTGCTGGACGACCTGCACCCGGTCGCGGCCCCCGCCGAATCGCTCAACCTGGCCCGCGTCTGGTATGGAAGCGTGCTGATTGCCGCGGGGCGCGAGGCCGAGGCCATCGATCCTCTTTCGAAGGTCGAGGACGACGACCATCGGGCGCGCGCCCGGGCCCTGCTGCGGCTGGCCCAAGCGCAGCGCCGCGATTACGGAAGAGCGATGCAGCTGGACGACGCAGCCGGGAACGACGAGCAGGCGCTGCAACTCTGGTTCGCACTCCGGCGGGCCGGCCGGGCACATCGAGCGGCGGCACTGCAACGGTTCGACGGCCTGGTGCGGCTCGGCATCGAACATCCCGCGTGGGAACTGTGCCAGGCATTCGTCGCCGCATTCGAGGGGAAGCTGGAACGAGCCCGCCGAGTCCTGGATTCCACCACACGCTTCGATTCCGCCGCCCCGGATCGGATTGTCCTCCGCCCTCTCGGACGTTTTCTGGAGGCCGAACGCCGATGGCTTTCGGGCCATGTCGCCCTGTCCGCTGGCGAGCGACTCGCTGACGACCCGCGGGACTTCGACGGACCGGAAATCAGTCGCGACGCCGCCCTGTTCGTGGCCGCCCGCGACTGCGCGCAGCAGCGGGACTGGGAGGGGGCAACGGAGCGCCTCAACGCACTCATCGAGCGCGACCCCACTCATGTCGACGCGCTGGGACTGCTCGCCCAGATCGCATTGCGGACGGGAAATCTCACGGAGGCCCAGCGTCGAATCGCCGAAGTCGTCCGGATTGAACCCGCCCATCCCCAGGCCGCTCTGGCGAAAGCCGGACTGCTGGAATTAGATGCCGAGGCGGCCGGCGAAAGGGATTCGCGAAGTGTGGGGGATGTGGTGCGGCGGCAGTATGAGGACGTCTGGCGGCAGACATCTACCGGCGTCGAACTGCGCGAACGCGGCCACGCGGCGCTCGCACTCGGTCGAATTGCCGAAGCCGATCGGGAGTGGGAGGTCGCTCGCGACTGGTACGAGAAAGCCGCAGGCCTCGACGCGAGCTGGAGATTGCCGCGGCAACGGCTGGCCATGTTGCTTGTTCGCACGACGGAAGACAGGACATTGCTGGACCAGGCTTCCGATCTGCTGCGGGAAGAGGGGGGGCCGCAACCGGTGCAGGTGGAGCTGGCGCGCGCCGTGCTGGCCTGGAAGCAGCGAAAGTTCCGCGAAGCCGCGGAGGCCGTCCGTGCTCTCCTCGAATCGCCGCAGTTCCCGGCGCTTCCCGCGAGCGCGAGGCCCGCGATTCTCGAATGGGCCGCGGCCTTCCTGTTTCAGGAAAAGTTGTTCGATCCGGCCGCCCGCGCTCTGGACATTCTGATCGATGAGTCCGGACCGGAACGCCGTGATGAACTGATCGAACGCCGTGACGCCTGCCAGATCCAGGCGGTGGTGGCGCGGTTGCGGCGCGGCCCGTTGACGGACGATGTAGTGGAGGAGTTGCGGGTTCAAACCGACGAAATCGCGGGGCGGCGGCCCGCCCACAGGCAAGCCTTGGCCGTCGGAGTGGTGTGCCGGATTCTCGTCGCCGGCGATGAACTTCCCACCGACCTCCGTGCCCGGATCGACCAGCTCGCGTCCCTTGGAGGGGACAATCCTCAGGTGAAGCTGTTCGTCCGACTGATCCGCGAGAACTGGCTGAGCGACGAGGCCCCTGTCGAAACGAACGCCGATGCGGCGCGCGACGACGCATCGCCGGATGTTCAACACGCGGTCCGGCTGCTTCAGGCGAATCGATTGCGGCAGCTGCAGCCCTTGCTGGACGCGGCCGATGCGTTGCAGACGGAAGAGGGACTCGCGGACGCGTCGCGACTTCCCTTCGCCGCGCACGATCTCGTGCGGCTCGCAGCGCTGCACGAGATCGCCGCGAAGAAGGAATCGCAGGCGATGGAACGTCTCGCCGCGTGGAAGCGGGCTGCTGTCGCGCAAAACGGCCACGGCCGGAACGGCGACGCAAAGCCAATCAACGATCTGTTGAGCCGGCTCTGGGCACGCCGGGCGGCTGCCGAGCTGAAGGGGGACGAACTCGAGCAGGCCCGAGAATCTCTGGGGCAAGCCATGAGATTTCTGACCGGCTCGGACGTATGAACGACAACGGCATCGATTGCGAGGTGGGCAGTGATCTGGAAAGACGGCCGATTGACCGATGAGTACTGTGGACTTCTGCTGGAAGCGTGCCGCCAGACGGCTCACGCGCAGGTCGAGCCCGAGCACTTCGTGCTCACGCTTCTCGAGCCGGCCGACGGCAGTCTGCGCCGAGAGTGCCGGCGACTGGCTCCCACGATAAACCCGGACGCGTTTCTGGAGTCGTTTCGGCAGTCCGCAAGAAGCCTTCGCATCGCCGCCCCTCCCTCGTCCTCGTGGAGCGACACGCTCCTGACGGTTGCCTCGCGGAAATTGCTCGACGAGGCGGTCCGCAGTCCCGAGTGGAACGATGGCCTGGCCGATCGTTTCATCGCGGCCGCCGCCCTGGAGAAACTCCCTCCCCGCATCGCGAACTCCTTCGGATACGCCGGAATCCCCCTCGACCGGCTCATCGCCGCACTTCGACTTCCTCCGGCCGCGGACGGACCGCAGCCGACGTTCAACGCGGCCGGGAAGCTCAATCCGGCTCTGTTCTCCAAGTCGGGGCGTGCGGTCCTCCACACAATCGAGCAGGAGGGTAAGGAGAACGGACTGGTCCGCGTCGGCACGCCGCTGCTGTTGTTCGCCCTTGCATCGCAGCCCGGCAGCGAGCTTGAAAAGGGACTGCGATTGCAGCCCGCCGTCCGCTTCCACGACCTTCTGGAGAGCCTGCGGACCCACCTGCGCGGGCTGAGCAAGGGACGATTTAACGATGAGCTGAGCCTGATACGCGACCAGATGCAGCCGGTCGTTGTGCGGACATTCGAGCGGGCGGTGCGGACGGCTGCCGACCGCGACCCGCCGCTGGCGAGCGAAGCCGACATCGGGGCGGCGCTGCTGAATGAAGAAGACAGCTTCGTGCGGGGCTTTCTCGAAAGCCGGTCGGTCGACGTCGGCCGTCTCTCGGGCTTCCTCGCGGGCCGCCGGCCCGAGGCGGAGACGCCGGACGAGGAAGTTCGCAAGCTGCCGCCGCTCGCCGAGGTCGAAGTCCGCCTGCGTCGCAATATCGTCGGACAGGATCACGTCATCGATACTCTCATCCCGTTCCTCAAAAGGATCTGGTTCGGCTACACGCGCAAGCGGCGACCGTTGGGGGTCCTGCTGTTTCTGGGCGCCAGCGGGACCGGCAAGACGCAGCTGGCCCGCGAGATCGCCCGCGAAGTCTACGGATCGGAAGACCGCCTCCTTTTCTTTGAAATGGGACAGTTCGGGACCGAGCAATCGAAGAATGTGTTCGTCGGCGCCCCGCAGGGGTACGTCGGATATGGCGAAGGGCTGCTGACGAATGGGCTGAAGAACAATCCCGAATCGGTGGTGCTGTTCGACGAGGTCGAGAAAGCGCATCGTTCCGTGTTCGACGTCCTGCTGCGGTTTCTGGATGAAGGGGTCATCGCCGACCCGGCCGGCCCCGTCCGGGACGGCCGCCGCTGCTTCATCATCCTCACGTCGAACCACAGCGTGGAGAAGCTGTCCGAACTGATCCGGATGCAGTCGCAGGCGGCCCGCGGCAACGGGGCGATGCGCGAGAGGGTGCGGTCGGACATCCGCAACGAGCTGGTCCGGTCGAAACTTTTCCGTCCCGAGTTCGTCAACCGGATGGACGAACTGGTGCTGTTCAATTCCCTCGGCGAATCAGCGTTCCGCACCATCCTTGCCCTCGAGCTGGAATCCGAAACGCGGCGGCTGCTGGAAGAGAAGAACGTGACGGTCACGTTCGATCCGTCCGTCGTGGAAGGGCTCGCGAAGATCTGCGCGAAGCGTCACGACGAAGGGGCGCGGCTCTGCGGCAACCTCATTTCGACGCTGGTCGTTCCGGCGATCATCGACTTCTTCGTCGACGACGCCAATCGGGGCGTGCGGTCGGCGCGGGTCGCGGCCGGCTCCGACGAATCGATGCTGGTGACGGCGGCCGGGAGCGACGCATGATCCCCTCGATCGATCTCTTCGACGGCCGCTATCGCTGCGTCACCGAGCTGGGCCGCGGGGCCTTCGGCTGCGTCTACCGCGCCGAGCAGGTCGTCTGTGGGCATCCGCTGCGCGAGGTCGCCCTGAAGGTGCTGTTCGGAGCGGAGATCACTCCGGACAACGTCGGCGCGCGGATGAATGAAGCGATCCAGCTCCTGAAACTCCTCTCGGACCTGAACGACTGGCGGATCCGGCAGCATTTCCTCACGGTGTTCGATCTCGGCGTGACGCGCGGGTCGCCTCCGGCGGCTTTCATCGCGATGGAGCTGGCGCCGGGGGGAAGCCTGAGCAGCCGGCTCAGGCAACTCAAACGCTTCACTCCGGCCGGAACGCTCCACTACCTGACGCAGATCGCTCGCGCGATTGCCTACATGCATGCGCGAGGTTTCGTCCACAGCGACCTGAAGCCCGACAACATCCTGTTGTTTCAAAGCGAGGGGCACGATCAGATCAAGGTGGGGGACTTCGGGCTGGCCGGAGTCTTCCGGGGCCGCCTCGATCAGGAGGGTCCGTGCGGGGGAACGCTGGCGTATTCGTCGCCGGAACAGCTGGATGGTTTCGCGACGGCGAAGGCCTGCGACGTCTATGCGATGGGCCTGATGGCGCTCGCGATGCTGCGTGGGGAAGGGCCGTTTGACGGTGTCGGTGCGATGTTGGACAAGGACGACCCCGCGCTCACTCAGCGGCTCACGGCGATGCACCGGGACGCGCGCCGCAACGCCATCCCCATCGAACGGTCCGAGTTTCCGGAGCTTCGCGGTTCCGGGACGGACGCGAAGTGCGGCGCGGCGTTCCTCAAGGTGATCGAATGCATGATCGCGCCGGACCTGTCCCAGCGGTATGAATCGGCCGTGCCGCTGCTGGTGGATCTCGAACTTCTGTCAGAGGGGTTGCCGCCGACCCTCCAGACCAGCACCGCCTCTCAACCCAGAGAACGGCCGCCGACGAATGGCACGTCGCTCGCGCAGCGGGAGTTTGATTTCGCGCTCCGAACTCGGGACTGGCCCGGCGCGGAAAAGCTGATCGAGGACCTGGCGAAGAATCCCGAGGCGGCGGGGCTGCGGCCTCTCTTCGAGGCAAGGCTCAAACGCGCCCAGGCGGAGAGTTTTTCCGGCGCGCCCCGGTCCGCCTTCCTGAAGAAGGCCGCCAACATCCTCCAGGACGGACTCGCGAGAACGGCCAGCCCACAAGTCATTCGACAACTCTCCGAAGAGCTGGAACGCGTCATGAAAGAACTGGGAATCCCATGGCCCTGAAAGCGAATGATGGAAAAGGGAACCGCCGCCAGGCGCTTCTGGACCAGGCGGCGAAAATGCGTGCCCGGAAAACGGTCTCGAAGGGTGGCGACGAGATCCCGTTCGAAGACGCCGTGCAGAGCCTCAATCGCTCGCTTGAGGATGTCTGGCGGAACGACCCGTGCCTGGCGGCCTACCGCGCCCTGCAGCGCGACATCGGCGGCGGATCCGAGCAACCCGGCATCGAGACCATCCGCCTGTTCGACGAACTCCACCGCATGCATCCCGGCCAGCACTTCGCGCTGCACCACCTGGCGGTTCTCTCGCATGGAGGAGCGATTCAGGACCATCTGCAATCCCGCAGCGTCTCGCCGGAGACGATGACGAAGTGGCGGCAGGGGCTTCAGCATTGGTCCGAGCTCGTGGGATCGGACACCTTCTGGAAAGGCCTTGCGGGGCGGTGGGAAACCCGCCGGCGGGCCGCGGTCGCCGATCCGCTGCTCGACCGGCTCCTGCGCGTCGAACCGGGAGAAGTCCGCCGGACGATTCCCGGTCAGCTGCTGGAGATTCACTCGCGGATCGTCAGCGATTTCCTGGACGTCGGACAGCTCGCATCCGCGCGCGAGCACTGGATCGTCCTCCGCGACGCTCCGTTCGATGCCGCACTGGTCGAGCATTGGCGAAAGAAGACCTTCGACGAGATCGTCGGTCGATTGTCCGCGGGCTCTCCCCCCGAAGAGCATCCGAAATACCGCGACCGGTGCCGATGGTTTCTCGAACTTGAGGAAGGTTATCTGCCGGCGCTTCACGCACTCTGTCGCAGCGCCAACGGCGAAGCGCAGCACTGGTTGAACGCCGACGTCGACCAGCCGGCCAAGGCCATGTCCGCTTTGGCATCCGTCTCCAGGGAAGCCCGCCATCCCGTGCTGGAAGGGGCCGCGCCCGGCAATCTGGCGATCGAAGGCTGCCTTTACGACTACCACGCCACGTGCGTCGAAGCCGCACTGCGCTCCGAAGCCGCGCGGAAGGACGACTCCTCTCAGGCGCGGATCCCCGCTTTGTGTGAGGCCCTCCGCTCCGCCCGGACCGCACGGCGGTTCGGAAACCGCTCGCGGGCGGATGGGTTGGTCGGAGCCGTCATCCATCGAGTCTCCGAGCTGTTTCAGGCCAGCGGCTCTTCAGTTCAATTTCTCGGCGGATTCCTGGACAGCGCGCTCCCCAACGATCCGGAGTTTGCCGCCCTGAATGCGCTGCGGGCCTTGCAGCTGGCCGCTTCGGGAAATGCGAGGAAGGGACGCGAGCATCTGGAGAATGCGCGGCGGCAGCTGAATGCCGAACGGGATGAGGTCAGCGCCCAATTGGTCGAACAATTCTCCACGATGCTCGGATGAGGGAACGGATCGATCTGTTCGAGAGCGAAACGTTGGTCTCCGCGAGGAAGAGCCATGTCAGAGCTTTCTGCGGGCGGTCCGGCGCCCGAGAGCACGCTGCGGCTTGTGCAGGAACTGCTCGAGAACCGCAACGCCTACCGCCACAACGTATTCGCGCTTCTGGGAGTCGACCCCGATGCGGGGTACGACGCCTTCGACCAGGCCTGCCATCAGCTTCGACAGCAACTCGACGCGGGGCGGCCACCGGTTGTCCGCGGCCGGACCCTCACCGAATCCGATCTGGCGACGGCGGAGCGATTGAAGGCGAACGAGAGGTTCTATTTCGAGGAACGTCTGTGGGCACACACGGTCCACGGCCTGGATCGTGCAGCAATCCACTCCGCCCTTCAGTCGATCGAGGCCATCGAGTTCCCCGCTCCGGAATCGCTCGATCCCTTTCCGATCGTCAATGCGGCGTTCCTGGTCGATCTGGTTCCTCAGGACGCCAATGCCGGCGTCCGGCCCACGGCGAATCCGGATCTGGAGGCGTTCGAGAGCGCGCTGCTACCAGACCGTGCGGACGAAATGGGAATTTGAGTCGATCCGACTGGACATCATGGTCTAAGGACCGGTCGTGAGTTCGTCGAACCATCCGATCAGGCATGAATTAAGATTCTAAGAAAAATGCGTGAGTTAATGATTGTTTCAGGTTGCCTGTTGGGTTATGGGAAAGTGTTGTCGACATCCGTTCCCATCACTTCAGAGCCTGGAACGTTGGCAGATTCGTTCCGGTCTGGATGCCCGCGTCGAGGATTTCGACAGGCAAATCAAGCGCGTCGTGTGGGCGGTGCAGCGACTCCGGTGGGCCAATGCCAATGACGAATACATTCCCCTTTGAGGTGGAACCGCGCCGATTGCGCTTCCCCGAGGCGGACTCGCTCCTGGAGATCGCCGGCGCCGAACTCGCGACGATCTACCGCGAATTCGACGAGCGCGTCGAGGGGCTGCTGGCCGAGCTGGCCCGTGTCCGCTTTCATCTGCGACGTTCTGTCGACACGGCCCGGCGCGAGCACGCCGAGATGACCGCCGACGCCGTCGAAACGCTCGCGTGCAGGTTGGACGCGCTCCTTGAACAAAATGCCGTGACGGTCGAGGACCGCACGGGGCAGACATGGAACGAGGAGTGGAGCGACCAGATCGATATTCGCCAGTACCGCCGGAACACGTCTCGGTCCGAGACCGTGGTGAGTTACCAGCAGAGTCCCGTCGTGCGTCAGGCGGGGCGACTGATCGCCCGAGGCATCGCCGATCTGGAGGGGCCGCCCCGCGACTGAGATTCACTGACAAGTCCATTCCATCCTGCGCCGGAGAGGAGACAGGACTGATGACAGATTATGTGGTGGGCATCGATCTGGGGACGACGAACTCCGTCGTCGCGGTTCCTGGAGTCTTTGATGAGGCTGGAAGCGCTTTCGGCGAGTTCACCGCGCTGGCGGACGCGTTCTCCCGTCTGACGCAGGCGTCGGCGGTTTGCCGGCTTGATGGGGAAGACGTCGTCGGCGATGACGCCCGCGACCTCGCGTGCCGGGGGCTCACTCCGATCCGCTTCGTCAAGAAGTACATGGGGACGACGAAGACCTTCCGCCTGGGAGACCGCGAGCTCACCGCGGTCGAGGTGTCGGCGCTCATCCTGCGGCACATGGTCGACGTCGCCCAGCGGGCGCTGAAGTCCGAGACGCCCATCCGGCGCGTCATCATCACGCACCCGGCCTACTTCGACGTCCCCGCCATCAAGGACACCCGCGAGGCCGGACGCCTGGCTGGTCTGGAAGTCGTGGCGCTGCTTGAAGAGCCGACCGCCGCGGCGCTCGCCTTCTACAAGTGCGGCGAGCCGGTGGAGACCGGGAAGAACCACATCCTCGTATTTGACCTCGGCGGCGGCACGTTCGACGTCACCGTCCTCGAGCAGGTCGGCGATTCGTACACGCGGCTGAAGTGCGGAGGGAACCGCGAGCTTGGCGGATACAACATCGATAAGAAGATCGCCGCGCTGATGCTGGCCGATCTGCAGGCGAAGAAATACAAGATCCACATCGATCGCGAGTGGCCGGAGCGCGACACGCGGTGGACAACCCTGATGTTCTACGCGGAGAAGCTCAAGAAAAAACTGGGCGACGGCGCTCCGAAAGGGGATGCGGTCGAGGCGAACATCTTCGAAGACGACAGCACCCCCCCGCGTTCGGTCCAGTTGCGATTTTCGATGACGCAGTCCGCGTTCCGCGAGCTGATCAAGCCGGAGATCGATCAAACCATCAATGAAACGAAGCGCGTCATTGCAGCGGCCAACCTGACCCCGCAGGATCTGGGCCACCTCGTCCTCGTGGGAGGCTCGTGCCGGCTGAAGGCCCTTCAGGACAGGCTGCACGAGGAATTCGGGCTGCCGCTCGACCCCGATGAGAACATGCTCGACCTGAGCGTCGCGCTCGGGGCGGCGGTTCTCGCGTCCACGCAGGAGACGCGCGAGGGGAACGTCGCGGTGGGGTATGTTCCCGACAGCGTCGGCGAGGCCTCGGTCTCCATCAGCGGGACCGTGACGGCGACTCCCGAATGTCCCGCCGTGGGCGGACTGGTCGTCACCGTCACCGGAGGCAAGGATTCGCCCGCGCTCTCGGCAACGGCGGCCGATGGCCGGTTCCTCGTGAACGTCCCCTTGAACGAAAACGACGAGAACGCCCTGCATCTCAACATCTCGGCGCCGGACGGGCGCGTGATCTTCGAGCGGGATTACGTGGTATTCCAGATCGAAGGGACGCGGACGAACAGCGGCGGACGGATCCCGGAAATGCTGGCCCAGTCGATCGCGGTGCTGACCACGAAGAAGCTGAGCCAGCTGGCCGGTGAAGGCTCGCTTCTGCCGTGCGACAGCACGAAGTCGTTCCGCACCGCGATGGAGCTGACCGAGCTTCCGATTACCCTTTACCAGGACAACGTCGAGCTCGCGGACGTCGTCCTTTCCGATTTCGACCGCCCGATTCCGTCGCGGACGCGCGTCGACGTGAACATCGCCGTGAGCCGCGAGTACGAGCTCACGGCGACCGTCCGCGTCCCGGCCACCGGCGCGGAGAAGATCGAGAAGATTCCAATGAAGCCGGTCACAATCCCGCCGATCGACCGGCTGCGGCTCGATTTCGACCGCGTCTGCCGCGAGTACCGCGACGCGCTGGAGAATGCGCCCGCCGGCCCGCGCAAGACGGAAGTCGGCACGAAAGGAGACCGGCTGGTCGCCGAGGCCGAGCATCTCCTGGCCGAAAGGTTCCCAGAGCCGTTTCCCGTCTACCTCAAGATCCGCCAGCTCGACCTCCTCCAGTACGAACTCCCCCGCGGCGCGGCCCTCTCTCCGCCGAAGTCCGAACTGCTGGAGATGATCGCCGCCGCTCGGAGTCTCCTTCCCGAGGCGCTGAGAACCCGGCCGGAGCTGGCCGACCAGCACTACGACCGGACTCTCGCGACCGTCGAAGCCGAGATTCCCCGCGTCGAGCAGGAAGGGAACGTCGACGAGTGGAAGCAGCTGCATGGAACGGTGCAGCACGTCCTCGGAGCGATCAACATCCTGCCGCCGCCCCCCCCGCATCTCATGCGGGAATTTCTGATGCGGGAGATCGAGGAGACGATCGAGAAGGTTGACGCGTCGCGGCACCTGCCCGCGGACCGGAAGAACGACTTGCGGAACAAACTGGAAGAGGCGGAAAGGGTCGTTCAGGGAGTGAACCTCACGGACGAAGACCGGGCGCGCGACCAGTTTCGCGAGATCTATCACAAGTACGTGAAGCCCGCGAACGAGCAACTGGCGCGGCCTGGCGAGCGGAAACGAACGAGCGTGCTTGAAGAGCTCTGATCGACGACGGCGTTGCGACTGTTTGCGTTGTCTTTGCTCCCTCCCGCCTTTGACGGACAAGTCGCCGATGTTCCGTTGCCCGAAATGTTCCCAACGTTGCTCCACCGGCGCCGAGCGCTGCCCGGGGTGCAATGCGAATGTCCGACTGCTCGCCCGGCTCGAAGAACTTCCCGACGCCTGGTTCAACTCCGCGCTGGCCGCGATGCGGCGCGGAGACGCTGCGAAGGCGCAGAGCCTGCTGAACGCGGTGGTCAGCGTCCGCCCCGCCGATCCGGAAGCCTGGCTGCTGTTGGGGCAGGCCGCCTGCCAGCGACGGCAGTGGGACGCCGCCGCCGAATGCTGGCTCCTGGTCCGGCAATTCTGCCCGAACGACGCGCGTCCGACGAAAGCACTCGCCCATCTCGCCGTACTTCGAGAGTCTCCAGTCACCACAGACATGTCTCCCGCGACTCCTGAATCGACGGAAGGCTGACTCCGCTCCTGGAATCGAACACTCCTTCATGGCCCGCCGCCCCGTCAAACCCCCTCGCCCGGTCGAACCGGCCCCGGCCTCCCGGCCGGAAGCGCCGACGATTCGCGGATTCCAGCGGCGGCTGACGGCCATCGCCGAGGAGTGGTGCCGGCAGTTGCGTTCTTCGAGCGAAATCCGCGCCGGGGACGACGGCCGGCCGGGGGCCGTCGTGAAGCCGTCGGCCGCTCTCGCCGAGCCGTTCGAGCTCGAAGCACTGCTGCCGGACTCGCCGCTCGGCTTGATCACCCAGGCCGATCCCCGCCCTGCCGTCCGCCGACAAAGTCTGCACCTGCTGTCGGGAGTCGTTTCGCTCGACAGCGGCCTGCGGTTGCGCCTGTGCGAGCTGGCGAACGAAGCCGCGGCCGGCTCGTGCCTCATCGACCCGGAGGACACGTTCGAGGTGACGGTCGACGGCGTGCTGACGGCGACTGCGCTCGCGAACCTGTTCGCCTTGCTCGCCCGGCTGACGAAGACGCGGCGGGGCGACATTGATGATGTCCGGCTCGTCGCGAGCCCGCTCAAGCTTCTCTCCGAATGTCAGGTTCCCCAGGCGTCGGGAGACATCTGGATCGCCCTGCTGGCGGCCCGCACGGCCAACGCCCTGATGCATCGGACGGCGAAAGAAACCGCCAGCCTCCCCGAGTCGGAGAATGGGGAGGCGGGCCTTCATCCAGTAACCGCCTTCGGACGCGCTGCGGCCGCAGTCGTCCGGCACAGCGGGCTGATGAAGCTCGTCGACGCCCCGCGGATTCATCCCGCCCTTGTCGAACTGGTCCACATGCAGGAACTGCCCGACGTCCCCGTCATCGCGACACGCTCGGGGTGCGGGGCGGCGCGGCGGCTTCTCGCGTCCGAAGTGATTCATCGACTCGCGAAGCATCCCGATCGGCCCGAAGAGGGGGCGGCTCTCGCGGCGCTTCTCCGGGCCCTCGATGCGTTGGACGAACTCAAACAGCGGCTGGCGGCAAGCCGCCTGGTGGGTCATCTCGTGTGGGAGCTGCTGGAGTCCGACTGGCTGATGCCGGCAAGGCAATCCAGACCTGCGGCTGCGGGTCGCGACGGGCGGTCGTCAAAGGCCGGCAGTTCCCGTGGCGCTGCAAAGCCGCCGCCGGCGGTTCGCCATCTCCTTCAAATGGTGACGTCGCGGGGCGCGGCCGCCGAGCCGCTGGTCCAGGCGATCCGCCAGTTCGAGTCGCACGCATCACAGCGATTCGACGAAGGGGCCGCCCCACTGGCCGAGCCCATCGTCCGCATTCGCGACTGCCTCATCGGGTACGACGCCTACCGCCAGTTTCTTCGGACGCATGTCCCCGCCACGGCCGACCTCCGGTCCGAATTTCGCATTTCCCTAACGACAGAAGACGAGTGAGACCATGCCCGACCTGGCAGACCTCAAAGAGCGAGAGACGTTCGACACCAGGGAGTGGGAGGACCGTCTCGACGAACTGACCGACGACGACATTCAGGGCATCCTGAAGAAGCGGCTGCACCTTCCTTCCGTCCGCCGCGTGCAGGAGCTGCGAACGAAGCTGTGCGAGCGGTACGCCCGCCGCAACGACATCATCCATGCCATGTGCTGCGCGGCGATCGCGCAGATTCCCGCGGTCCTCATCGGTCCGCCGGGAACGGCGAAGTCGGCCCTGGTGCGGGGACTGTGCGAAGGACTCGGACTGTCGGCCCGCAAAGGGGGCGACGGCGACGATTCCGCAAACGCCGCAGCGAAGATCGAGGAAGTGGAGACGCGGAGATATTTCGAGTATCTGCTGACCCGCTTCACCACGCCCGAAGAGGTGGTGGGGCCCTGGCACATCCAGGATCTCATCCACAAGCAGCAATACCGCCGCGTCACGAGAGGCCATCTGCCCGAGGCGCGGATCGCGTTCCTCGACGAGATCTTCAAGGCCAGCTCCGCGATTCTGAACACGCTCCTCACTCTCTTGAACGAGAAAATCTTCTACAACGGCGGACGGGCAGTGTCGGTGCCGCTCCTGATGGCGTTCGCCGCGTCCAACGAGATGCCGACCGACGAAACGCTCAAGGCCCTGCTCGACCGCTTCCCGCTGCGAATTCCCTGCCCGCGCGTCGAGCCGCAGCATCGCCGCGAACTCATCCTGCGGGCGTGGGAACTCTCCTACGACCGGCATTTCTCCCGCGCCCGGATCGCCATCGAGCCGATCGCCTGCACGAACGATCTGCGACTGCTGAACCATGTCGCCCGCGTCGCCTACCGCGGTCGCGAAGCGCTCGGCAAGGACGAATTCGACCGCCAGTTTCTGCGGTTCTTCGACGCGTTCAGCGACGACGTCTCCGACCGGACGGCGCCGCAGCTGCTCGCCTTCGCCCGAGCCGAAGCTCTGCTGGGCGACGACAAGTCGCTGGACCATCAGAAACATCTCTCGGTCTTCAAATACGTCGGTTTCGGCGAACGGCATCTGAGCCGCGTGAGCGGCCACTTTGGAACGACCCGCGACCGCCTGGCGTAAACGATGGTCGCGCAATGGCCGAACGTGGAGTGAAAAACGCGTTGTGAGTGAAAGGGAGGGCCTTGATGACATCACCAACCGGCGACGGCGCCTCCCGTCCGGCGATCGATCTCTGGCACTTCACGCGCGACTCGCTCTGCTTCTGCCTCACCCCCCTTTCGGCCTGGCGCGGCAGGCAGTTCACGGATGTCGTGAATCAATGGTATCTGCGGATGAACGCGGGCGGGTCGCCGGTGCCCCTCTCTTTCCTGCTCGACGTGGGGAACTTTCTCCTCCGCCCTCAGTGCGGGCTCGGCGGCACGTTGCGCCATCGCATGACTCCGGAGATCGCGGCGATCCTTCCCGAGTATCAGAAAATGCTCCGCCGGCTCCGGGAGCAGCCGGAGTTCGAGGAAGTGTCGAAGCTGCTGGAGGAAATCGAAGAGCAACCCGAGCTGCAATTGGAAACGTGCCGCCAGTTCCTCAAGTTCCTGCTGGTCGAGCTGGAGCGCGCCGGCACGTCCTATCCCTTCGACCGCTGCACGCTGAGGCTGACTTCGGCCGAAACGACGTCGCGCGGGTTGAAATCGATCCGGGGGCGCTGCGAACGGCCGGGACGAAGCCCGGGCGACCCGCCGAAGCGCGAGGCGCTTCCCGCCACCCTTGAACTGACGGCCCTCCTGAGCGCGCGCGAGAACGAATTCCGGCCGCTCGTCGAACTGGTCCGGTGGCTGTCGAAGTTCTATCTCGAAACCAGGCTCGACAAGATCCTCTCGATGGAAAAGCGGCTCTACGTGCACCTGACGGCGCGCGACGTCGCCGAGAACAGCGTCGACGCGCACTTCGTCTCGAACGTGCTGAAAATCGAGCCGATCCCCGATCCGGTCCAGCGCGAGTTCCGCCCCGAGCTGGTCGAGAAAATCAAGCCGACCGACACCATCAAGACCGACGGCCCGACGGCCGGCTACATCGACACGCGGATCAAGCCCTTCTCGGGAAACGCCGCCGACATCGTGCCGGCGGAATTCGGGCTCTCGGGCGAAGAGATGCTCTTCTACCAGAGGCTCTTGAATGAGGGGGTGCAGCATTTCGTCCGCGAGCAGATCGAGCACATCGAAGAGGAGACCCGCGTGCTGGTCTGCTTCGTGATGGACGCCAGCCCCTCGCTCTGCGACATCCGCGGCTCCGACCACGCGTCCCCGTTCGTGCGGGCGCGGATTCTGACGGCCGGAATGCTTTCCGATCTGGTGCGGTACTTCCCGCGCGAGCACACGCGTCTGGACGTGGCGCTGTGCCTCTTTGACGGAGAGCGGGGCGCCTCGCATCTGCATGTGATAAGTCCGCTCGAAGCGATCACGCCCGGCACGACGGACAACGCGTATGCGTTCGCCGGAGCGCTGGCGAAGCTGGCGCCGCAACTCTTCCTGCACAGCGCCGCGCTGACGGGCCTCAAGGCGGACGACGAACTGGAAGAAGCGACCGATCCGGCCTCATTCTTCCTGGAGCGGCGGAATGCGAAATATCACTGCCGTCATTTCGTATTGTTCTCGGCGGAGCGGGCGCTGCCCGACACGCTCGGTTCGCTTCCGTGCGACGGCGTGACGGCCAGCGCGTCCGACATGTGCCTTGTCGCCAGCCTCGATCCCTCGCTCGAAACGCTCAAGGTCTCCTTCCCCGGCCGGCTGGAGGAACTGCTGGAGTCCGTCGTCGAAGGCCAGCGGATGGGGACGGTCGGCCTTCGCAGTCTGTTCCTCGACCATGTGCTGGCCCGCGCGGCCCGCGAAGCGCCCGGTTCCCGCACTCTTGAGATCGCCGAGGCCTGATCATGATCCGGTGGCTCCGTTTTTCAAAGCCGGCCGAACTGTTCGGCTTCCTGCAGACCTGCGTGGAAGAGCCGCGCTTCGCCCCCGGGTCTCCCATCCACGATCAGCTCGATCGGATTCGCACGCGCAAGGAAGAGGGTCGACCGGAATACTGGATCCAGCTCGATGCCGGCGACGCCGACATACAGATGCTGGAAGGCATTGCACGAGCCCACGGAGGGAGTGCCGCGAAGCCCCCCGCCGACCTTGGCTCGGGACGGACGTCTCCAAGAACCATCATGGATCTATTGCAGGGGATCCGCCTTCTGACGTCCGCACACGCCCCCCGGCCGGGCCGCATCGTGCTGGCCCTGAACGACGAGGAGGCGACCGGGCCGTTGATCGACTGGCTGTGGGAGCGCGGCGCGCGGCAGGCGGACATCGCCTTCATCAGCCCGCAAACGCCTCGATTCCGCAGCATCGTGCGCGTCTCGGGCCTGCGGGATCTCCAGGAACTCCAGTTTCCGCCGGACGAACTCGTCGATCGATTCGAGGCCTTTGCCCCAGTACGGTCGGGGCATCGCGAGCCGCGGTGCTTCGTGCAGCTGGGTTTCACGTTTCCCCTGCCGGACGTCGAACAGCTGATCCCGTCCGATCGGGAACTCATTCTCATTCGCCCGCAGAATCCCGAGGATGCGGCCCGCGGGCAGGAATGGATCACGTTTCCCAGGGGAGAACTGACCTTCTTCCGCCGCGCGGTCGAATGCCTCAATCCCGAAATGGAGTCGAAGCTCGAACTCTCCGGACGCAGCTCGCGGCTTGTCGAGCTGCACGAGAATCCCGAGCCCGACGTCCCGACGATCCGGCTCTCGCTCACGCCGCGGGAAGAGACGACCAGCGCCGGCGTCGATGCGCTCCGGCTGGAGATCGAGCGGCAGCACCAGAAGCTCGCTGAACTGACCGCGGCCCTGCGGATGCGAAGCGACTCCGAGCAGCAGGACGTCTACTTCGCTTACCGCTTCAACGAACCCGACGGGCCGCGGACGCTCAATCCTTCTTTTGCCTCTTTCATGCAGCAGCGCGTGGCGGTGCTGGGGCAATACACGTACGCACGCTGCGAGTCGGACGGCTCGCATCTGGTCGTGTCGCAGCGCCCGCAAAGCCGCGAAGGGTTCCTGCTGCAGCACGCCGACCGCGTCTATTACCAGCCGGCCGCCTGGCGCAGCGCGGCCGTGCCGCTGTTCCTTCCGTGGGGCACCGAGTTGCGGCCGCGAATGAACTTCCGCGACTCGGTCGAGTTCGTGGGCCGACTGCTCGAGCAGTCTCCGGAGTCGGAGGCACCGTGCAGCCATGTCCTGTGGGACATCGACGACTTCGGCGACATCGTCGAGACCCGTATCGAAGAGACGAAGCCGCTGCTCGAGCAGTTCCGGCTGCTCAATTCGTTCCGTCTCGAGGTGGCGCGGGACGTCGATGCCGGAACCCGAAGGCAGTTGGCCGAGGAACTGGCGGTCGAGCGTGCCCGCACCGACGCCCAGATCGACGAGCTGACGCAGACCCTCTACGACCATGTCTCGGAGCGGACGGATCAGCTTGAACGCGATCATCGCCAGATGGAGGGCGAGCTGGCCGCGGCCCGCGAGGTAACCGACCGCGTCCGCCCGTTCGCCAGAGACCTCGCGGCCCGTCTCAATCGCATTCCGCAGGAATGGGCGGAATTCCTCACGACGATCATCGATTTTCACAAAGGGGTTGTCGGCGAGGAGGTCGAAGCATTCGTCGCCGTGCGCCAGCGATTCCGGATTTCGGGTTCCGACATGCGCGTGCTGGCGGCCCGCGGCGGCCAGCTGGCGACGCGGGCCGAAGAGCAGAAGCGGCGGCTCGACCACCAGTTGGAGGTGACGCGCCAGGCGGTCCGCGACTCGATGGAATCAACTCGCGATCTCGAAGCGGCGGCGCCGCAGGTGAACCGGGTGATCCACGAGATCGGCGTGATGTACGCCCAGCTCGAGCCGTTGCTGGCCGAGATCGCCCGCCAGGAAGCGATTGCCGATGCGCAGGAGCGCGAGGTGAGCGAGTACGAAGCGCGGCGACGATTGGCGGACGAGCGCCTCGAGCGGATCCGTCCGGCCTGGGAGCGCGTGCAGCGCGAGCAGGAAAACCTCGCCCGTCAGGAACGCGAGGTGGCCGAACGGGAGGGCCTGCTGGAACGGAGGTCGACCGAACTGGAGATCCGCAGGGAAAGGCACCGCGCACGGCTGGACGTGATTGCGAAGCAGCTCGCATCGATCGAGCGGAACCTTCTCGTCCTGAAGGAGGACGATGGCCGTGCCGAGCGCGAGTCAGAGCGACTGACGGAAGTGGCAGGCGAGATCGAAGCTCAGGTGGCCGTTCTCGAACTATGGGACGAGCGCCGCCGGGACTACGCGGCCAGCACGGCTCAGCGGCTGGGGAATGTCACGAGCGAAACGGAGCGGCGCCGGTCGGAACTGGAGGACGAGCGGCCGCCCCCTGGTCCGGGTTAGGCAAATGAATCGATGGAAATCGACAAAACCTTGCGGACATCCCTTTGCTGGCGAGGGTCATCATGACGGCGGAACACAATCGCCCGATTGCTCTGAAAGAGGCTGACGATGAAGTCCCCTCATGTGATGAAGGGACACTGGTGGGGACAGAATCCGATGTCGGACTGGAGGGCACACCGCTGGAACGTTTACGCGACCAGTTGCAGCTGCGGCTGAAGTCGCTTCGCACGCAGGCGGAAGATGCGGAGAGACGGGCCATTCAGTTGCAGGCGGACGCTGCGGAGGTTTTCGCCGTGCGACGGGAGTGCCGGAAAATAGAGAACGATGAGCGTGAGGATCTCCGGGGGCTCAGGGAAAGGGCTCGCGTCGAGTCGTTGCGGCGATACAGTGAGATTCGTCGCATCGACCAGGGGTTGGCGGGGGCGGTGGAGGGAATGGCCGCTCAAGTGGCGGCGCGGGCGGATCTCTGGCTGGTCGCGGAAGCGGAGACGGTGGCCCCGGTGGAGGCCTGGAGCCAGACGCTGACTGTCGATCGCGACCGGCTGAGGGATCGCGTGGCGGAGCTTCACGCGTGGCTGGAAGGCAAATCCGAACGTTGGCTCCGCGGAATGGATTCGGCGACGGCCGGAGTGTCCGGGACGCGCCCGGACCATTGAGCCGGCCCGCTGCCGGGATGTCAGCACCAGACGTCAATCCTCATGGAGTTTCGATTCCTGATTCCGATGGCATCTGCAGTTCATGGCCAGCTTCCACAACGACATCCTGTTGCGGTTTCTTCAGCAGGGGCTCTTCGCCCACCCGTGGCTCGCCTCGGGGGCGTTGTGGGTCATTTTCTTTCTCCTGCCATGCCACCGCCGGTTCGTTTTCTGGGGCCTCCAGGCGCCGGCTCTGGTCCTGTGTCTGCTGGCGTTCATTCCTTACGACGTCGCGAACGTCTCGATCCCGCTGGCCACGTCGATGATCGTCGTCTCGCTCTGGCATGTCGTGCGGATGGTGATGTGGCGCGCGGTCGATTCGTTCGAAGTCGACGGCCGGATGGCCCTGCCGTCGAGGTGGCTCGAACGTGCTGTGGCCGCGTATCTGCGTCTCGATCCGCGCGCCGCCTACTGGCTTGACGGCCGCCGGCTGCAATTCGGTCTCCCGGTGCGGCGAACGAGACGGCAACGGAGGGCCGGGCTTCGCTGGCAGGACGCGTCGCCCGTCGGACGCGCGTTCTGGGGCGTCTGGTTCTGGATCGTGGAACTCCGCCTTGCGGTGCAACTCGCTGCGCGTCGCCGCTGGGAAAGAATCAGAGGATGGTGGCTTGTGCGAAGCGAGTCGCTGCCAGACCGGCGGACCAAGCGCGTGCTGTCGGACGCGCTGCAACGGGCCGTCCGCTATTGGCGTCCCGACGCGGCCGGCCTGGAGCTGCGGGACGGGCTGTTGAAGACCGCGGTCGCATCCGCTGCCGAAGCGGCGTATCAGAAGATGCTGGCGGACTGGACCGGAGGAACTCTGCAGAGCTACATGGAGCGGACAGACGCCGTTCACCGCCGCTTGCGGCAGTCCGCTGCGAGCGAGGGACGTCGCTGGATGCTGCTCCGTGAAGCCCGGGCGGAAACTCTGTCATTCCATGAGCCTTATGCGGCCTGGCACCCCAGTCCGGATGAACAGACGCGACTCGCCGAATTGGCTCTCCTGCGTGCGGCGCAATTCGAATATGCGACCTGGCAATACCGCCGGCGGTTCGACCAGCTGTGGTGGACTGGGGAAGCGGATCTCGGTGCGACGGAGGGTGAAACGCTCGATGTGCCACAGGACCCCGAAGACGACGCGGAGTCCGATGAGGAACCCCCGGACTCTTCGGAATCGGAATGGCCCGCGCCTCGCGATGATGTCCCTCGCAGGGAGGGGCGTTCTGAAACGCGCCGCCCTCGATCCATGGAAGCGGCCGACGGGGAATTCCCTTCAACCGCCGGGGTGGCCACGGGACTTGCCGACTCGGACGAGGACCTTGAAGCTTTCGCGGATGACCTCGATCTTTTCGAGGATACCGTGGCCGATCTGACCGAGGCGGGCGAAACCGACCCGACCGTCGGTCAGTCGAAGAGGAAATCCGCCCGTCCGGACAGCGTCGGCAAGATCACGGTCGATCCCGACGCCCGCCACGACGACCGCACACGCGAACGCCTGTCCGACGTGCGGCGGGCGTCGCGGTTGCTCGAAGCAGCGCTGCAACTGCATGCGGCCGACGACGAGAATCCGGATGCGGACCTCGAGCTGCGCAACGTGCGGCTGGAGTCGCTCTACGGCCGTCATCCCGCATGGCGGTCCGCGATTCTTCTGCTGGCCACGCTGTTCTGCCTCCGGATGCACCACTCAGGGGGGAGGAAGGCCACTGGCAACAAGTCGGCGCTTCCGGCCTGGATCAAGCGTGCCAAGGCGACCCGCGCTTCGGCCGAAGCAAAGAAAGCCGGCACGGCCGAACTCGATACCTTCCTGATGACGCTCGTTCCGGACGTCCTTCTGGAGCACCACGCATTCCTCGACCTGGCCAAGTGGTTTCGCAAGCATATCGCGCTCCCCGGCTGGGCTGTCCTGCAACTGGCGGAAGCACACCTCGAACTGTCGCTGTTGCTCCGCCGCAATCCCGAGTTGCGAAAGCTGCATCGCGCCGACGCCATCCGGTTGTTTTTCGAAGCGAAGTATCCGGGACTCTGGACGTGGGAAGTCGGAGGCCGGCTCATCGATGGGGCGGAAACGCGGTCCGACTATCTCCGCCTCCTTGCGGAAGGTGAAGTCGCCGCGGGGGCCGCGGGAGCCCTGAAGATCTCCGGGGAAGAAGTCGCATCGAACGTCGAAACCGGGTTCTCGGAAGTGACTCCGTCCAGGGCGACAGACCAGGTATTGCTGGTCGAGGTCCGCTATCGCTCGGGACAGAAGGACGCGTCGAAATGGTTTTCGACGCCGTTCCGCATCGGCCCTCTCGCCGAATGCACCGACAAAGGGGATTTCCGCATCAACGGTCCGGCGGAATCGCTTCCCCTCGTCGCGTTCTCCGTCCGTCAGGGACGTTTGTGGGCCACACCCCTCCGGCGTCCGACGCTCTTTTCCGTCAATGGTCGACGCGCGGATTCGGCCTGCCCGCTTTCGCCGGGAAACAAAATGCAGTTCGGACGTTTTTCGCTTCACATCGGCGCGGTGGAACCGGCCACCGGCTGAAGTCCGGTCTCGGCACGCAGCCAGGTCCAAGAGATCGGTGACGACGCCCTTCCATCATTCTGTCCTCCGGCCAGGCGGTCGCCTCATGAGCACATCTCGACGCAACGCCGTCTCGCCACGCGATGAATCGCTGGAGATCCTGCGCCGCAACAGCGTGCAACTGTCGACCGAGCTTCAGCTGCGCCATTCCGACCTCCGCAGTCCGACCGACCTCAAACCGCCCGACCTTTCGCCGGCCCTTCAGCCGCCCCCCGAGTGGTATCGGCTCGCGGCCGGGTTTCTGGGGACGACGCTGATTGTCGCCGCCATGGCGGCATGGTGGCTGGGCCGCTCCACCGATCGCACCATTCCCGAGAGACGCATCGGAGTCGACTACCAGAAGCAGACGCTCAACGGCATCGTGGCCAGTCCAGAGTCGCGCGAGGTGTTCGTCGGCACGACTTCGCACGGCGCGTATGCGGTCTCGCCCGACTCCGAGTTTCTCGAGCACTTCACGCGCGAGTCGACGCGCGGAGCCCTTCCCTCGAACGAAATCCACCGGCTCGATCGAAGCGACGATGCGTGGATCTACTTTCTCGTGACGTCTCCGGATGGGCGCTCGCGAGATGTCTGCCGCTTTCACGCCACCGAGCGGCGATGGGAGCACCTGCTCGGCGGCGACTCGTTCCCCGAACTCGCTTCGCTGGAACAGGTCGCCGACGTCGTTCCGCTGGGCGACCGGCTTGCGGTCGGCACGAAGGATTTCGGCGTCGCTCTCTATTCACAACGGCAGAACGGTTGGGAAACCATCTTCCGCAAGGGGGACTCGGGGCTGGCGAGCGGCGCGGTGCACGACCTCCTCAGTGCGGCGGACGGCACGCTCTGGGTCGGACATGCGGGGGGCTTGCAGAACCTGCGCGACGGCCAGTGGCGCGTCGAGCCGCTGCCGCCGGAGTTTGTCGGTCGGTCCGTCGCACAGGTGTCGGAAGGGGCCGGGGGGCTGTGGGCGCGAAGCACCGACGGCGGACTCGCGGTCCGGAGCGGCGGGTCATGGCGAACGGTCGCAGGGCCGTCGGGATGGGGACAGCGGTCGGGAGCCGAGATCGTGCGTGTGCTCCACGAGGATGCATCCCGGCAGATCTGGTGCGTGGCGTCGGACGGAGCAGTCGGGCGTTACGACATCGAACGGCGCAGTTGGACCGAGATGCCCTCGCTTGGGACGGCGGCCACCGCTCTCGTCCTGGATCCTTTCGAATCGGGTGCGCTGTTCGCGGGGACCGTTGACGGCGTGAAGCGGCTGCCTCCGAAGGGGACGGAGTGGTCGCTGTTCTTCGCCGGCGACGGACCGGTGACGGGACTGGCGGCGGCGGAGGGCCGGCTTGTCTCGATCGCACGCGGCCCGGACGAAGACGCAACGGTCGTTTCGGCATATGACCCGGCGGCCGGCTGGCGGCGAATCGTCGGGACCGGCGCCGCGGCGCTCGGACCCAGGGGTGCTCTGGCGGTCGCCTTCGACGACCGGCGTCAGCAGTTGTACGTCGGAAGCGAACGAGGGCTCTCCGTCTTCGATATCAGGACTCATGAGTGGCGTGCAGGGGATGACGCCCTGGCAGGCCAGCCTTTGATTGACCTGGCGATGTTCGATGACCAGGTGCTCGTCGTCGGGGCCGATCATCGCGTGCATCGCTGGAACCCGGATGCGCCCGGCGTGGAGACGTGGCTTGGCGGAGGAGAGCTTCCGCGCCGGCTGTCCGATGTCTCGGCGGTCACCACGGCGGCCGACGGGGCTCTCTGGCTGGCCGCGGGGAACGACCTCTTTCGCTATGACGTTCTCCGCCACGCGGGCGAAAGAGTGTTGCGGCTCGAAGCTCCGATCCGCTCGATGGCGGCCGCTAAGACTGGATTGTGGATTGCTTCCAACGATCGTCCCTGGTTTCTGGCTTATGGGAAGCGCGACGCGGCCCCAATGGGCAACGTGAAAGGGCTCGTCCGCCTGTTCGCCGACGTCGCCTCGGACCGCGCCCTCTGGATCGAGCGGGGCGGGCGGGTTCACTTGGTCGAAACGCCCGGCGCGGCGCCACAGCTTGTCGTCGGTGACGCCGCCCTAGGCCTGCAGTTGTCCACGGTTTACACCGTCGCCTTCAGCGGACCGACGCTTGTCGTCGGCGGCGAGTCTCCTCATGTCTACGACGACCGAATCCGCTCCTGGAAGCCTTTAGCGGTCGGCCCCGTCGAACAAGCGGTCGCCGCGGCCGGACTCCTCTGGCTCCGAACGTCCGACCTGCGGCTCTTCAGCCTCGATCCAGTCACTCCGGCGCCGGTCGAGCGAAAGTTCGCCCGGCCCGTAAAGTCGTTCGCCGGCGACGCCGATCGACTGGTCGCCGTCCTCGATGACAACTCTCTCTGGCAGTTCACGGTCGGAAGCAAGGACGCCAAAGCGGTGCGGACGGCCGCGGTCGGTCCACCGGCCTCAATGCTGACCGGTCGTCCGCTGCTCGTCTCGGGGGATGCCGATCACATCGACCTCGCCGGCGGCGCCGATCGCCGCTGGTGGCGTTACTCGTGGAAGGAGAGCCGCTGGTTCCCGGTCCGTAAAGCAGATGAGACGGACCTGACGGGGATCTCACAATTCGCGACCGGATTGAACCGGACCTACGCACTGGCCGCCGGCGGAACACTCTACTCTCATGGCGACGAGCCGGATGGCAAGGGGCGGCTGGAAGGGGTTTCCAAGGTCGTTTCCATCACTTCCACCGGGGGAGAAGTGGCGGCGATCGATTCCTCCAGTGCAACCTGGTTGAACCAGGGGGGCTCTTGGAAACCCCTCGTCGGTCCGTCGCCGCTCTCCGACCCCCGCGGCCAGAAAGTCGTGGACATGGCCCCGCTTCCGGACGGGCTCGTGCTGACCACAGCCCGCCGCACGGCGGTGTTGCACGAGTCTCTGTCGGATTGGCAGACCGTTGTGGGGGACACGCCCGCGTCCCGCCTGTATTCGAATGGGAAGACCGTCTGGGGACGGCTGGCCGATGACCGCATCGCTCGCCTTAAGCAGGCGGGCAACCAGTCGACCTGGGAGCCGCTGGCGCTCGATGGAACGAATCGCATCGTGTCGTTCACGGCGGGGTGCGGGGCGGATGGGACGACGGCGTTCATCGCGACGCCCGCGGGAGAGGTGTATCGCGTGGATGCAGACCGCGCCGCGGTCTGGCGAACGGCGGCAGGAGCTCCGGGAACGCCGGCGGATCTCGTCGGCGTTGTCGAGACGCCGACCGGTTTTCTGTGTGCCTTCCGCACCGGTCAGCTGGGCCACTGCGATCGCGAGCAACTGGTGTGGGAAAACGCGGTCGGCCCCAAGGCGGACAAACTGGACCGGTTGGTCGCCACTCCCGGAGACCCGGGCACGTGGTGGCTTCTCGCGGCGGATGGAAAGCTCTACCGAGCGCGGGCGCAGCTTCCGCCTGCATGGTTCATCGCGAAGACCAACGTCAACGACATTGCGCTCGCGGGAGACGAGTTGATTGCGGCATCGAGCGCGGATGGCACGCTCACGAGGTTTCATTCGTCGGGACGCTCCGACGGCTTTTGGCGGTCGAATCCGCCCGATCAACTCGACCTGACCGCGCTGGCAGCGAGCGCGGAGCTGGACGTCGAGGGGAAAGGGACGTTGCTGGTCGTGTCGGACGGTCGCGTCACCTCCGCCTACGACCCGTCGCAGCGCCTCTGGACGGAAGCGGCGAAGGGCACTGTCGAGATGATCCCTGCCGGCGGACAACTCGTGGCGCGGCGTGCCGACGGAACCGTCGCGCGGATTTCCTGGAAGAACGACCGGCTGGAGTTCGACCCGCGGAACGAGTGGAACGGAGCGGTGGCAATCGCCGTCGCCGGCAAAGAAGGGACGGCCGTCGCCGGACTGTGGGACGACGGCCGGCTGACGGTCCGGGACGGCGATGCGCCGCCGCGGACCCTCGTGGGCCGGCAGTTGCCCTCGGGCCTGCCGAAGGGGCGGCCGCTCGCCGTCGGCGGAGACGGGGACCGGTTCTTCTTCGTCCACAACGACGGACAGATTGCGGCCTATTCCCCGGCCGCGCGCCAATGGCAGGTCCTTGGGAAGCATTCCCAGTTTCTCAAGCTGGCGGTCCACGCCGATGAAGCCTGGGTTGAGGAAAGCATCAACGGGACGGCGCGGCTCGGCGTCTGGCGAGAAGCCGAAGGGAAATGGAACCTGCATCGAGTTCCTGGTGCACTCGTCGGTTGGCGGCCCTCCCCCGCAGGAATCGTCGCCACGCTGAACAATGCGGACGCGCTCCTCTTCCCCAAAGGGGGGGCGAACGCACCAGCCGCGGACGGAGCCGCCGTTCCCGAAGCGCCGAAATCGAAGGCGGTGATGTTGCTTCCGCCCGGTCCGGCCGAAGCAACGCTCCAAGGCGCCCGCTCGACCCCCCTCGGGCATTTCCTGCACGATGACAAGGGACGGCTCTTCCAATACGACCCGTCGAAGCACGCCTGGATCGACGTCACTCCCGGCGACGCGCCGTTCCGCGAGATTCTGTTGCACGGTTCCGTGCCCGTGCTGCTCGATCGCAAGGGGCAACTCTGGCTCGGAAATCGGACGGAAGACACACTTCCTTGGAGCTTCGATCGTCTGGCGGAGAACATCACGGCTCTCGACCTTCGCAACGAGCAGCTGGCCTACGCAGATGACGAAGCGATCGTCGTCCTCTCGCTGCCAAAGCGCGAGCGGCTGGCGCGGTTCGAAACGCCCGTCGCCTGGCCTGCCGCGCCGCAGAAGGTCGTCGCCGCCGTCGGGGACGGACCGACGCTCGCGGTGCTCGGAAGCCGCGGCGACTCGGCCCGTTATTCTCCAGCCACCCGCGTCTGGAAGCGGTCCCCTCCGCCGCCGTGGGTGGCGGACCGCCTTTGGATCATCGATTCGAAGCTGCATCTCGGCGACGCCACTGGACGCATCGCCCGCCTCGTCGACACTCAATGGGAGACAGCGGCGGCTTCGTCGTCGACGTCGTGGAATGTCGGGGATGACGAATGGCGGATCGATCCGGCCGGGGGATTCTCGAAAGGCAAAGCAGAATCCGCAGAGCCGGCCAGGCCGTTGCCGAGTGTCGAACCGGTTCGCATCCATGCCGGGAAATCGACCGCCTGGCTGGAACTGGCGGGAAGCATCCTGTGCCGCTACGACCTCACGACGCACCGCCTGACCGTCGCGTCGCGGCCTGAGAAGGACGCTCCCGACGCGACGGGGATCGTCCGTGCGGGGGACCGGGCGTGGTTCGTGCGGGAGAGCGAAAAGCTCCTGATTCCATTGTCCGACGACGCGGCCGAGACGAAGCCGATCCCGCTTCCGGAGACCTTCCCCATCAAGTCGGTCTTTGAGTCCGGAGAGGACATCGTCCTCGACTCGGGAGAGGCCCTGTTTGTCGCTTCGACCGGAGCCGTCCTGGAAGGGGAAGAGAGAAAGCAGCGACTGAAAGAGGCCCGCCCGCTCGTCCCGGATCGCCTTCAATCGTCGGCCGGCTGGAAGATTGTCACGGACTCCTCGAGGAAGCGGCGGCTGACGTGGAACGTCGCCGGACTCGGGGTCGACGTCCCGATCGACGCCGAACGAGTCCGCCTGAAGTGGGACGATGCGTATCGCGTGATGCACGATGGACGGCACACGTTTGTCGCCACCGCCGCCGGCGTCGCTGTTTACGGGGTCGACGTGGCCGGCCTTCCCCTCGCGCTCCTGCCGATGGCAGCCGCGGACGAGCCGTCCGAAGTCCGGTTTGCGAAGTTCTCCGCCGAGGAGCCGGTGCTCGCCTTCTCTCGGGGGGGCCGGCGCTGGTCGCTCGAACCCACCGTAGACGGAGCCTGGCGGCTGGCCCGCCTCGCACCACCGGCTTCCGTATGGACGGTTCGAGAACCTGCCGGGCGTGTGTCGATTTCGTGGAAATCACGAATGGACGACGAGATCCCCGTCACCCTCTCGAACCCTGGCACGCTCGATTTCGACGTTCCGACGAGCCTGGCCCTCTCCGATGGTGTGCTCCTGGTCACGACGCGGGAGTTTCAGGTCTCGTACTCGAAAGATCCAGCAGAGACTCCGACCATTGCGCGGCGCTCGGGAACGCTCGTGACACGTTCTCCGCGACGAGATCAGATCCTGCATCGCGATGTCACCGGCGTCCGCAAGCTGGACCGCACCGGTTGGACCGATTCGAACGAGACGCTCTGGAACGCGACTCTTGCCGAGCGCGCTCTGGCCGACCGGAAGGATCGCAAGACGCCGGTGAGGCTCCAGATGAGTTCGTCTGACGACGCGGCTCCGATCGAAATGCCTTACGTCGCGGGCCGGCTCGCGATCGACCAGCCCGCCCCCTTCGATCGAGCGATGCCCGGCGGCCGCGGGCCACTCCTCACTGTGGCCGGCGAGACGGTCGTCTACGGCAATGCCTGGGGCGTCGGCATGCTGGAGAAGACGCCGAAAGGCGCCGATCGGATTCGTTTCGCTCCGGTGCGGGGAGGCGTTCAGGACTTCGCGTGGCTGCCGGGCAACTCGTCGCCGACGCTGTTGTGGAAGAGTGCCGCGGGGGATGTCCTCGAATGGCATGCCGGAGTCCTGAGCCCCTCGTCGAAGGCATGGCCCGACGAGGACAATGCGGTCACGTTCGGCAAGCGCACATGGCAGGTGCAGCGCGACGGTGCCGGACCGATCCGGCTGACGCCCGCCGATGGCACGGACGACCCATGGGTGCTCGATCCGTCGCAGCGGGGCTTTCTGCACGACCAGTTCCGGAAGATCGGAGGCGATCCCGCATCCCACTCGATCTGGGGGGCGGCGGGCGCGCGGCTCGAACGTTTCGTCCTCGATGACGCCACTTCCGGCGAGACCTTCCCTGTGCTCCTTCCGGTCGAGCGGCTCGTCCCGGTCGGCGGCCGTTTGCTGTGCCTCACCGCAATCACCGTGCAGGATCTGACCGACCCCGAACACCCGAAGGTCCAGCCGCCCGATTCCGGCTGGGAAGCTGCCCTGAGAGACGGTCTGGCGGGTCGTCGATGGCGGTTGCGGCGGAACGAAGGAAGGCCGGCGCTCGAGTACCGCTTCCCCAGCCGGCCCGTGGACGGAGAGGACGGTTCAAGCCGTGAATGGATGCCGGTCGGGCTGCAGCCGCGCACGGGGCTTCTGACCGATCGCATTCAGCGGGTGACGGCCGAGGCCGAAGGACGGATCGTGGTGGACACGCCGATCGGACTTTGGAGAGTTTCCACGAAGTCGCCCGGCCTCGATGGTGCAGTACGCCTTCCGAATCCCTTCCCCGCGGGTTCGAAGCCACTCGTCTCGCGGCTCTGGACATCCCCTGCGGGCGATCTCTGGCTTCTCGGCAATGACGAACTGTGGCGCCGCCTCGACCGGGAGGCCGGGCAATGGACCCGCGGGGACAAACTCCCCGACAGCGAACAAGCGGCCCGGGCCGTCCTGCATGCTGGCGCCTGGACCTGGACCCGCACCGCGGGCGATTCGATGGAACTGCGTCGTGGGGAAAACGGGAACGAGTCGCCGCTGGTCGTCCGATGGACGGCGGGGAAGAAGTTCGATTTCGAGCCGGTCCGCGCCGCCATGGAGTCGGGCGACACGGCGTGGCTGCTGTGTGCCCGCGGCCTGTGCCAGCTCGACGCGGCCCGCCGGCAAATCGTCCGCTTTGACGACCGCCCATTCCTGCTGCTGCCCGAAGATGGCGAGTTCCTGCAGTGGAACGGCGCCTGGCACGTTCGAGTGATCAAGGGAACGACACAGAAGGCGTTAAGGCTCGAGGCGAACGAATGGATCGAAGTGACCGGCGACGACGACCCGTGGACGGCGTCCCGCACGCTCTGGGAGACGAACTCGGCGCGGGCGACGGGCCGGGGCGCCCAGCGCGTTCTCCAGATCAAGACGCATGAAGGGGAATGGCACGATGCGGCATTTCTTCCCGAAGCGGGGTGCTTTGACTTCCAGACCGCTCGAGCGGCGATTCCCGCCGACGGCCGCGTCCACACGCTCTCGACCGCGGGAGTGACGACGTGGACGCGGAAAGGGACGCGGCTCGTCTATTCCGGCCTGCTCCCCGGATGCGACGAACTGGCGGTGCAGCGTGCGCCGCTGGCGGCCTTCACGCGAGGAAAGGACATCCCCTGGCAGGAATTCTTTGAAGGGCGGTGGCGCACCACGGACGCCCCTCCCGATCTGCACCTCGTGCTGGCCTCGACGGCGCGTTGGAAATGCACGCGCGCCGACCCGGATTCGCCGGCGGTGCTGCGGATCGCGGCCGCAGCCGGCGAATGGCACGAACTTCCGCTGCATCCGGACGGCGATTTCGAATTCCACCGGCCCGAACAGATTGCCGTGGATGGAGTCCGTCTGATCGCGGTTTCGCAACGGGCGGCCTCAGGCTGGAACATCGACAAGGGTTCGCTGGACTGGATCGCCCCCGCGACCGCTTTCCCTCTCAATGACGGCGAGCGTTTCTTGAACGCATTCGTTCATGACGGGTCGTTCCATGCCGTGACGATGGATCGCGCTTTCACGCTCGATGCGAAAGGCATGGCGACGCCCGCCGATCCACGGCTTGCCGCGCCGTCGACGCGTCCCTTGCTCGATTCGCCCGACTGGGAATGGAAGCACGTCGACGGCGGCGAACCCCGCCTCGCGCGGCGGCTCGGCCAGAAACAATTCCCGGTCGCCTGGAATCCGACCGTCGGCCGGTTTGACGTGGACGAAGTCACCGACGTGTTTCACGACAACCGCGGACCCCTGCTGGCGACGGCGGCGGGCGTCATCTCGATCGACGCGACGTCACGCCAGTCGATCGGCCTCGTCCCCAGTCCGCGCCGACAGTCGGATCACTTCGTGATCGATCGCCTCGGCCAGCGGCTGCTCATCGCTTCCGCCGGAGAGTCGCCCGCAATGTCTCCGCTGGTGAAGGATCCGGAGAGTGCGGAGTGGTCCACCGGCGATCCCGTGCCCGCCGAAGAAGCGGCCGCTCTGGCGTCGACAATGCATGCGAACGAGGAGTGGCGATTCACGACCGGAGAACGGCGTTCGATGCAATGGCGCGGGCTGCCGTCGGATCTGAGCGACGGACGATTTCTGCACGACCTCTACCGGGCCGTGCTTCCGGACGACAAACGCCTCTGGCTGGAGACCCCCGCCGGGGCGATTGCGTTCGATCGGGAGGCCGCCGGCCTTCGATGGACGCGTTCGTTGGCATGGAATTCCGATGGCGCGTTCCGCCTGCTGAGTGCGACGGGGGGCGTTCTGGATTCGGCGGACGACGGCGGGGCCGTCCATCGGTGGGATGCCGAATCAGGCGACTGGAAGCCGCTGCCCGACGCACCGGCCGAGCGAGTTCTCGTTTCGACGCCGCAATGGCGCTGGACGCGCGACAGCCAGGGGCTGCGGGTCGCACTGAATGCAGTTGCCGCGGACGCCCTGGAAGTGCTCCCCGCGTCCGGCCGATTCGCGTTCGACGATGTCGCCTGCGCCCTGCCTTCGGGAAACGCCGTCTGGCTGGGAAGCCGAGACGGGCTGGTGCGTCGTTCGCTGGCGAATACAACGTTTGAATGGCAGCGGCAATCGGGAGACGCGGTCGACGCGCGATTCGGATCGATCGAACGCATGGGCCGATTCCATGCGGACGGTAGGCCGTTTCGCGGTGATCTGACCGGGGCGGCATCCACGGAGGCGCTGTCGTCGGCCCGAAACGAGGAAGGAGAAACATGGACACTCGATACCGCGAATGGGACCTGGGTACCGGCGGAGAAGCGTCTCTGGGAAGGCCCCGGCGGCCTCTGGCTGGCCCGCACGGAGACCATCGGAATTGTCGATGCCGAGGACGGCCCGCGGTTCGTGCATGCCGCGAACGGTCGCCGTGTCTCCGGCGACACGGTCGACTTTGCACCCCTGTCGCTGGAGAACGGGCGCTTCGCCATCGACGTCGTGCGTGGCATCACGTTTGACGGGGCGAGGATCTTCGCCGCAACAGATGCCGGCGTGGTCGAACTCTCGCCGGACGGACGAACCGAGCATTTCTGGAACGTGTCGACCGCCGGCGACTCTCTCGCAGGGTGTCGCCGGGTCTTCCGACACGACCGCGATCAGCGCGTCTGCATCCTGTGCGATGGCGAAGGAGTATTCACCCTCGATCCGAAGCAGAATGCCTGGGCGCCCCAGCCTGTCGATGAGGAATTTCGCGCCACGGCGAACACGCTCCATCGCGATTCCTCGTGGACATGGAACGTCTGGGACAGCCAAGTCGCATTGCAGGTGGCCGGAATCGAGGCCGGTGCGGACTGGCCGCTGTTTCATCAGGGCCGTTTCAGCTGGGATGCCCCGGACGACTTCCAGTGCGCCGGCGGACAAGTGTGGCTGACGACTGCGGCGGGGCTGACCCGGCGAGATGCGGCCGAGGGATTCCGACTTGCTTCGCTGGACCGGCAGGCGGTCGATCGAACTTCCGGCGAAGGAGTTCCGCTGGACACCGCAGCCCGCTTTCTGCCGGGGTCCGACCTGCGCCTTTACCGCGGCGACTTCCGGTTCGAGCGCCGCGACGATCGCTGGGAGAGGGTACGGGCTTCGCCGGAATCTCAGGTGCTGATGTTGGACGCGGGCGCTACACAAGTCACGTTTGCCCCGCGGGCGTCACTTCGCGGACTGGATGTCGTCGTCCGGTCGCAGGGGGACGTCCTTCGTCGGATGGATGGCTTTCAGAGCGTGCCCTACGGCGACATCGTCGGCGCGGCCTGGCTGAACGGTTCTCCGTGGATCATTACGCCACACGCTCTGATTCGCTCGCGATCCAGGCCCTGATGTTCGAATGCCCTTTGGAGCCTCGATATGGCCAGCAAGCTCCGGAGCCATTCCGGGAGAATCCAGGAATCGGGCGCGGCAGAGAACGTTCCGTCGCTGCTCCGCGTCCTCGTTCTGGCGTCGGCGCCGTGGGTGCTCGGCGCGCTCCTCGTCACCGGGGTCGTGTCGTGGGCGTTCGTCAGGATTCGCGCCACCGCCCCCTCGTTGGTGGTGACGGGGGCGTCTCGCGTCGGGCAATGCGTGGCGCTGGCACGAATGTCTGCGGCCGCGGCCACTGCCGCCACGGCGCCCGTCGTCGAATCGCCGGTGCTCGCCGAACGGCGGAGTGCCTGGCAACGCCTTGCGACAGGGGTGAGTGCAATGAAGGCGAAGCTCGCCGAGCAGCCCGACGCCTGGTTCCCGAAGAGAGAATGCGTCGCCCTGGTCGACCGGGCGGATCTCGTTCTGCAGCGGATGCAGCCACTCCTCGGCGGCGGGCAGAACCGACAGAAATTGAATGAGGCCGTCGCCTCGATTCCGGGACTGACGGCCGCCGCGGACATGCGGCTTCAATCCCTCTCAGCGGGAATGACGCAGGCGGCCGACGCGCGGACGCTGGTGCGGCTTCTTCAGTTCGAACTCTTCGGCGGCGGCACGTCGCGGCCCGGAACGGCCGACGACCGCCGCAAGGAACTCGCGCGTCTGTCGGCCTCGCTGGCGTCGCTGAAGACCACGATCGCGGAAAATGATCCTGCGTGGTTTCCGCAAGCCGCCATGAACGACCTACTCACGAAATGCATCGATATCGCGACGGAGGCGGCGAAGCTCGAGGACGACGACGATCCGGCTCCGCTCCGCGGCCGCATGGATGCCGCGCGTCAGACGGCCGAAAGCCTGAGCCGGCAGGCAGCGGATGCGGTCTCGCTGCGGCCGCTCGTCGGACGGTGCCAGGAACTGGCGGAAGCGGCGGCCGGCTCATCGACAGCACTGACCGCGGAGGTTCCGCCGCTCGCCGAATTGATCGAGCGGCGTCGCGGCCTGGCGCAGCTGGGGGATGCGATCGACGCTCAGCTACGGGATGTTTCCGCGCATTCGGCCAGCTGGTTTCCGCGGGCCGAAGCCGAGGCCTTGTTGAGCGAAGCCGCGGCTCTGCTGAAACAGGCGAGCCGCGACGCGGGAAGCGCTGCCGTGCTGAAGGCCGACTCGGAGCCGGTGCGGACGCTGATGCTTCGGGCTGACGCCCTCGAGAGCGAATCGCAACGGATGATGACCGTGGCGACGGAGCTGACCGCGAGACCGTTCGGGCTCTCGGGTCCGGACTGGATGCTGGCTCTCCTGGGGACGGCGCTGCTTGCGGGACTCGCCTTCCGGCTGGCCGCCGCCCCGGACAAGGATGTTTCTCCGTTTGACGAGGCGCTGCGGGAATCTCGCGACGTCTGCGAAGTGGACGCCCCCGCCGGTATTCACCTGTGCCAGGAGCGTTCGCTGGAGTTGCTCAAGGTCGCTGAAGAGTACGTCGGAACGGAGCTTCGCGATTCCGTGCGGGGGTTTGGATCGGCCGCAAAACGATCCGCGCCGCATCGCGACGAGGATGTGGGCGTCGACGAACAGACGCAAGCGTGAGGATTTGTAATGAAAGAGACGGACTACAGGGCTCCTCACCGGGTCTTCGACGAAATGGCCGCGCTGCTCCCGCCGCCCCCGGAGCCCCATCCCGTGGCATTGCCGTCGAATGGGGCGGAAGACGGCCCCGTCGCGAGCCAGGAACAGCCGCCGGCTCCGCCTCCTGAACCGACGCTCGATGAGCTCATGGCGGGCATCAACCAGATCTGCCCTTTCCTTGATCCTCAGGTCGAGAAGATGTCTCCGGGGTCCTACCGCGTCCCGCTTCGCATCGCGCGGCGGTTCGTCGTCGCCGCCGGACCGCAAGCCGTCGACCTTGTGCAAAAGGGAGCGGGAACGCCTCAATCACCTGGCTTCTGGCCCCGCCTGCTCGATCTCGCACGAGCCGCCGCAGCGGCCAATCGCTTCACTCTCCTGGGAAGGCTGGCGTATCTCGCCGACCGTTCGTTTGCCGTTCAGTCGCTGCCATCCGGAACCGCGGGAGTGGCGGAATTGAAGGATGCCGCGGCCGGCTCGCACCTCTTCGTTCCTCTTCCCCCCAATGACGCCGCCGGGCAGACGCCTCCCTTGCAGGTGATGCAGGCTCTGCTCGCCTACTTCGACTATGCCAACCGCAGAATTCAGCCGCGCCCCTACGTCGTCTCGGCGCTCAGTTACTTCTTCGCGCTTCCCGAGAGTTTCCTGCCC
>JADZEF010000109.1 GCA_020850695.1 Planctomycetaceae bacterium | reverse complement strand
GTGCCGGATCACCCCAGCAAGTCGTTGGCCGATGGTGCGATTGGAAGTATCTGGTCGCTCGCTGCTACAGACTGCCCATTTTGATGCGGAGGCCCTGAGATGCTCCCCAATTTCATTCTGGATCACTTGAGCCCGAATGCCATCCGGAGTCATATCGAGTCGCGAGCGGCCAGAAGCGCACATCAGACTTGGCGCGGCGATGCAACATCGCTCGGCTATTGGTTCTTGCTCTGGCTTCTGCTTCTCGTCACCGTGATCTGCTCGCCGATCATCGTTCTGTTCCAGTGGATCTTTCTGGAGCGGCGCTGGCGGATCGCCGTCCTGCTCGCGTTCGCTCCAGTTGTCCTAGTCGTCGTCTTGGTCGTTGTTATGGCCACTGGAATGGCGGGCTTCCAATTCGGAAAGTGATGGCAAACGCTCAGACGTCGCGGGTCCGCCATCTACTGCATCCCTCATGCCAATTTCCGGGGGGGCAATTTTCAAATGGCATCACTACCCTCAATCCCCATTGCCGCACCGACGGTTGACCCCGGCCCCTCGTCACGGTCAGACTGGTTCGACAAACTTCCGTCCAACACGACCACGCCCGTCATGGCAGCGCCCCCATGAGCGACGTTACCGGTTACGATCCGTACGCCATGCCCCCCGGGGCCATCCAGGAGCCGCCCGAGACGCTCTGGAAAGCGCTGCGGCAGATCGGACCGGGCATCATCCTTGCCGGCTCGATCGTCGGCTCGGGCGAACTGCTGCTGACGACTTCGCTCGGCGCCGAATGGGGATTCACTTTCCTCTGGCTGATCATCTTCAGCTGCGTCGTCAAGGTGTTCATTCAGATCGAGCTCGGGCGCTACGCCATTTCCTCCGGCAAGCCCACACTCGGCGCCCTCAACGAGCTCCCCGGCTGGAAGCCCCGCGTTCATTGGCAGGTGTGGTGGTGGCTGATCATGCTCATCGCGACGGTTTCGCAACTGGGGGCAATGACCGGCGGCGTGGCCCAGGCGATTAACCTCGCGTTCCCGACGTTCTCGCCGAAGCTCATTGAATGGGCCGGACCCGCGTCTTCTCTCGGCCAGGCCATCGCGTCGCGGCCCGAGTACCCGTGGGCCATCCTCACGGCGATGGCGGCGGTGCTGCTTCTGCTGAGCGGGGGTTACGTCTTTCTCGAGCGGGTGACAACGGCCCTGGTGGCGGGAGTGACGGCGATCACCGTCGTCTGCGTGCTGGCCCTGCCGGCCACCGGCTTTCCGATCGACCCGCAGAAGGTGCTCGAAGGGCTTTCGTTCCAGCTGCCACTGGCAGGCATCGGAGCCGCCTTCGCCACGTTCGGAATCACGGGCGTCGGAGCGAGCGAGCTTTACTCGTATCCCTACTGGTGCCTGGAGAAAGGCTACGCCCGATTCGCCGGTCCCCGCAGCGACGACCCCGAATGGGCGCGCCGCGCCAATGGATGGATCCGCGTCCTTGTCCTCGACGCCTGGGTCAGCATGATCGTCTTCACGGCCGCCACGGTGGCGTTCTATTTCCTCGGAGCGACCGTCCTGCACGAGCAGGGTCTGAAGCCTGAAGGCAAGGACATGATCGAGACGCTGGCCCAGATGTACGTCCCCGCCTTCGGTCCATGGACCAAGATCGTTTTTCTGCTCGGTGCGTGGGCCGTCCTGTTCAAGACGCTCTATATCGCCTCGGCCGGTCATGCCCGGCTCACCGCCGACTTCCTCAGCCTGGGCAAATTCATCGAGATCCCGAATGCCTACACCCGCATGCGGATGATCCGCTGGCTGTGCGTGTTCTATCCGACATTCGCCCTGGTGCTGTACCTCGTCTTCCGCAATCCGCGCGGAATGGTGGTCTTCGGAGGATTCTTCCAGGCGGCGACGCTCCCCGTGATCTCCGCGGCCGCCATCTACCTGCGCTACCGCCGCACCGACTCGCGGCTGATTCCTTCCAAACTGTCCGACGCACTCCTCTGGTTCGCCTTCATCACCATCAGCGCGGTGGCGTCGTATGCGATCTACGACTGGACGATCAAGAGTTTCCTTCCGCTGCTGAAGGAGTTGGCGAAGTCGTCAGGCTGAACGCATTGCGAGCCGGACGGAGGGATGGCGTTCATCGTCATCGCGTGATCCGGACGCCTTGGAATGTCGTTCGTGCTTGTCAGGTGTCGAGCATCGCCAGCGGGTTGCGGCGGTTGGCCAGCGACAACGCGACCGGCTTGCGGACGCGTTGCGATTCGAAGCATGCGGCAATCATCTCGACCGCGGCCCGTCCATCGTAGACGTTGCTGAGCGGCTGGCGATCCTTTTCGATCGCCGCAATCAGATCCTTGACCGCCGCCACGTTGCCGAAGTGAAGTCCCGTCCCCTGCAGCGGCTCGGGGCGATCGATTCCGGCGGAAGTCACGGTCTGCCACTTCGCTCCGCTCTTGCCTGGCGACCACGATCCGTCCTTCAGAAAGAAAGCCGGCACCAGGTAGCCGGACGGAATGAACACAATCCCCTTCGTTCCGAGGATCTGCAGTCCGAAGCGCGACGGACTGCCCCCCGCACCGCGATGCGAGGCGAAATAGCCATTCGCTCCCTTGGGAAGCGAATAGACCGCGTCGATCGCATCTCCCGCCAGCGGTCCGATCCCTTCGTTCCCCTCCACGACATCCCCTGGACCAATCGGCTTTCCTTTGCTGGTGACGGTGGCGAAGCATTGCGTGGCATCCCCCGCAAACTTCCGCATCAGGTCGAGCATGTGAGTCCCCAGCACCCACAAGTCTTCCCCGCCTCCGCGCTTTGAGTCTTCCTTCCCGCGCCCGCGGTATTCGAGGATGTCTCCCAGCTCTCCCGCCTCGATCAGTTTCTGCACCGCCGCGACGACCGGCGAATATCGGTTGGTATGGGCGATCGCCAGCTTGAGATGCTTCATCTCGCACAGCTTGACGATCGCGTCCGCCTCGTCGAGCGAGCGAACGAAAGGCTTCTCCATGTAGACGTGGCAGCCATGCTCGAGACACGCCGTCACAATTTCGTGATGCTGGTCGATCCACCGCGGACCGACGCCGACGATGTCGAGCTTCTCCTTCTCGAGCATCTCGCGGTAGTCGGAATAGGCGGTCTTCGCTCCGGTCGCCTTGGCTGCCTTGGCGCGGCCCCCTTCGTGCTCGTCCGCGACGGCCACGACCTGCGTCTGCGGGACGTCCTTCCAGCAGACGTCGATGCCGTGCCCATAATCGCCGCGGCCGGTCCGGCCGATGACGCCGACGCGATACATGCTCGCCATGAAAGTCTCCCGTGCGCGGGGAAGTCGCATCGACCCGAGTGCGGGATGAGGCGCTCCGGGTCACGGGCGTATCTTGGGCGGTTTCGTCGGGAGGATCAACAGATCGGAGTCGATGCACCGTCCGTTGTCCGACGGCAGACGGATCATTCGTCGGTCGTTCGATCGTCCGAGAGGGAATCCGCGTGGTTGACGCGCTGATCGCTCTCGCGATCATACGGGCCGTCGTAGCCGTCGCAGTTGATGACGACCAGGTTGCCGCACACGATCGGCGATCCGGCGGGACCGTGGTAGTGGTGGTACGGGATGCGAGTCCGCCACAGCAGCCTGCCGTCGGTCGACACACACGCCGTCGCATGAGCGCCGAAGTGGATATAGACCCGGTCGCCGTCGATGACCGGCGTGGGCGTTGCGTGGCTGTTTCGCGGGTGCATCGGCTCGGGCGACTGCTTCCGCAGGATCTCGATGTCGTGCTGCGTTTCGCCCGTCCTGCGATTAATGCAGACGGCCCGCAGGCTGACTGCCCCGTCACTTTCTTCGAGGGCCGTCGTCAGCCAGACCTGATTGCCGGCAATCACGGGCGACGACCAGCCTCGCCCGGCGATCGCCGTTTTCCACACGACGTTCCTGGATTCGCTCCAGCGGAGTTGCATGTCGCGCCGACCGGCATTCCCGTCCCCCGTCGGACCACGGAACTGGGGCCAGTCGAGCGGAGCGTCGCCGTCGTCGGTGGTGGCGGCGATGCGATAGAGATGCGATTCGGTCCGCAGGAAGAGGGACTTGCCCGAGACTGCGGGCGAGGCCTGCACGGGGGCGTCGATGACATTGGTTGCGATGAGCTCGAACTCGTCGCCGGGCTGAATGACAGACGCCACTCCGTCGTCGTTCACCGCGAGGACCAGGCCATCGACTTCGATGGGCGACGATGAAAAGTTCCCCGAGAGCCGGTGCTGCCAGCTCAGGGTTCCGAGGATCGCGTCGTAGCACGTGAGGACGCCGCGGTCTCCCATCAGAAAGAGTTGCGTTCCAATGAGCAGCGGAGAGGCGTTGAACGGCACCCCCTTTTCGGCCTGCCAGCGGACATGCGACTCGGAAATGTCGTACTCGCCCGTCGGATCAATCGCAATCAGTGAAGGGGCTTCGTATCCCGTGCAGAAATAGACCATTCCGTGGCCGAAGACGGGGCGCGGGACGACCGTGTGCCCGTGATGCCGGCACCACCAGAGTTCCCGGCCGGTGTCGGGGTCGTAGGACGCCACGCCGCGGCCTGAGACGCTGACAATCTGCGCCACACCGTCCATCTCGACCACCAGCGGCGTCGAGTAGGCATGATCTCCATCGCGTTGACGCCGCCAGGCGATCCGGCCCGTCTCCTTTTCAAGGGCGACAATCGATTGCGCCGGCTCAATCGGCTCGGGGCCGAGACCGATGTTGAGCTCCTCGGCCGTCAGCATCACCGGGCCATTCGCCTCGTAGGCGACGGGGAGGAGGGACGGCTCATCGCTTCCGCCCGGCACCGGCGCCAGCGGCGCGTCGCCCACTGGTTCGTATTGCTGGAACCGCTCGACGGGCGGGGCGACGCTCGCCTGGCTCCCGCACCCGGGGAGCGTTGCGGCGAGAAGGAACAGCGCGACGCCGAAGGCGAGCAGCGTCCACGGTCCGGGATCGTCCCCCCCGAACAACACGCGGGCGAACGCCTGTGCGTACGGCACGCCTCCGATCTTCGAAAACGAGCGTACTCCAGCCGCAGATGCAAAGCGTCGCATGGCCATCATCCTTGACGGTATCCGCGCGAGGGGGAAATCCATCCCGGCGCGGAGCGGTGCGAATCGCGGGACGATAGTCAGAGCCGGAAAGACGGGCAAGAGGGATTCGGCGGTCGCTTCGATGGTTCGAGGCAGTCGCCGAACGGGAAGCCTTTGCCGCAGGTCGGTCGTGAGGACCGTCGCGAGTTCTGACGATCAGGTTAAGGAAGGGTTCGCGGGACGCTGATCGGCGGGGTGGCATTGCACGGTCCAGAAACTGGGCCGCGGTTCGGGGGAATCCGACGTGGAGCACGTCATCTCCAGCCGGCCGCGAAAGTTCCGCCCCGCCAGGTCGACGGCAATCCGTTCGGCGGAATCGTGCCGCCACTCGAACTGGCCTGCGTCCCATTGCAGCACCTCGCCCCGGCCCCCGCTGATCGGTCCCTCGTACTCAAGGTAGATCAGCCGGTGGTCATTGATCCGCTCCGCCTGAAAGGTTCGGCCGATCTCAGGGGGCTCATCGAGCCGAAACGCCCGCAGCACGTTCCCCTCTTCCAGGAGCAGATCCCAGTGAATCCGCGGGTGGTCGTGGTAGAGGAGGGCGAATCGAGGCACGGCACGTTTCCGGGTTCGGTGCACCCGCTCGCGGATGCGTCGAGTTCAATTCTCGCGGAACGTCGGGACCGACGGCAACTGCTGGATGGGGGCCGCCTGCATCGGATTGAAGGCGCCGAGGAACTTCTTGAGCGCTTCGTCGACCTGCGGCATCGCCTTCATGCGGGCGACCGGGGCACTGGTTCGCCCGCGGACTTCGACTTTCACCCAGCCTTTGCCAAGCTCGCCGCGAATGAAATCGACGACCGGGATCACCACCTTGCGCTTCGGCACCATCGAGTAGAAGTCGAGATTCAGTTCGCCGTTGAATCCCGCCGTGCCGCTGCCGCGGAAACTGATCGCATCGCCGATGAGATCGATGACGCCGAAATGGAAGCTGTTCTTCTGGATGGTGAAGTCGGTGTAAGCATAGCGGAACGCCGTCCGATCCTGCGGAGTGACGCTGACCGCGCTAAACATCTGGACCATCAGTGGCAGTTCGTAGAGGGCCGCGGGACTGATCTGGAGCGCCCCGTGCCCCGTCATGTTGGCGGTTGACGACCCGCGGCCATGCAGGTCGATCCAGCCTTTCATCACGCCGCGAACGTTCTTGGTCCGCGGAGCGTAGAGGGCCGCGTACTCCTCGAGGTGCCCGTCATTCAGGATGGCCTTGGCCGCCCAGCTTGGCACCTCATTGAAGACCGCCGAGGCGTCGAGAATCAGATCGCCGCCGATCGCCTTTCCGACGATCCGGTCGGCGTCCGGAATTTTCCGTTTCTCGTCGGGACGCCGCTCGGGGACCATCGCCTCGGCTGAGCCGAGGAGCAGATGCTTGTCGCGGAATCGATACGGGCCTTTGACTTTTTGAATGTGATGATCGAGCACTGTGACCGTTTCCAGATCGAAGCGGCCCGCCATGTCGCTGAGGCGGCCGTCCCAGGTCCCTTCGGACGTCACCTTCCCCCGCACGTTTTTCAGCGTCAGCCCGGCGTTCAGGATGTTGCCCGGAAACTCGGCTTCCCCCTTCCACCAGGCGGTCATGGCGTCGCCGGTGACGCCTGTGCCGCGGAGTTCCAGCGCTCCGGTCAGGCTGACCGAGCCTTGCGGGTCGGCCGACTCGAGAATCGACAGCATCTTGGGAGGCAGGGCCGCGCGGAACGAGCGATCCATGATCAGATTCTGGGCCGACGCATTCTGGAACCGCAGCCGCCATTCGCCGTCGGGCGAGGTCTCGCAGAATCCCTCGGCGGAGAGCGGCGTGTCGTCGTGCCGTCCGGTGAAGCTGGTGATGTCGAGGCGTCCCTGACTCCACGAGCCGGTCGACTCCACCTGATCGATAAAGTAGGGGAACGCCTTGGGCATGATGGAGCCCTTGGTGATCTGCAGCGACGGAAGCGTAATCTCTGGCTTTTCGCCCGGCACCCAATCGATTTTTGTTTCGACGGACTTCAGGGTCCCTGCGGGGGCCAGGTCATCCCAGAGCTTGCGGAGCGTTTCGGGAAGCGCCAGTTCGAGCGACTGGTCCAGCGGCAGGTCGGTTGCATTGATCGTGAGGGCGAGCCGCCCCGGCTTTTCCACTCGCGTGAATGAGCCCGAGCCAGTGACCCGGGCGCGGCCGTGCTCGGCTTTCATCTCGTCGAAGGTCCAGAGTTCGTCGACCGAGTTGAATCCGAGCCGTCCAGTGAAATTGGTGAGGCGGAGCGGGAACTTCTCGTATTCGAAGGTGCCGCGCGTCACGCGCCCCGCAATCTGGACCTGCGACTTCTGCCCGATTCCCGGCGGGCGGTAGATCCGGACGTCGCCGTCGGCATATCCACGGATGTTGAGCGACGCGAGTGGCGCCTGGACGTTCGCGGGACAGGCCGCGAGAAACGTCTCATCGAGCGGAATCTGTTTCGCGGTGATTTCGAACGCCATTTCGGCCGCGGGGCCAGGGTTGTGGATCGTTCCCTGGAGCAGCACCGGACGGTCGCCCGCACGCCCTTCGAACAGACACTTGAGGTCGGTGCCGTCCTGCGTGACCGTTCCGATGACGTCCGTCACCCGATAGGGGAATTTCGCGTGGGCGACGCGGCAACGGTTGGCCGTCACCAGCAGGCTGTGCGGGGTCCACTTCGAGATGCCGTCGTACTCCACCGCACACTCGACGTCGATCGGTCCGGAGGGATTGAGCGAGTCGTAGATCTTGCGGGCCGCGGGAGGAAGCCGCTTCTGCAGTTCCTCGTCGAGCATCAGGTTCTCGATACGGACTCCGAATGCCCCGGGAGCCGTCCCCTCCACCCGCTCCACCTTCCCGCCAAACGCCAGCCGGGTCAGCCCGTTGCTGCCGGTCAGCCGACGGATCTCGATGTTCTGCCGGTCCCAATAGACGTCCGCTTCCATGTTCTCGATCAGGAACGGCAGCAGGTCGTTTTGCACGCGCCCTTGCCGGAGGCCGACGTTCAGCCGGAAATCGGGCGGCGAGTCGACCGCTCGCTGATCCGCATGAAAGCCAATATCCATGAGGGCGGTGACGCCGAAGTCCGGCAATCCATCAGTCGGCTCGCGTTCGCGAGAACTGTTCGCCAGGACGACCGGAGGGTTGGCATGACCCGAAGTCCACGCCACCGCATGCCGCGGTTCGGCGGCCGGGTCGGTTCCCAAAGCGACTCGGACCTTGTCAAGGGCCGACCCGACGCGGTTGAGATTTTGACGAAACTCTGGCGAGAACCCCGCGGCCAGCTTGAACAGGTCGCCGTTCGTCACGACATCCTTCAACCGGCCATCCACTGACCATGTCTTCGTCTCGACATCAAACCGCCCTTCAAACGCGAGCGGTCCCATCTGGTGGATGTGCATTCCCCCCTTGGCGATGTACGCCCGGCGGCCGGCGGGAATCAGCTTCAGCTCGACCTGCCTGAAGGTCATCAGCGTCGGGCGGCTGCCGTCCGACGGCTCGAACCGCAACCGCAGCGTACCGCGCTCGATCTCGAACTCGGGGCAGCCCGTTTCCTGTCTCTTGATGGGCGGAAGGTTGAGCCAGTTCCACTTCCCGTCCGCGGTGCGGACGACGTCGACCGTCGCGCCCACGAGACGGATCTTCTGCACGACGATCCGCTGGTTCTGCGTCAGCTCGCGGCGATCGACGGTAATCAGCAACTCGGGGATGCTGATCGCCGGTTGAGCGGGCTCCCCCAGCAGCAGCGCGACGTCCTTCACCTGGATACGGCGATACCAGTCGAACCGGACTCGTCCGAGCGTCACGTTCCAACCGGGAAAGAACTCAGGGAGCTTCTCTTTCAGCGTCGCTTCGAGCAGCAGATCGCGCTGGTCCCAGAGTCGCCACGCGAAGGCCCCTCCACCGGTTGCTGCGAGCAGCACCAGCATGACCAGCCACTGGAATGTCCGGCGGAAAGTCATGGGAGGGTCGAGGGAAAAGGGTTGAGTGTCGAGGGACGGGTGTCAACGCACCATCCCCAACACCGGGCCGGGCGGTTGCGCGGCTTGCCAACATCGCTTGCGGGTTCGCAATGGCTTCAGCCTTCACCGAGGCTGCTCAATCGCCATTGCATTCGCGCGCAACCTGCCGTCCCATCATGGGAAATACGTCTTTCCCGACATTTCGGGAAGACCGTTTTGCCGCCGCCGCCTCCAGACGGCCAGAAACCCGGCCGCCGAGACGATAAGCAACGGATACTCCGCAGGGAGACGATAGCGAAGCGATCCCACAAAGACCGAATGCACGGCCGCAAAGTACAAAATGGGGGCCACGCAAATTACCAGCGCAATCCATTTCCCCTGGAACTCCCAAGACCCGAAGGCCGCGGAGGCAATCATCGCACCGAACCAGACCGCCAGCGGGAGTTGCATCCACCATGACGAAAACTGCGCCGCATTCGGAACGGGGTTCCAGTATCGGAGTTGCTTGATCACTCCCAGCTGGAGGGCGCGGCCCGGATTCTGGCGAATGAATTCGTTCGCTCGCCGGCGGTACTCGCGGTCAACTTCGAACTCGGTCATTGTCGCCATGAGGTTCTCCTGGTCGAAGAACCGCATGTCGCTGTCGCCTGTGGCCTGTGGATGAAGGCCGTCATAGAGACTCGCTCCGACCCACAACGTCGTCCAGACCCAGTGACCCGTGACGCGCTCATTCCGCCAGGCCCAGGGGGTCAGGCAAAGGAACATGGAGCCCAGCACCAGCATCCCGGCCAGGAGGCCGCGGAGCTTCCGAGGCGACACGATGGCGATCAGAACGGCGAACGCGGGGCCGGCCAGCATCCAGCTCGGCCGCTTGTAATTGGCTCCAGCAATCGCCATCCCGGTTGCCAGCGACCATCCGACAACGGGCCACATATCGCTTCGTGATTCGGCTGAAGTGCTAGCACTCTCTCCTCGAAGCGTCTGAATCAAGCGTGCCAGACACCAGAGGCTCAGGACCAGTCCCAGCGCGAAGGCCGTTTCGCTCAGCTCCTGCACGCTGAACAGCACGAACGCCGGCGACACCGCGCACAGGCCGGCTGCCAACACGCCCGTCCTGGCGTCGAACAACGTTCGCCCCAGGAGATACACCGCGCCACACGCCGCCGTTCCGACGACCGCCAGAAGCAACCGTGTCACCAGGGGGCGATGCCGCGAGATCCCGGCGACGTCGGCGATCTTCTGTCCGGCAGCCAGCAGGAGCGGAAACCCTGGCATCCGCAGGACGCGGCGCGGCGGGTCGTAAAGGGCGTAGTCGCGACCTTCAAGAATCCCTTCCGCAAGCGTCCAGTATCCGTTGGCATCCCCTTCGATGAGGAAGGGCCGGTGCAGCACGTTATCCAGAACGTGCTGCAATCCGATCGCCGCAACGATCCTCACAACGAAGGCGAGAGCCAGAACGGCGAACAGCGCGCGGCGGCAGGACTCGGAACGGGTCTCCATAACCGGGCATCATACCAGCGGCGCGAGGGTGAGGCTCGCCGTCGGTGTGCCACGACCTTCGATGTCGCGGACCAAATGGAGCCGTCGCGACCACCAACCGCGGCGAGTCAGCGCTCTATGCCAGAATCTCACTCACGACGCGGCCGTGCACGTCGGTCAGGCTGACGTCGCGGCCGCCGAAGCGGAAGATCAGCCGCTTGTGGTCGAGGCCAAGCTGATGCAGGATCGTCGCGTGGACGTCGTGGATCATCAGCGGGTTGACCACCGCCGCGTTGCCGAACTCGTCGGTTTCGCCATACGTGGTCCCAGGCTTGAATCCTCCCCCGGCGAGAAAAATCGTGTAGCCGTTGACATGATGGTCGCGGCCGACGGTTTCGCTGATCTTCGGAGTGTGCGGGGTGCGGCCCATTTCCCCCGCCCATACGACGATCGTATCTTCCAGGAGCCCGCGCTGCTTCAGGTCGACGATCAACGCGGCGACCGCCTGCTCGGTGATCATGGCGTTCTCGGCGTGATTCTGCTTCAGGTGGCTGTGCTGATCCCACGGCGAATTGTTGGCGTGCGTCAGCGGGCACGTGATCTCCACGAACCGCACCCCCGCTTCCACCAGCCGCCGGGCCCGCAGGCACTGCAGGCTGTAGTACCGCTTGTAGTCGTTCGAGCTGTCGACGCCATACAGGCGTTGCGTCGCGAGCGTCTCTTTCTCGACGTCCGCAACGGCCGGCACGGCCGCCTGCATGCGGAACGCCGTTTCGTAGTTGCGGATGGCCGAGTCAATCAGGCCGTCATCGGGGTTCGCTGCCGCGAATTCCGAGTCCTGCGCCCTCAACAGCTCCAGCTTGCGGCGCTGAATTGACGGGGTGTCGGCCGGAACGATGTTATCGACCGGCGTCCCCTTCGCCCGCAACAGAGTCGCCCCGTGCGAGGCGGGCAAGAAAGCCGGAGCGAAGTTTTCCAGCCCGCCGTTCGGAATCCAGTCGTTATTCAGCAGCACGTAGCCGGGCAGATTTCCATTTTCCGAACCCAGGCCATACGACACCCACGAACCGAGGCTGGGGGCCCGCCCCGTGACGCGCCCCGTGTGCAGGAGCAGGTTCTGCTGGCCGTGCAGCGGCTGCGTGCCGACCATCGATCGCAGCACGCACAACTCGTCCGCGACCTCCGCGATCCGGGGAAAGAGGTCGCTCACCCAGAGTCCCGAGGCGCCGCGCTGCTTGAACTCCCAGGGACATCCGAGCCACACGCGGCTGGCGGCACTCTGCGACAGCTTCGAAACCGCCTTGTCGCCGATCGCCTCCCCCTGCCGCTTCGCCAGCATCGGCTTGTAGTCGAACGTGTCGACGTGGCTCGGCCCGCCGTCCATGAAGCAGAAAATGACGTGCTTCGCGCGGGGCCGGAAATGGGCTGCGGGGATCGAAGACGAACTCGCGGCATTGGAACCCGATTCCCCTCGCGAGGGGCGGGGCACCAAGCCTGCCAAGGCCAGCATGCCGAAGCCGGTCGAGGCTCGCTGAAGCGCTTGCCGACTGGTGAGGGGAAGCGCACTCCGCATGGAAATTCCCGAAGCGACAAGTCCGACCTTGGGAATCAGGCGGGACTCTCAAAGTCGATCGAGGCCAGGACGCGAGGGGCAGGAGAATCAGCGCGTCGTGAAGGAAATGGGCGATACTGGATTCGAACCAGTGACTTCCACCGTGTGAGGATGGCACTCTAGCCGCTGAGTTAATCGCCCGACTCAAACTTTGAACACGTTCAAAGCCACCGCCTTCGGTGATGGCTCTACTTTAACGTGCCTTCCCCGGACTGCAAGCGCGCGAGGCGAACAGGATCAAACGGATAGTATCATCATCTGAAATCCGGCCCGGGAAGCGAGTAGCACGGGAGTTTGTTTGCGAGATGAATGAACCTCTGGGCCACGATCACCGGCGACGGCTTCGGCGGTTGCCACCGTTGCGGCTTGCGCCATGGGAATTCAGTTCAGGCCGGGGAGTACGCCGCGAGTACTTTCCAGGAGAGCGGAACGACGTCAGTCGCACACTTTCTGGCTGATCGCGAATGTCGCTCCAGTATTCTTCCCGTGCGTCTTCATCAATTTCCACGATTGCGGGGTAAAGGGCGTCCATTCCGTCCTTCCGCGGTCCGCAGATCCAATACCATTCCAGGGTTTCCGTGTCGCGGTAGTTGGCCTTATAGGCCCCTTTGAGGGACTGGAAAGCACGGCTTTCGTAATAAAGCGTCTTCCCCGTTTGTGAGAAACGGACCCATCCGATGCGAGCGGGGCCGGTGAGCCCCTCTTTGCGTTCTATGTACATGATGCGCCGTTGCATGACTCGCCTGATGGTTCAATAGAGCGGTTTGCTCCTACCGCTTTCTACAGACAACGCAAGAAAAGCCCCGCCAGCTTTCGCTGGCGGGGGTTCCGGCAATTCTCGCACTATGGAATTATCGCGACGCCACCGGCTGGGCGTCCGGAGCGACGAGCGACTTCAGGAACGTGATCACCTGGAACCGCTCTTCAGGCTTCAGCGAGAAGTACATCTGGGCCGACTGCGACGATTCGCCGCCATGGAAGGCGATTGCCTGGTCCAGTGTCTCCGCGCGGCCGTCATGCAGATACGGGCCCGAGTCGCGGATGCCCCACAGAGGGGCGGTCCGCCATTCCTGACGCGTCGCGCCCATCGGCGCCGGCGACTTTCCGGCCAGCGCGGCAGCCTGCGGAACGGATTCCCCTTCCGGAGTCGAATCCGGGACGAAGATTCCATAGCTGCTTCCCGAGTCGCCGAGGTCGGGGCCCATGTCGTGCAGCAGCAGGTCGCTGTAGACACCGACCGCCTTGCCGACATCCTGCACGTGGCACTCGGCACAGCCGACCTTCTCGAAGAGTCGGCGTCCCTGGTTCACGAACGCCGCGTCGTCCTCGTCGGCCAGCGGCCGCTGCCTGGGCGCGGGAAGCTCGCGTACGAAATCGACGAGCGCCCGGCATTCCGCCGCATTCAAATCGAGTCCCGCCGGTTTGTAGTCCGGCTTGTGTGGAACCCCTGCCTGCGAGTGGCCGGGAACGTTCAAACCGATTTCCACCGCGCACGCCGTCAGGACGAAATCATTCAGATCGGCCGTCTGTCCCTTCCAGCCAAAGCGGCCGATCTTGCCGTCCTTCAGCGCCGCCACGCGACCGCTCACCTTGCGAGCCTCCGCCTGCTTCGCTTCCAGGGCCTTGAGTTCGCCTTCCGTCAAGGAATCAATCAAACCGGCGCCGAACAGGGCCGTCGTATTCCGCTCGGAACGGCTCAACGCGAAACTCCCGACCTGCGTCGCCTGATTGAACATCCGCCGCTGCGCCGCCGCCTGGACTTCCTGTCGCGTGAGATGCATCAGTTGCATTCCCTGAGCTCCGCCTCCCGCCGGCGCGGCTCGCAGCAGTGCGTCGCGGTTCTTGACTTCTTCGGCCTTGTCCGCCGCCGCAAACGTTCGGACGTCTCCCTCAATCGGTTTGATCGTTTGAACGTTCAGCATGTGCCCTTGCGCCAGCAACTGCCGCCACGACTCGTATTCGGGATAGGTGGCGCTGCGATGCAGGACGACGCTGGGCGAACTGGCGAGGCCGGGATGAACCCTGCCCAGGTCCTTGCGTTCCTTCTCGATGGCCGCGAGTTGTTCCGGGGAGAAAGCGGTTCCCCCCTGCGGTGCAGCGCTGGCGGTCGTTGCACCCACGGCCTCCACGCGGGTCCCATTCACTTCCCGTGCCGTGACGCGAGTGGCAGCGACCGGTCGGGGAACGGTGGCGGGGGCCGTAACCCGAGGCTGGTCCAACGTTCCAAAGAGTCCGCGGAAGATTTCCTCGGGAAGCGATTTCGGTACCTGCGGGGCCTGCCGGCCGGCGGCCTGCATGGG
>JADZEF010000108.1 GCA_020850695.1 Planctomycetaceae bacterium | reverse complement strand
TCCCGGTCATCCAGTCAGGCAGGTCTCTCCCGTGCGGCCTCAAGTGGCGAGAACTCGCGCAGGAAAGTCCAGAATGTCGTGGCAAATAGCATGGCGGGCTGCTGAAGTACTACCACCGCGAAGCGGCGTAGCACGACGCCGCAGCTTCTTCCTCATTGGCTGGCGTCACAGCGATCAGGTCCTCCCTGGAATGTGACGACACGCCTCAAAGTGCCTGTTGCTCCGTAAGATCAGTGTTCGAGCCACACGTCTTGGACCAAGATCGTCGACTCGAAACGACTCCAGCCTGCATGATTCCAGCACTCTTCTCGTCGTTCGAGTTTTTTGACCACACGGGGACTCGAACCCACTGGAAATCGCCGACTTTCACGGCGGACAGTTTTTTGACCACACGGGCAGAGATCGTCGAACTCGAACAACCACGACGCGCGTTCGTTTCGTGAGTCGCCCTCGTCTTCCGGAAGACGTCAAACCCCTGGTCCCCACCCACTTACTGGGGCGGCCGGACGGCGAGAACGCGAAACCCCGTGTAGAAGTAGCCTTCCGATGGCGGATTTCCTCCTCGGCTGGCGGACCGGCAGCGCCGCGGGGAGTTATTCCATCCGCCGCCGCGCATCACACGTTGGACGGCCGCATTCGGCGCCGCACGCGGATCTTCGGTCGTCTTGTCGAGGTATTTGGCGTATTCCTTCGGATCGTATGCATCCTGGCACCACTCCCACACATTGCCATGCATATCAAAGAGCCCGAACCGATTCGGCTTCTTCAGCCCGACCGGATGCGCATATCGTTCATTCATTGCATTGCCAAACCCTGACAATCCGCCGTACCAGGCATGATCTCCGATCCGTCCGTCTTCATCGCCGAAGCCAAAGCGTGTGGTTGTTCCTCCCCGACATGCATATTCCCATTCCGCTTCGGCCGGCAGTCGATAGGAAACGCCGTCTTTCAGACTGAGCTTTCGACAGAATTCTTCCGCGTTGTCCCAACTGAGATACGCTGCGGCGAAATCCTTGCCGTCGCGGACGTTCGGTTTTCCAGCCCAGGGAGCGCTCCCCATCAGGGCCTTCCATTCGCCCTGCGTCACCTCATATCGACCCAGATAGAAGTCGTTCGCAATCCGAACCCGATGCTGCGGTTGTTCGTCGTCGAAGTTGTCGCGGCGCGCATCGGCGTAATCCCGCAGCATCCGCTCGACATCCGCCGCTGGTGTGCCCCGCGGGTACTCGCCGGCGGGAATACGCACGAGCGTCATGCCGAGGGAGTTGGTGAATTCGTTGACGACCTTGGCGTCGTACGTTCGAAGCACCCACTTGCCGGCGCTCTTCCCATGTAACTCGGGAGTCTGCGACGCTTCCAGAGTGGTTCGGGCGAATGCCTCGGTTCGCTTTCGGGTTTGATAGACCATATCGTCCAGCGTCAGCTCCTTCTGGCCATCAACCCCCTTCTTCCAGACGTCGAGCACGTGGTAGAAGAAGACGCCATGCTTCAGCTCGGGCCACTCAAAGCTCTGTTGGCCCTCCGCGCAGCTGAAAAACGCCACCACGCTCTCAGGCACCGACTGCTTCTGGGGACGAGTGATGCTTTCCAGGTCGACGGTCGCCCGGCTGCGTGAGACCTGCGTGCGGGGGTCGTTCCGGCAGGCGTCGACCAGCAACAGCTTTCGCTTCGCCGGACAGGCCTTCAACGCCTCGTAGACCTCGCCCAGCGGCAGCAGGGTTTCTTTTTTCTCCAGGTCGACGTCCAGCGGGCAGTAATAGCTCGAGGCATCGCCCTTGAACTGCACGCCATGGCCGGCAAAGGCCAGGATGATCGTGTCCTCCTCATCCCGTCCCGACAAGATCAGAGTCAACTGCTTGCGGATCTTCGCCGATTCCGGAAGGAGGCGTGCCGGCAGCGAGTTCTTCGGGTCGTCATGCATGAGCGTGACGTTCTCTTTCTTGAACCCCGACTGGAGAAGTACGTCGTAAAACGCGAGGACGTCGTTCCGCGAATAGGGCAAGCGATGAAGTTGCTTCGGGTCGTAGTCTCCCACAGCGACAAGAAAGGCGTAGTTTTCGCCTGCGAATGTCGCGGTCGGCGACATCAGCCGCCACAGCAGGAGGAACGACATCAGGATCGGAAACCGGACGAATTGGTGCACGACGAGGAGCCTCTAGCCAAACCACACGGAGATCTCGGCAATGATTGCAATGGACTCGGGTGCCCCAACGCAATCCAGAAGCGTCGATTGTTCGGAATTCGCCGTTTTCCTGATCAGAGAATTCCGTTCGCGCCCCCTTTTGGCTTGGCCACTCTCCGGATGAGGCGCCGCAGGAAAGTAAACAGCTCGCGACCGGCCAGCCTGCGGATGATGTTCAACCCCATGGGGTTAGAAAACTCAACCGAGGCTCGGATTACCAAGAAATCAGGGGGTTGCGGCACGCCAAGGACGAAATCTCGGTCGAGCGACTTTCGCTCCCCGTCGAGTGCTGTCGGCGCTCCGCACCGAGGTATTTTGATGCCAAGACCCGTTGACCGCCCTCGTGGAGTGACGAAATCGTTCTACCGAATTTCCGTCCAATGACGAGCTGCAACCCCTGAATCTCTCGGGAAACTTGGCTCGGCCGAGTTTTTTGACCCCACGGCCGGCATTTGATCTCCGCGGGGCTCCGGAGCGTCGCCGCGTCTCGATTGACCAGGAGACTCCTGTGGGTCGTCCGCCGTCGAGGTGAAGCTACGGGCGCGGGGGCGCGCCGCCGTCCGGCGTGTCGACCGGGGAAGTTGACGGGGAGTCTGAATCCAGCATCCAGAGAGCCTGCTCGAGCGGCTCGCCGAAGCGGTGGGCGTACCTGAGGGCTCGCGTGAGGCGGGCGACCTCGTCGAGATCCACACGATCGGCTAAATCCCGAAGAGCTTCCTCGACCGCGCAGCCGAGCATCATCTGATGGGACGCGATCCTCCACTCCGCGGCCGCCCGCGGAAACGTCCCTTCCAGGTCGGCGATGACGTGCCACAGGACGCCGGCGATTCCGAGTCCGCTCCGGGCGGCGATCACCATCAGGGGGACGGCTTCGCGGACGAACCGACGCATCTCGGCACGCCGCCGCCAGCGCCGCCACAGGACGACGGCCCAGGGGAGGCACGCTCCTGCGATGCCGGCGGCCACAGCCACTGCGGGCCGCAGGACTGGGGTTCCCAACACGTCGGAGGTGGCCGACCAACCTGCCGCGCCCACGACGAGAGCACAAGCAAGAGTCGCCGCGAACAGGATTTGCCGTGCGCGAACGCACTGGAAGCCACCCGCCCGCAGCCATCGCGACACGGTTCCGTGATTCCGGCCTGCTGCCGACCGCTCGCTCGGGAGCATGGACGCGCTGCTCCGTTGCAGGACTCCCTGGTCCCGCCGGGAAGTCAGATCGTTCAGGCGGCTTTCGGGACGGGACGAACGCGGGATCAGGCGGCCCAACGCCCCACCCGCGGCCCGCACGGCACGGCCGACGGCGGAGGCCACGGAACGTCGCACTGACGGGCCCAGGGAGCGCGGTTCGACCGCGGGAAGAGCCGAGGGAGCTGGCTTTCGTGCCGAAGGTGACTGGGGTGTTGGCGGCGGCTCGACAGTGGGCGGAGCGGCAGGCGTCTGTTGTTCCAAGACCGCCGAGCCGGGAGGCGACGGGGCGTCGGGCGGTTGTGCATCACGCTCGACCGTCGACAGGGGGGTCAGCTCGAGCTTGTGGAAATGGAATCGCCGGAGCGTCGGCGGCGGCAACTCGCCGGCCGGCGATTCGGGGAATGGATCCTCCCAGTAGCAAGGCCGGACGAAGGACGGCCGATTGAGCGACACCGCGAATTCGTACTCCTGCCGCACGAATGGCGACAGCATCGCGTGCCGCGACCAGAAGAGCTGGAAGACGTCGGCCTCGACGATCATCTCGCGGAGCCGCTCGTTCCACTCCTCGCCGGCCCGGAGCTCGTTCCAGTCCCGGAGCACCCGGTCTCCCAGGGCGCGGTGCAGCCGCTCGAACTGCTCGACGATCACGAGGTCGCGGTGCGAGTAGGACGCGAAGATCTTCTTGTAGAGTCGGGAGCCGCTCTTCTCGGCAGCGGGGCGAGACGCCGCATCGACGTGGCCCGAGTCGACCCGGATCTTGAGCGTCACGTCGGCGACGACGATGCTCCCCAGGTAGACCGAGAGGTTCCCGGAAACGGTCTGGCCGTCGAGATGCGCGCCGGCACGGATGCGGAACTCGCAGCGATGCACGTTCTCCTGCCACAGGAACGTGTGCCGCGGCGGGTTGCACTCGAACCCCGGCAGATAGGGGACCATCGTGAGTTCCCCCGCTCGGGGGACGGCGAGACGGCTTTCCTGCGTGGAAGGCTTGTACTGGTCGATGCGGTCCGGCCCGAGAACCTGCAGGGCCTGCCTTCGGACTTCCGCAACCGGGTCCGGCTCGTCCGGGGGCGCGTCGTCCGGAAGCTCGCTCCGGTGGGCGAACGCCAGCAGGGTGTGCCAGCGCTGCGGCGTCACGACGCGGGGGCGGTAGACCGTGAATTCGACGTCGTCGTCCAGAGGGGCTTCACAGGCTCCCGACCGGGGAGGCTCGGCTTCGCCGGGGACCCCCGATGTTTTCTGCGATGGAACGGCCTCGCTCTCCTGCCGGTGCGCACGAAGATCCTGCTCCGCGCTCAGGGCGGCGGCGGCCCACCGGGCGGCCCCCCGGACGACAGCTTCGCCCGGGTTCGGCAGCGGCTCGACATCGCGCCCCAGCATCTCCGTGAGCCGGCTGGCGACGCCCGGTGTCGGGGCCGCCCCTCCCGCGAGCAGGATCTGATCCGCCTCCCGGCCGACGGTGCTCCGCCAGTCCTGCAGCGTCTCGAGAACGACCGTACCCAGTCGATCCGCGAGCGGCCTCGTGCGGTCCTCGAAAGCGGCCCGGTCAAGCGAAAGCTCGACCGAATGGCCGGCGTGCCGGCAGTCGACATGAACCTCTCGTTGACGTGAGAGGGCGATCTTCGCGTGCTCGGCCCGCAGCATCCAGTCCTGCAATGTCTCCGGGTCGTCCAGCGGGTCGGCGGAACTCCCAGTCGATCGGCGAAACTCCTCGGCCATCCACTGCACGACGGCGTGATCCCAGTCCCGGCCCCCGAGATGACGGTCACCCCGGACGGCCGGGACCTCCACCGACTCGCCGCGGGGCTCCAAGATTGAGACCTGGAGGGATGAGCCGCCCAGGTCGCAGACGAGCGCCGATCGACCGGCCGTCAACGCGAGCCCGGGGCTCAGGGCGATCGCCCGGGGATCGTCGATCAACTGGACGACGGAGAGCTCGGCCCGACGGGCCGCATCGACCAAGGCCGCCCGCCGCGGCCCGTCGAACCAGGCGGGGCACGTAAGGACGACGTCTCGCATCCGTTGCCCGGTCGCCTCATCCGCGTCGGCGGTCGCCTGGCGAAGGACCAGGCTCACCAGCTCTTCGGCCGTGTGCGACGCGCCGTCGATCTCGACACGGAAGTCCGAGTCGGCCAGAGAGTCGCGGAATCCCATCGCGACCCTGTCCGGCCGGAGAGCGGCGGACTTCCGCGCCCGCTTGCCGACGACAACCCGGTCGTCGTCGAATAGCACGGCGAGCGGGGTCGAGTCTTCCCCCAGGCCATTCCGGAGAACCTCGATCTGGCCCGAAGCGTCGAGCCGGGCGACCCGGACCGACGTGTTCCCGAGATCGATCGCCAGGAGGGACGAGTGGTCGGTCGTCATGGTTCGATTCGCGTGGAGGTCGCGCCGGGCTCGTCACAGGGGGGGCGTCGATCGGCCGGCCGCGGCTGATAGGGTGCAGGCGGTCGATGGGATCGCGGATGGGCGACTAGGGGGCGAGCCCGAGAGAGCGGTAGGCCATCATATGAACGTCCACGAGATCGAGACGGTTGACGACTCTCCGAAAGCCGGGCCGCTGGCGATCTCAGGTCCCAGGGGGGCTCGCAGATCCGGGTTCCGGCCACCATCTTGGCGATCGGACGGAAAGGCCTCGGACCTCCGGGAGAGCTTCCGGCTTCGGGTCGAACATGTCAAGCAGGGGGCCCGCCCAGCAGACGCACCAGGATGCAGATCCCCGAGGGACGCGAGTTGGGTTCGGCCCGAGTCGCCGAACGCGGTCGAGATCGGCGGGCGAGCCGGCATGCGGTTCCGGCGGCCGGCAGCCCGCCGCCCCACAGGAAGTCCCGTCGCGAAGCCACATCGAGTCCAGAGCCGTGTCGTCGCGCCTTCAAAGCCCGGACGGCTCCAGAGGCACGACGCGGGGGGGGCAATATGTCGGACAGGAACGCGAAGGGCTGTTCCAGCGGGCGGCCGCGTGTGGTCAAAAAACTGTGCGCCGTGCAAGTCGGCGATTTCCAGTGGGTTCGAGTCCCACCCGGCGACGGGTCGCTCCAGCCGGTAGCAGTCGGAGCGGCGGAGGAGGCAACGAATCCGTCGAAGCCTTTGACGAAACGGACCACCTCGGGTGGTTCAGCGAGTAGGCAGGCCGAAACGTGAGTGAACGCTGAGCAGGCCTCGAAAGACCAAGATGCGGGAGCCGACCTGTCAGTTTTTCAGGGAAGGCCGCCGTCGGTCGGGGAAGAAGCGACAATGGCACCCGACCGGTCCCGCCGGGGTAGTGGCGTCGGCATGTCTATCCGAGGGAATCGATCGGAACACGGGAAACCCCAGCGGTGAGAGGCCGTGACTCTCAACCGGACTCCCGCGAGGGACAGGCTGGGCCGCCTGGGGTGGCGGACAGGCTCGTAGTACCGAAGAAGCCGGGTAACTCTGGCGGAGGAAAGGAGCCTGACTTCTGGTGTGTCACTGGAAGAGACCAAGAGCCCGGAGATTGGCTTTGCCTATCAACTCCATGTATGGATTCGGAGGTCTCGGAAAGGACTTGATTCATCGGCGAAGACTCACCTCCCTCGGAGTCACGACCGAGATCCAAGGGCGCGTGTCGTGTGCGGGTGAGTGAAGCCAGTCGGAGAGCCGGATGCGGGAAATCCGCCTGTCCGGTTCGATGAGCGGGAGTGTGGAAACGGAGCATGGCAGGCGGATATTGCGCCACACACGGGGAAACCCCGAAACGGAAGTAAGCCGAAGCCTAAACCACCGCGCCACCTCTCGACTCTACCGAACGACGGTGAAAGTGCTGGAATCTTGGAGCTTGGAGTCGATTCGAGTCGATGATCTCGGCCGAACGCGTTCGAGTTCGAGCGCGGATTCGACGTGGCGGCGGGCGAATTGAGGCGCGTCGTCACGCTCCGCGCAGAAGCAGACCGGCCGACGAACGAGGGACAGCAAGCGGCCTCAGGCTACGCCGCTTCGCGGTGGTAGTACTTCAGCAGGCCACCGAGTCGCTCCCGGCATTGAATCGTTCCCGCCTCTCGGCCGACCTCCTCGCCCGGCGTGAGGATCCGGTTCTCGAGCCCCTGATGGTTGCGCTCCCCGTGATAATGCAGGAGGAACTCACGGATCGAGTTTCGCAGCATGGTTTCGCTGAAAAGTATCATCCGTTCAAGACATTCGGACTTGAGCGAGAGATGGAACCTCTCCAGGTGCGCATTGAGGTTCGGGCTTCTCGGGGGGCAAGCGGACGGGTTTGATGCCGACGCTCTCCAAGATGGCTCGAAACCCCGCACAGAAGGAGGCGTCCCGGTCCATCAGGACGTGACTGATTCCGAGAAGGAACCCATCACACGAGTCGGTCAGATTGCGGGCGATCTGCTGCATCCAGGCTTCGTTCGGATGCGTCGTGCAGCCCGCGAAATGGACCTTTCGGGTCGCGACCTTCATCACGAAGAGCAGGTAGTAGGTGACCAACCCGCCATTCGTCCAGACTTCGATCGTGGTGAAGTCGATCGCGCCCAGAGCGTCCCAGTGAGACTTGAGGAATGTCTTCCAGGTGCTGGCCGAGGGCTGCCGCTTTCGTTCGGGAGCCGGTTCGATCCCATGGTGCTTCAGGATGTTGCCGACGGACTGACCGCAGATCTCGTGTCCGAGGTTGGAGAGCGCACTTTGGATGCGGTCGTATCCCCAAGTCGGGTTCTCTTGGGCCAACTGAAGCACCAGTTTTAGGACTTCGTCGGTCACGGGAGGCCGTCCGGGTCGCTTCACCTTCCGGTCTTGGAAGTTCCACTTCTGAGCGATCAACTGGCGGTGCCAGCGGAGGAGGGTGTCTGGCGAGAACAGCGTCGCGCATTCCTCAAGACGTTTCCGGCCGAGGATCTTCCCCTGGACGGCCAGCCGGCGGCGCTGGTCGTCGTCCAGCAGAATCCGTTTCGTGCCGAGCTTCTCGCGGAGTACCTGATTCTCGGTGCGGAGATAGGAGATGACCTCCTGCTGCCGGAGATTGCCCCAACCCGCGAGGATGGCCAACAGGAGGTTCCAGGACTCGATCAGGAACATAATTCGCCGGATGCGGATCACGGAAGCAGATCTCAGCATCCGAGGGGCCTCCCCCACGGTCAACGGAATTCTCAGCGCCGAGATTCTTCGGCGCCGAGCGCTGACTGCCCTCGCTGGAGAGACAAAGTCGCTCGACCGAGATTCCGTACGCCGACGCGGCGCAACCCCTGATTTCTGGGCAATCTGGCCTCGGCCGAGTTTTTTGACCACACGGGCTGTACTTGAACACGCTCGACACGGTCAGCACGCTGCAGACGCTGATTGCTTTCTACGTCAGCGAACACAACTCACGGCTCCCCCACTCGGCATTCCGGGGTTAGACGCCGGACGAGATGTACCACGGCACCGGAAATCACATTCCCGGCGAGCTCGAGACGGCCCGGAAGGCCGCACGTCAGGCCCGCATGGAGGCCAACCGCAAGAGAACGTGTCCCC